>NZ_JBFBAS010000049.1:0-37367 GCF_040682335.1 Streptomyces sp. NPDC051219
GGCACAGCCGTGTCTCCTCCTGCCATCCCAGCCCACCCCCCTCGCCCGTCACAGCCCGCGCGCCCTGCAAACGACGGACGGCCGTGACCAGCGCCAACAGGCCGTCAACCCCGATAACAGGGGCATTCCCCGCCCCCGACTCGTCTATGTCTGCACTGCGGCTTGCTCCTTGAGCGAACCATCAACCGCCTCAAGAGACACCGCGCAGTCGCCACGAGGTACGACAAACTCGCCGTCCGATACGAGACCACAGTGCTGATCGCCGTCATCAATGAATGGCTCTGACCAGCGCTAATGAAACAGACCCTAGATGTCCTGTCTCTGCGATGTGTAGGCAGTCCCCGCTCCTCTGTAGGCATGTGCGGCTGGGTCCCGGTGTGTGGTTGCTTCCCCGGGAGTCACGAGGCTTCGATCTGTCTGGCTGTGCGCCTCGCTCATGGCACTCGATGAACGGCTGGCCCAGGCGGCGGCGATTCCGGTGATCACGCCGGAGAGATCGTCTGCGACCGGGGCTGTCGGCGTACATGTCGAAGTGCCCAGGCAGGTACACGCGAACATGCTCACCGCGTCGCACACCATGACAATCCAGGGCCCCGCCTTGGCCGGCGAAGCCAGGCCCGCCGTCCTACGCCTCCGGCGGTATGGCTGGCGCGGGAAGGTCGACAACGCGGGCGAGGGCGGCTGTGACGGGAGCGCAGTGGCCAGGCAGGTGCCTGGAGGCCCAATCGGCTGCCAACGCTAGAAAGTCGGCCAGGTCGCGCTCGGCACCGGCGAGCAGGTTGCGGAGCTCGGCGACGGACAGCTCGATCACCGGACTGTCGCTCTGCTCGGCGTTGACAGTGAGCCGGACGGTGTCGCCGAAGCGCTCCGCAACCGGTGACACGGGGTCGTGGCCGAAACCGAGCAGGCTGCCGTCGTCGATGAACTGGTGCCAGTCGCGCCAGTCCTCCAGTCCATCACAGCAGCCAGGCAGGAAGGTGACGCCTGTGGAGTTGTCGGTGACCCGCAGGCCGCCGGCGGCGAAGAGGTTGTCGAACGTCAGCAGTCCGTGAAGGAACGAGTCAAGTGCGTCGGCCGGACGAGGCGGGCGGTCGCCGTCGGGGTCGATGTCATTGCAGCTGGCGATGCGCATCACCGCCGACCCGACCTCTGCGGGTGCGAGCTCACCACTGAGAGGCAGAAAGCCAAACGACTCGACCTCGGCGACAGGCCAGAGGTCGAAGCCGTCAGGTGCGTATATCTCCAGGACGGGCTGCATCACGATCACCCGGCGAAGTGTTCCGCATCACCCGCCCGACCTGTTCGCCGAGGTCCTCGATGTCCTGTCCGAGGGCGGCATGCACGTCACCCTGGCGTGATCCCCAGTCCGCCCGCCACGGCACCGACACTGGGACAACTCCCCGCCACTCTGCGCCGGATCACCACCCGTGTCCTGTCGCACTGAGCGGCCCGATAGGCCAGTTCAGCGCTATTGCCGCCTGCGGATGCCGCACATGCCTACGAGGCCGACGCGGGGGCTTAGCGGCCGACGGTGCTCCAGTCGGCGGGGGCGGGCGGTACCGAGCGGCCCGCGGCGTGCTCACGGAGGCGCCGGGTCAGTTCTGGAAGGTCGTAGGCCGGGAAGCCCCCTGGAGCAGCTGCAGGCGAAACCGCGATGCCAGCTCCTCCTGGAGCATCGCCACGTCCATCGCCTTGACCGTCACGTCCCATGCGTCTGGAGCCGCCCAGTGCGTCATCCGGGCGTAGAACGCGTCCCGCGGACCGCATTCGCCACGGCCGAGAGGAAGGCGAGGCCGCTGTCGACCGGGAAGTCGATGAGCATCCAGCCGCGCCTGGACTCCACCCACTCCGCCATGTGCGGCAGCGTCTCCGGCCAGTCCGCGTTGCTTTCGCCGACGTCCTGGCAGCAGGTGAAGGTGTCGAACCCGCACTCCCAGATCGCCTGGATCGTGGGTGCGAGTTGCTCGTCGATCTGTGCGTGCCGGTCGCCCAACCGGGCGAGAACGGTGGGGTGGGTGCCTTCGTAAGACGTCATCGAGCGAGCATAAGAGTGGGGTACGACAAGGCCTCAGCCCGAGCTGCCTGCGGCACGGCCCAGCACGGTACGGCACCGTTCCCGCCCCGCCTCGACGCTTGCCCCCCACAGCCCCGCGGCATCACCGGATACCGAGAGAAACTGGAGCCGCTGCTCCTGAGTGCGGAAGTCGGCGCCTGCCACGTTCTGGTCCAGCATCCCCATCGCGGTGAGCGCCACATGGCCGCAGCCGCAGGACACCGCGTCATCGGCGCTCCCGGAGCCGTTGGCCAGCAGGGCGTACCGCAGGACGAGGGCGGCGAAGAAGGTGTAGGTGCCGGCGACGTCAGTGATCTCCTCGTCGCGCGGCTGAAGCTCGGGGAACCGCTCCAGCACGCGTATGCGCTCGGCGGCGCCGGAGAGCGGGCGGTCGGCATGCCAGAGGTCGCGCACGGACTCCACGTAGAAGTCCAGGTCTGCTTTCCCGGCCTGCTGCGCCAGTCTGCAGGCCCACAAACAGTGGCGCCATACGTTCGGCGCAGGCGGCTACGTACAGATGGACCGACTCGCTGCCCCCGCCGCGAAGTGTCTCCGTGACGGCTTCCGCTACCAGCTTTTCCACGGCCCCACCTCCCCCTGCAAGCAACCCATAGAGACGGCATGCTCGCAGGAGGCGGGCGCGTTCCAGCGCCCGGGGTGCCGGCACCGCAACCGGCCAACCCTCTGCGGGCCACCTCCTGCGCTCACCCGGGCCAACTAGAACGCTCACAGGCCATCTACGGCGCTCAGTCACAAGTCCCCGCGTCACCCGTTTGCCGCGCTCAACGCCTGTTCGAGAGGGGCCTATATCGGCTGTGCGCCGCTCTGACGGCCTGGGAGCAGCTTCGATGTCGCGCCATACCAGCGCCTTCGAGATCTGCCACGTACGGCACCATTCTGCGGAGTCGCCTTTGGGTAGTTTCGAGCAAGATTTTCTATTCCCGCCCCATGGTGGAAGTCAGGCGACCATCTCTGCGGGAGGCAGCGCTTCGACGGTGGCCTGCTTCGCAGACTCGAGTGCCGTGGCGAACGTCTTGGCGATGATGGCGGCCTCGCCCGTCATGCCGTCAATGTCGTTCACGGCGCGGTCATCACGGGCGGTCCGGGGGAGTAGCTCGACTACATCCGCCAGGCCCCAGCGGTCGCATCGCGAACGATGAGGAGCTAGGTGCTTCCCCAGCCCGCGTCCCACACCAGCTCCGGCCAGCCGAGGCGTGGAAGGAGGGGCTCTCCATGCCGTCGACGTCAACTTCGGTGAGACACGGGACAGCCGCAGCTGACCTGCCTCATCGAAGGTTGACCGTTCTCACCGAAGGTTGAGCGGTCGAAATCGCGATGCCCCTACCGCTGGCGGAGCTCGGGGGCCACGATGGGAGCCAGTCGAAGAAGGTCTGGCGGCAGTGGCCGCTCGGAGGGGGCAGCGTGCGAAACCCGGACGCAATCCGACACCAATGTGGCAACTGTGGCGCAACGACGAAGGTCAACACCCGAACGGGCCGCCTCTACTCTCATCAGGTACCAGGGGAGCTCGCTGCCTGCTCAGCCTCAGGGGACGTCGTGGCACCTCCGCAGGGCGGTGAACCTCTTCTGCTGCCGCCGCTCAGAACTGCGCAGAAGCCCCCTGTTCCTGCAACCCTGCAGCACGCCACCGACGGATCGTCGAACAGTGTTCGCACAGTGCCCGGTGGGCTTCCCGGACTCGGTAAGCGGCGCTAAGCCCGTCGCTCAACCTTCAGTGAGAACGGTCAACCTTCGGTGAGACAGGACAGCAGCGGGGCAAAATCGGGAATCTTGCTCGAACTTACTGAAAAGCGACCCGCAGAATGGTGCCGTAGGCGGCCGATCTCGAAGTTGCCGGTATGGCGTGACGTCGAGGCCCCTTCCGGGCCGCCAGAGCGGCGCACAGCCGATCTACCTGCTCGGGAAGAGGCGTTGAGTGCGGCATACGGGTGATGCGGCGTGACTGAGCTTCAGCTGGCCCCTTAGCGCCTTCTCCGCACGACTTCCCGCGAAGACTCCTGCAGGCCACCTCTAACGCTTTGCCGGCCAAGCCGCAGCCCTACTCAGTCGTTGACCATCGATCCGGGCTGCTGGTGCGTGGGGAGCGGGAGATGGTGATCAGCCAACCGCCGGGTATGCGGCCGAGGCGTCTGCGAAGAGGGTGCTACGCCTTGCCGACGGCTTTGAATCGGAAGCCGAAGAGGCCGCCGTCTTCGTGGTCGGTGAGGCGGGGACTACGGATGTAGGGCTCGGGGTCGAATCCGCGTTGGGCAGCTACGCCAAGGATGTCCGTGTTGATAGTGACGATGTACTGCATGCGTTCTTCTTCGGTTACTTCGACAGCGAGGGCAAATGCTTTGGCGATCTGGCGCTCGTCGACACCGTCGTAGAGGTGACTGTCGTGGATGAGGAAGTCAGGGCCGCGGCCGTGACGGTGGGCAAGGACGGCCAGGGTCAGGGCGAAGCAGAAGATGACCATGTTGTTGATGCCACGGCTGTCATCGCTGTCGATGCGAGGGGTGATGCTTAGGCTGCTGCGGCCTGCTTCGATGGCGAGGTAGGCTTCGCGGCCCTCTCCGTACAGGCGCTGCGCGTACTGGGAGAAGAGCAGGATGGCTTCGTTCGTTTGCTGCCGACGTTCTTGGAGGTCGGTGTCCACGGCCTGTTGAAGCTCCACGCTTTTCGCAGTGATTTGCCGGGCACTTGCCTCAAGCGTCTGCGCTGCCTCGAAGCGACTGTCCGCTCCGCCCGGTCTCAAATCCCTTCACGCCACCGCATTCCGAGCGCTGACAGTTCCTCCGCGCGATCAGGCCTTAGCTTCGCGGCTTTCACGCGCTGCTGGCTGATCCATGCGCCGAGCCGCACGGTTTGGTCGCCGACCTGCTCGGTGTGGCTGCGCGGCACTTCCAGGTGCCCCTCGCGCTCGTGGTACTGCCGGGCGGCAGCCAGGTTCTGGGCCCACATCTCGGCCCGTGTGCGCTTGGCCGGCGTCGCGGTGATGCCCAGCACGCTGGTGAGCATCCACTGCTGGGTCGCGGTCAGCTTGGCGAAGCCGGCGCGCTGGGCGGCGGCCCACTTGCCCAGGTCTTCGCCATCCGCAACGACCAGGCCGGCTTTGTCCGGCAGCGTGTTGCCAGCCTTGGTGTGGTTCCAAGCGAGACGGAAGAGGCGCTGCCAGTCGATGCCCCAGTTCGGGCACCAGCCGGGGTCGATCTCCTCCAGGGCCTGCCGGCGCTCGTCCGACAGGGGAGCCGTGCCGCCGTCCGGTGCAGGCAGGCCCGCAGCGCGGCAGCGCTCGAGCTCGGCGGCCTTGCGGGCGGCCGCCCGCTGGTTCTTCAGCCAGCGGCCCACCGGGTACTCGCCATGGGCGGCGTCGACCGGCGCGGCCAGGCCGACTTCGTGCGCGGCCGCCCAGCCGGCGGCCGCGGACAGGCCTTCCTCGAAGCCGGCGTCGAACGAGGACCACACCATGCCCAGCTTCTCCAGCTGCGCGGTGCGCTCGGCGTCGAGGCGGCCGGCGTTGTAGTGCCGGCGGCAGTCGGTGACCCACACGCCGAGCGGGAAGTCGGCCGGGCTCCACTCGGCGGGGGTGCGGTAGCCGTAGGGCACGCGCAGGTCCTGGTGCTCGGCGGCGTAGCGCTGGGCGGCCTGGATGCCGCGCCGCCAGTGCACGCGCTCCGGGTTGAGGACGCGCAGCTCGATGAAGGCGGCCAGCTTGCGCGCGTCGCGCGGGGCGGAGAACCTCAGCAGCTCCTTCGCGGGCCGGCTGACCGGGGCGCTGTCCTCGTCGTCGTCCTGGTCCAGGTCCTCGCCGATGTCGGCGGGTTCCTCGCGCGGTTCGGGTACGCGGGCGCTGGAGCGGCTGGGCTCGGTGAGCTTCTCGATCCGGGCGTCGTGAGCGCGCAGCGCGGTCAGCAGCTTGGCCAGTCCGGTGTAGGCGGGGGAGGTGAGCATGGCGTCCGGGGTCTCGCCGGGAGCGAGGAACGCGGGCACGACCAGGGTGGCCATCTTGCCCTCGCCGGGGTGCATGCGCAGCGCGCGGCCGACGGCCTGGACCAGGTCGGGCATGGAGCCGCGGACGTCGGCGAAGACGACGGCGTCGCATTCTCGGGTGTCGACGCCCTCGCCGAGGACCTTCACGGACGCGACCAGCGACAGCGCCGTCTCGGTGCCGGCGTCCGTCGCTCCGGCGGCGAACTGCCCCAGGACGCCCCGTCGGTGGGCCGGCTTGTGCTCGCCGTGCAGCCACTCGGCCCACACCTCATCCTCGGCCGGGTACAGGTCGGGGTCCTTCGCGTGCAGCTCACCGGCCTTCCCGGGCAGGCCCAGGGCGAAGGCCTCGGCCTCGGCCACCCTCTGATGGAAGGAGAGCACGCGGCGCAGCTCTTCCTTCGCCGACACCTTCAGCGTCGCGGCATGCAGCGCTCCCAGGCGCTTGCCGCGGACCTGTTCCGAGCCGTCGCCGGCGGTGCGCAGCGCGCTGTTCAGCGCCGGGTCCTGCACATCGACCACCAGCACCTGGTACGGGGCGACGATGCCCCGCTCGATCGCCTCCTCCAGCGACAGGAAGTACGCCACGCTGCCGAAGACTCCGTCGGGGTCGTCCAGCATCGAGGCCACCAACTCGCCCGGGCCGCGGCGGCCGGGCTCGTCCTCATCGACCTCACCGGCCTGCCACACCCTGGGAGTAGCGGTCATGTAGAGGCGCCGCTCGGCGGGGATGCGGGTGTTGTCGTGGACGACGGCCCAGGGCTTTCCGGCCCGGCCGCTGGTGCGGTGGGCCTCGTCCACGATGATCAGGTTCCAGTGGGGGAGGCCCGCGGCGTGTGCGGCTTCCAGGAAGCCCAGGCCGAGTGAGGCGTAGGTCGCGAAGACTGTGATGCGGCCCGGGCCGCGGGTGAGGTTCACCAGCTCGTTCGGGTCGGTGGTGTTGGGGAAGCCGACTTCTTCGGACTTGAGGGAGGAGACGCCGAAGAAGGCGCCCGGTCGGCCGCCCTCGCGCCAGGCCCGGGCGGTCTGGTCGAGAAGGTCCAGGGAGGGGACGAGGACCAGGACGCGGTCGGCGGTAAGCTCTTCGGAGGTGTGGACGGCCACGAGGGTCTTACCGCTGCCGGTGGCCATGATGACCTGGGTGCGCAGACCCGTCGGCGGCAGCGGTGCGCCCGCCGGCAGCTCGAGCTCGCTCACTGCGGCGACGACGGCCTCGGCCTGGTGCTCCCGCAGGGGCTTCATCATCTTGGTGTCTCTCACTCTCTGAGCGTTGGATGAGGCTTCCAGGTGGGGGTGGTCGCCGTCCAGCTCCCCCCAAGGCTTTGCGGACTGCATGCCGTTGGCGGGGCGGCGGCCGGGATTGTCAGAGCAGGCGTCCGTCCTCGTACAGCTCTCCGTCCGAACCGCGGCTCGGGAGCATCTGCGCGATGTCGGCGTCGTTTGCGTCCTGCCAGGCCAGGTACTCCTGGCGGACGTATCCGCGGGGGAAGTCGGCCCACTGGGCGTCATCGGGGGCGACCGGCCCGGCCGGGGTGCCATGCTCGGTGTCGAAGGTGATGAGCTTCTCAATGGGCCGCAGGGCGGCCGTCTGGGCCTTTCCGTCGGCGGGGTCGGCGCCCAGGGTCTGCCGGTCGGACAGCGCGGCGTACCGCAGCAGCCACTCGCGATCGCCGATCGCCTGGGCTCGCCGCAGCCGCGTCAGCTCGTCTGCTTCCAGGTGCAGCGGCGGCGCTGTGGCGTAGGCGATTTCGGGGGAGGGTGGGGTGCTCGTCATGAAGGGGGTGCTCCCTGCAGTTTGGGCGGGCGACCCGCCCGGGCCGCCCGCTGGGGTGAGTCAGGCGGGCGGGTCGGCCAGGACCCAGCACTTGGTCGCGACGCCGGAGAAGCTGATCTCGCGGCCATCGGCGGTCTGGCCGTAGCGGAGGCCGTGGCGCATCTCCAGTCGGACGACGGTGACGGGGTGGCCGGTGGGGGTGCGCCGGTCGCCGGCGGGCCAGATGCGGCCGTCGGGCTGCTTGACGTACACGGCGAAGGGGGCGGTGACGCCCTTGAGGGTCTGCCAGCTCGGGGCGGCGGCCTCGGACGGCTCTTCCGGCTCGGCGGACTGAGCCGGGGCGTCGTACAGCGCGCCGATCGCGTCGGTGGCCTCCGCCAGGGTGTTGAAGAACCCGACGACGCCGTTGCGAGTGCCGGCCTTCGGGGACCATGCGGCAAAGCGGCCGCGGGAGGGGATGGCGCCCTGCTCGTCGAAGACGACGCCGAGGACGTCGGTGCCGCCAGCGGCGGGGAGGACGACGTGCTTGTTCGGGTCCAGGTCGTCGTTCTCGGTCCGGGTACTGATGGCCACGTGCCCTCCTACGGGGTTGCGCGGAACCGCTCCGCATATCTCCATTATGCATAGTTCACGTATGCATAGCAAGAGAATGCATTTCTGTGTTCGGGTGACGGAGATGGCCCCGGCAGACAACCGTCTGCCGGGGCCATCTCCAGGTGCTCAACTCCCTGGGCCACCAGACGCGGATGCGGCGGACCGCACTGTGAACGCGGCCGCCGCGAGGTACCCGCGGCGGTCAGCGTCGGTCTAACGGTTCGTCTTCCAAGCGCGGATCTCCAGGCCGACGATGGGGGCGTCGGGGTCGAGGCGTCCGGTCATGACGAGCCAGTTGCGCACCGCGGCGGCGACGTCGCCGCCAGCGGCATCGACCATGGCCTTGAACTGGACGGCGTCGAAGCCCTGTTCTCCGGAGCCGGGACCGCCCACGTTCTGGCCATAGGCTCTTTCCTCGGTGCTGTCGGGGCGCTGGACGACATTGCGTCGGACCCCGGGGGAGTCGGCCAGACGGCCGGCGTCGTGTGTGAACGCCCTCTTCTTCGCCCGCACGGTAAAAGCGATCTTTCCGTGGTTCCTGGCCGCTTCTTCCACCACCGGCCGCAGTCGGGAGGCGCCGGAGGCGATGTGCTGCCTACCGGCCTTGGCCAGGGACGAACTCCAGGCCTTCACCGGCTTCCCGTCGGGGCCGATCACGGGGCGGCCCTTCTCGTCCTTCACGACCTTCTCCGCCCGGCCGTGGTTCTTGCCGCGGACCCGGGCCTTGTAGCCCTCGCGGTTCAGGCGCGGTCGCACATGTCCCGCTGCCAGGGCCTTCAGACTCTCCATGTCGCGCGGGCCGCCGGCCTGGACCTCCTGAACAACGGCCCGCAGGGCCTCCACGAAGCTGGCGCCCTTGTTCCTGGTGAAGAACTGGCTGACCAGGCTCGGGTTGCGGCCGAGGATCTCGCCGACCTGTTTCTTGCTGAAGCCCTCGGCGATCAGCTGGTCGGTGAGCCGCGCGGCCTCATTGCGCTGGGCACGGCGGCCGCGGCCTGGTGCCCGCCTCCTGCGCGGCGTCACGCGGCCACCCCCTCATCGTCGCCTTCGTCCTCGGCGCACTCGTGATCGGCGTACGTCGTGGTGTCGTCGTCGAACTGGTCGTCACCGCCGGCGCCGCAGCCGTGGCACTCCCATTCGGCGCTCCAGGTCACCTCTCCATTGCGGTCGCAGTCGTGCCCGGACGACGCGGTGTCCTCGTCGTCCCACACCGCCTCGCCGGACTCCCCGCACTCCGGGTGCTCCCACCTGCCGCCCCATGCCACCTCAGCGTTCACAGCTCCTCCGCCTCCAGGGCCTGCCGGCCGAGGGCCTGCAGCACGTAGAACTCCTCATCGGTCGTGGGCGTGGTCTGCTCCCAGGACATCGCGCCCTTGAGCAGGTAGTCACCCGGCTCACCGCTGTAGGGCCAATCCGGTCGCACCGAGCTGTAAATGGCGTCGGTGCGGAACGCGAGGATCGACCCTGCCGGCAGGTGCAGCGCACCGGCGCGGGCCGGCTTGCCCGTCTCCGGGTCCTTCGTGCCAGTCGGGCCGGACAGCAGCGCGGCCCGGGCCGCCGACCACACGCCGGCCGCCCACTCCGGGTGCGCGTACGGGTCGCGGGCGAAGCCGCCGTTGCGCTCCCAGGTGACGTGCGTGTCCGTCAGGCCGGTCAGCCGGGCGCCGTCCGGGATCTCGGGGACCTCTCCGCCGGCGCCGAGCTCGAGCGAGCCGGTGGTGATCCGCGGCCGCTGCGCGAACGTGCCGATCCCGTACAGCAGGATGCTGCGGACCGCGCGGGAAGCCAGCCGCGCGGCCTGCCGCTGCTGCTCATCCCCGTGGACCTCGCCCACGGCGCGCAGCGAACGCCACGCGTCCTTCAGCTTGTTCGACCACTCCTTGAGCGGGTCGCCCTTCTCCCACACCAGACCGTCCAGGATCTCGATCCGCCACGGTTGGAGCGGGTTACGCAGCGCCAGGTTGACCTCGGCACCGCCCGCCCAGGTGACGAAGGTCCGGCCGCCCTCGTACGGGTAGTGCCAGGCCCGCTCACCAGGGGCCGGTGCCGGCAGCAGACCCACGTGGTCCCAGTCCCTCGGGATGGTCACCCGCACCTGCCAGTGGCTCGGGGAGAACAGCGCGTCGGCCTGCTCCTTCTCGCTCATGGCCGCGAACGCGGCCGCCGTCACCCGTTGCGGCACGCCGACGCCGGAAGTCCAGGTGTGCTTGGCGTAGGCGAAGGTGCGGTCGGCCTCGTACCAGCCGGGCACCCGCTCCGGCACGCGCGGCGGGGTGATCAGTTCGGTTCGGCCCTGGCCGGCGGTGGCGTGCAGCAGGCCGCGGATCTCCTGCGACATGACCGGGTAGCCGTCCGCCCACTTCGCGCCGGCCTTGGCGGGGATGGTCCGCGACCACAGGTCTCGGCCAGTCTGTGATGGCGAGCCCATCAGCACGACGTCGTCCCAGTGTCGGCGCAGCGCTTTCCACAGTTCGACGAAGGCGGCGCGGACGGTGGCCGGGTCGGCGCCGGCCGGGTCGAACCACTCGCCCACGCTGCGGATTTCGGTGTGCTGGTCCTTGCCGCGCTGCCAGCGGCCCACCGGGTTGCGGGGGTGGACCAGGTGCCCGGCCTGCCGGTCCTTGCCTCGCGAGGACTCGACCTGCCAGCCGTCCGGCAGCGGTCCGTTCAGCCACTCGGCCACGGCGTCCTTGAGCCACGGGTGGCGCCCGGCGTTCTGGTGCCACGGGTCGCCAGCCGTGATGTAGATGCGCTCCACATCCGCCGGAACCGTCGCGTACACGGCCGTGAGGATCTCCGCGACACTCGCGCGCCCCAGGTCCAGGGTGACCGTGCCGGCCTGCCACACGAGCACGCCGGTCGCGGTGTCCAGGAAGGCCATCTGCCGCGTGGCCTGCTTGAAGTTGGGCCTCTTCGAAGTCAGGTTCGGCTCGGCGTAGATCCAGCGGTCACCAGCCGCCCCCTCGGGAATCGACGGCAGCATCCGCTCCTGCTCCCCGGTCGGCACGGGCGCCGGAGCCGGGGCGGGGACGGGAGCCGCAGCGGGCTCGTCGAGCACTTCCAGGTCGAAAGCGCCGTCGGCGGCTGCCACTCGCAGTCGGTTGAGCGCCGCCGCGCGGTCACCGCTCTCCGGGTCCTGGCGCTGCAGATCGGGCGCCGGGGCACCAGCCGGTTCCTTGATCGCCTGTGCGGGCGCCTGCGGCTCCGGGTGATCACCGGCGGCAGAATCGGTCGGCGCGGCCCCCGTAGGCGCGCTCTCGGGCTCCTGAGGCCCGAGAGAGGGCACCAGGGCGACGACGTCGATCACCGAAACGCCTGCGGACGTCGCGAGACGATCGGCCCTGGCCTTCTCGAACACCCCCAACTCCACGATCTTCTGGTCCCGCCTGGCCTGCAGCTTGTCGAGCTCCGCCTGGACCTTCGCGAGCTGCCGCTCAAGCGGCTTGATCTCGTCCCGTACCTCGCGCAGCTCAGCCAGACCCTCGGTGTAGGTCTTGGCGTTCATCGCTGGTTCCTCTCCGGCATCTCGTCCAGCAGCTCCAGGGCCACGAGGCGCTGCAGGGCGGCCTCGGTCTCTTCCCGCGGCATCTTGAACTCGCTTACCAGCAGGTCGAGATCAGGGGTGTGCCACATTGTGGCGGCATAGCCGAAACGCACGTAGACACCCAGGTCCTGGGCGGACAGCTGGCGACTAGTGATGACCTTGTGATGGATCATGACCGCGGCCGGGTCGTGAACGACGTCGTAGCTCGGCATTGCTCGGTTCCCGTCCTCGGAGTTTTTGTGGTCGAACGTGGGGCGTGCCGCTGACATCGGAATCAGGCCTCCGCCGGCTCACGCTGCAGGTGTGCGGCCAGGCATCGGCGGCACAGTCCATCAACAACGGGCGGACGACCGCAGGCTGTTCCGTCCAGCCCCTCGCAGGTCGCGCTGGCCAGCGGCTGCGTGGCGGGGCCGCCCAGGGAAGGTTCGCCCTGAAGAGTTCGGCACGGAGCGCAAAGCCCGTCCTCGGTGTCCCAGATCATGCCGACACCACAGTCCTCGCAGTGCGCCGCCACCGGGATCGGCAGCTCTTGGTGTACAGGGTGCTGACGAGGGACGTCAGCGATGCGGCGGACAGTTCGGCGGTGTTTGCGCTCCGCGAGGCGTTCCTCACAGCGCGGGCAGGCTAGGCCGGTGTCAATGTCGATTCCGTCTTCACACCGAGCGGCGCGACAGTCTCCGTCCCCGACCAGCTTCACAGCGACGCCGACGGGGCTGGACAGGCCCTCACCGCCAGCGGCCTTGTCGGCCTTCCTCGCGAAGCCCCAAGCGAACCAGCGCCGGTCGACCCGTTCGGCGAGCTGAGCGGCAGAGCGCCACCTGAGACCGTCGAGGATTGCGTCACGCAGCACCGGTGGCCGGTACTGCGGCAACGCTGAACGCAACTCAGCGGGAAACGCAGCCTCCACCGTGCGTACTGCAGCTGCCTGCTCGGCTGTCATCCGGACCGCGGCCTTGCTCTTCACCCCAGAGCCAGACGACTTCTTCGGCGCCTTGGCGCCGCCGGGCGCGGCATTGCCGCCCGTCCCGCGCGCGCTACTACCTGTAGGAGGCCTCCGGCCGTCAGCGGCGCGACGCGCCGCAGGCGCTCGGTCGTCTTGTTGTTCTTGGTTTTGTTTCTCTTGGTCTTGTTCAACCCCCTTCCACGGGGGTACGGGCCCCCCTTCCACGGGGGTACGTACCCCCGTGGAAGGGGGGCCGGGCTGACCTGCGGTCTTTGTTTCGTGAGCACAGGACTCAAGCATTTCCACAGGTCGCGCCGTACCCCCGCAAAGAGGGGTACGGAAGTCTTCGATCCGTGGCGGATGGAACAGAACGACGGGAGGTTCGGGCAGGCGCGCCTTGCGGGCCTGTTTGCGCTCCTCCGAGACCCGCTCGCAGTGCGCCTTCAACCCCACACGCACCGCCTCGAGCCATGCATCGAACTGCGCCTCCCGCTGCTTGCGCTGCTCCTGGGTCTCTGCCTCTCCGCTCTGCTGAGACGGCCGATTCAGGCCATACCACTGCCCCAGAGACTGCGCCCCGCTGTACCCGGCAGGCGGCGTCTGGTGAATCACGTAGCGATTCCGACGTACCAGCCCCACTTGCGACCGCATGACGTCGACAGCGCCGATCGCCTCGAGCTCCAGCATGTAGCGCGCCACCTGCTCGGGCTTCTTTAGCTGCAGGAGTCTGGCCAGAGTGACCAGGCCAGGCCAGACCTCGGTATCGTCACGCGTCACGTTGATGTGCGAGGACAGAGACCAGTACAGGGTCCTGGCATCGGTTGACGCCCCACAAAGCAGCACCCAGTCACCAACCATCGTGAACGGTGCGCGCCGGCCGAGAGCCGCCTCGAAGGCGTCATCGAGCAGGTTCGGATCAGTAATGCTCACGCCCCACCCCTTGCTGCCAGGAGGTAGACGGCAGGGCGGATGCCCTCAACGTATGGGCGCACTGGAATGTCGGGGCCGTGCCCAGCGAGAGTCCCCGCCGGCGACGGAGCAGTCGCAGAGTCAGCGGCGACGCGGCGCCTGAGGTTACCCAACCTCGGCGTGCAGCGGTTGATGTCTGCGTTGTGTGGCGCCTGCGCCTGTCCGTGGTCCAGCACGGCACACCTCCTAGTGGATGTTGTGCCGTAAACACTCCTCATCGGGGCTTGCCCAATGGCTTGCCCAGAACACGGAAAGAGCAGGGGGCAGGCTTGCCCATCTCCGCGAAGGGCTGGCAAGCCCGATGCGGGCAAGCCGGGATCGCCGGATCGGAGATGGTGAGAACTGTGCGCATGCGCGGCTGCATGCGCGACTGGGCTGTCCAGGTTTGACACTTACGGTCCCTTGATGAGGGAGCCGTGGATCAGCTGATCAACTGTGACGCGGAGCACCAGAGCGAGCCCGTGCTGGGCTTCACCCGGTGACGCCGTCTATTCTGATGGGTAGGTGACCACACGGGCCTCGTGTCCGAGGCACCCGGCGCGGTCACCGCGCTGACCACGACTCCGGTTGCTGCCAGGCTGGGGAGTCGCTCGATGGCCGTTCCTGTGTCCGCAGGGCGGCCATTGGTCATTTACGGCGGGATCTTGGTACTCACGGTGAACATTCTCCTCTTCGGAAGCTTGGGGGAGGTGCGGGACTCACGCAGGCGAGGTAGTCAGCCACGCCAAAGTCTCCAGCCCTGCCCGGGCAGGTCGTATCCCTCGAGCGGGGAAGGTAGATCGCCCTCGTATCCCGTGCACAGGCACCAGTCGTCATAGGGAAGCGTCTGCTCGCACATGTGAGGTCGCACGGGCGAGTGGATCCCGAGGGGACACCTGCAGTTACTGCAGTGGAGCGACTCCGTCTTGCTGTCCAGCCACTCCTGCACGACCCGCTCCTCCGGGTCGCGCGGCACAGCCCATTTATTCAGTGTCTTCGGCGCGACACGTGGGACGAGGAAGTGGGCAGATAGCTCTCGCTCTCTCCGTGGCTGCGAGGGCTGCACTGGCCGTGGCGCTGGAACGATGCCCAAGCCAATGACCGCGGAGCGGACTGCGTCAGCCGAATCATGGCCGAGCTCGAACCACTCTCCATGACGGCGCTGTGATGCGAACCGTCTGTGAAGTGCCGCCTCGAGCACCACACCGCCGGGGATAGTGCACAAGACATCCAGGGGCACGGGCGACATCCGCTGCAGCTGTGCCAGTCGCTGGGTGATCTTTCCAGTACGGCCGATCTTCACCAGCGGTGAGTCTGGGCTACCGACCACGTAGACCACGTCAGTTTGATGAGCGGCGCCTTCAGCCTCCGCTTTGGTGCGGTCAGACGACATGTGGGTGCCTCCCTTCTCGGGCTCGCGGCTGTTGATCAGGAATCTCGGGCGTCTGCTCGGTCAGCGAGCTCGAGCAACTCCGGAGGTGCCGAGTCGCCGCTGATCAGGACGAGCTCCCGGATCGCCGCCCGTGCTGCCGTGTGCGAGCGAAGCATTTCGGGGGCCAGTTCCTCTGCGCGAAGCAGGCACTCTAGGGCCTCACCTGTCTGTCGGCGCTGGACATAGGCCCGGCCCAGGTCCATCAGAAGCCGTGCCTGTCGCTCGGGTGACAGGTCGGAGGCGTCGAGTGCCTCCCCGATGTCGATTGCTTCGCCGGCGTCGCCGAGCTCAACGTTGGTGGCGACCGCCTGGATCTCAACGTTGGTCGGGCCGAACTCGAGGTCGTAGTCGTTGCGATCGGCGCCCATTGCCTGGGCAACCTTTCTGGCGGCCTCAATGTCGGCCTTCGCGTCAGCGCGTCGTCCTGCCCGGGAGTGGACCAGCGCCAGTACCAGCTGCAGCGACCCGATGATCGAGCTCTCCTCCGGGCTCGGCGACCGGTCGCCCAGGTGATCGCGGAGCGTCTGGAGCGCAGTCCGTGCGGCGTGCTCTCCCTGGTCAAGGCGCTTGAGTCGGACGAAGGCGTGCGCGAGACGGAACATCCCTGCGCAGACCTCGAGCGGTTGGCCGGAGGCCTCGGCAGCCCCGATCGCTCTGTCTGCGGCGACCCAGGCGGCATCGGCCTCGTCTTGGCGGACGAACGACGCCGACAGCGCCTGGTAGGTGCGGGCCAGAAGGCGGAGGCCCGCTGTCCGCTCGTCACCGTCGGAGATCCTGACCGCACGCTCGAGGGCGGGCACCAACGTCCGCAGTTCAGCGGTGAGTTCGGCGAACTCGGATCGATGGGCCAAAGCCCAAGCGGTGTCGACGCGCCTGGCGAGGTCAGCGACGGATACGGGCTGCTCGTCGGTTCGTTCCGCGCTGGGTAGCAGCACGTCCAAGGCTGGGTGGCCAGAGATCAGCAGCCGCGCCCCGTCCAGGTAATTGACAGGTGCCGGCTCCGGCTGTTCCTCCGGCCCGGCCGTCGGCAGGGACGGCTCGAGCTTATGGAGGGCCACGCCGAGCTCATAGGCAAGGCCGCGCAGTATGTCCAGATTGCGCACGGGGATCAGCCCGCGCTCTACCTGGGACATCCAGCTCGCGGACTTGCCGAGACGCGCGGCCAGGTCTGGCTGCCCAAGGCCCGCTGCTCTGCGGAACTCCTTGACGCGCCGACCGAAGGCCCGCTGCTGATCGTCCGTCACTACCTCTCCCGTGCAGATGCAGGCCGCTTGCCGGCCACCTCGTCGAGGAACGTCACCTCGGTGCTGATCAAGTACTGCTCACGCTCGGCCAGGAACCGCTTCACGTGCGGCTGTTCCTCGTGCCGAAGGAACGCATCGCGGTCCTCGTACAGCTCGTAGAAGACGCGCACGGCCGGCTCGTCGACCGGCGTGTGGTTGACGTACACCAGCGTTCCGGGTTCAGCGGCCTCGATCCCCTCCAGGGTTTCGACGGCCAGCTGGTCGAACGCAGCGGCTGCCGCCGCGTCTCGTGCGGTGAAGCGAACTACCAGGCCGTACGGCATGTGTTCCTCCTCCTCGTGATGTCAGCGCGGTCACCATCTCACAACATCAGTCGGATTGCGAATGTCCACCGCCAAACAGTGGAATCGCAATGTAGGTGTTGACTCACAACTCTACTGTGAATAACGTCGGACTCAGTTGCTCCGCGGTCCTCCCGGGCCAAGGAAGCGCTTATTCGGCATGTCCAAGTGCCGTCTGAACTGCAAAAAAAGCGGCCCTCCGGGTGGTCTTGGCAGAGACCCGAAGAGCCGCGCACGAGCCGTCCGACTGAAACGGAGAACGACCCGTGAACACCATGATTGCAGGTCACCGACCCGCCTCCCAGTCCACTGAACTGGCCCGGGTCGAGGCCCTCTTCGAGCTCCAGCTGCTGACCGGTGTGAAGACCGAGCTGTGGGTGGGCGCGCCGGACGAGTCGGCGGACGAGCGGGCGGAGCGGCTGGAGTTCCTGGCCGACGTGATGCTCGGCATCGACGAGGGTGAGGCGACGAAGGCCGGCGAGAAGGCGAAGGCGGCCCGGGTGGCGGAGCTGCACCGGGTGGTCCTCGGTGAGTCGGTCGATGCGCCGGCGCTGCTGTTCCGGTACGCGCACGGTGACCCGGCCGATTGGTCCGAGGCCGACTTCGAGGCTTACGAGAACATCGCCCGCGCGGACGAGCTGCACACCGAGCCGGAGCTGCCGGTCTCCATCGGCAAGGCCGGGGTCGGCATGGGCGCCGCCTCCGCGGCCGCCGTCCGCGAGTTGGTGGCGGAGGTGCGGGCCGCATGAGCGCCACGACCGCCACCGACACCCCGACCACTGACGAGACGAAGGCCTCCCTGGTCTGGCTTCAGGCCGTGGTCACCACCTGGTCCATCACGGGTCTGATTCTCTTCGGCGCCGCCTGGGCGCTGGGCCTTGAGGCGAGCTGGTGGCAGCGCATTCTTCTCGCACTCCCGGTCGCCGGCCTGGCCTACCTGGACGCGCGCGGCTTCAGCGCCGTGATCGAGATCCGTGCCGGCCTGACCCGCGCACTCTCCGACCTCAACTGGGCGCAGATCCCCCTCGCCGTCGCCGGCGGCGCCTGGCTGCTCGGCCTCATGGCCGACGCCGGCCAGCGTCTCGCAGTCGGTGCCGTCATCGCCCTGGTCGTCGCCCTGTACCACTACGCCCCGCACGCGGCGGCCCCCGCTGGAGGTACCCGATGAGCATCACCGACTTCCGCACCGCCAAGCGGGAAGACCAGGAGTCCCGGGCCCGACAGGCCCGTGAGGCCGAGGAGCTGCAGGCCCGGCTGGCCCGTGAGGACAAGCAGCTGGCGTTCCAGCAGGAGCTGGCGCGCAAGGCAGCCGAGCAGGAGGCCAAGGACCGCGAGGCCGATCGGATCCGCAAGGACCGAGAGGCCAAGGAGGCCGCCGACCTCGCGAAGAAGCAGGCCGAGCTGGCCGCCAAGGAGCGAGCCGACAAGGAGCGGCGCCGGGAGCAGGCCCGTCGGCGCAAGGAGCGGCGCGAGCAGTTCGTCGCCCGGCTCAACGCGGCGCCGAAGTGGCTGGCGGAGCACCTGGACCTGTCGGCGGCGCTCGCGGTCATGGCGTGCAGCATCGTGCCGGCGCTCATCTCCCAGGCCGCGTCGCTGAAGCCCACGGGCATCGTGGAAGAGATGGGCTGGGTGGGCTACCTGCTGGTCGGCCTGCTGCCCGTGATGCTGGAGTGCTCGGCCTGGGCGGCGACGGCCGGCGAGGCCAAGGCCATGAAGGAGCAGCGCTCGCCGTGGCCGTACCGGATCGCGATCTACGCGTTCGCCGGCCTGGCCGCGTGGGTCAACTACCGGCACGGTTCGCACGTCGGCGGCGAGGAGTACGGCGTCATCCTCGGCTCTGTCCTGGCCGCCTCGTCCGTGATCCCGATCATGGTGTGGCAGCTGGTCCAGCTCGGCCGGCACCGCGAGTACCGCGAGCTGATGAAGCAGGCCCGCCAGGCCCGCAAGGCCGCGGCGAAGACGCGGGAGCAGCGCAAGAGCGAACTGCCCCAGGTGTGGGCAACTGCCCGTCGGCTGCGGGCTATTGCCGGACACGAGAAGCTGTCCGAGGAGGACGCCTGGCAGGCCGCGTACGGAGTCCACGAGGGCGCTGGCGAGGACGAGATGCCGGAGGATCTTCTGCGGCTGCTGTCGGCTGACATGCTCGGCCTGCGGGTGGAGGCGGAGGCTCGTCTGGCGGTCGTCCTCGGTGACCTCGCCGAGGCCCGCGCCTGGCGTCGGGAAGCGTCCGCGAAGCTGTCCGGCAAGACGCTCGAGACGGAGCCTGAAGCGTCCGTGACCGCGTCCGCCCAGGGGGTCGCAATCCTCCCCACGCGGACCGTCGAGACGTCCGTGACGGGGCTTGTGGACCCGTCTGGAAAGCCCCTGTTGCGGACGGTATCTCCGCAGATCAACCCGTCCGTCCCCCCGTCCGCACGCACGTCTGAATCCGCGCCCGCGCGGACGCGCGATACCGCATCCGCGCGCACGCGTAAGGCCTCCGGGAAGACGACCGTTCGGAAGCTGTCGGCCGGCGCGAAGAAGGCCGCCGCGGTCACCGCGAAGCGTGCCTCGGCGGACGAGAACGAGGCCATCGAGCAGTGGATCGCGGACGAGCTGAAGGCTGGCCGTTACGTGACGCCGGCGGACGTGAAGACCGAGACGATGCGCCGCCGTCAGGAGCGCAACAAGCGCGACAAGAGCGAGCCGAGCCGGACGTGGGTCTACGACCGGATCGGCAAGGCGAAGCTGCGCCGGCGGAGTGCGTGATGCCACGGGTCAACCGTCGGTACTTCGATCCGGAAGGCAAGCGGTTCGGGCTCCCGACCTGGCCCTGGCGGATGGGGCCGCCCCCGGAGGAGTGGGCCACGATGCGACAGCTCAAGGCCCGCGGACTCCGGCCGGGCGGCCAGCCGGTCGCCGGCCAACTGGGCTGGCGGACCCGTAGCGGCGACAAGTTCGCGTACCTCTACCGCGTCGAAATGGCCTTACCGCGACGGCAGATGACGGAGGCGATGTGGGCCTCGATCCACACGGCGCTGCGGGCCCGCCGGATATGCCCGGCCTGCAAGAACGAGCGCGATTACGAGATCCCCAAGCGGTACGGCGTCTGCAACGACTGCCCCGGCGGCGCGAACGAAGCGGCCGCCGCCGCGTAAGGCGAAGACCAACCAATTGAAGAGCGCGAGACGAAACCGCCGGTCTCTACCGACCAAAGCGAAGCCCGGCACCCGTCTCGCGCCCACCCCAATGGAGGCGTGACCAGCATGACCGAGATCGACACCACGACGGAAATCGGCAGCGGTGCCCTTGACCGGAAGCTGCTGTGGGACGCGGCCGAGCTGCTCGTCTCCACCCAGTTCGGCTCCCAGTCGATGCTCCAGCGCAAGCTGCGCATCGGGTGGGACAAGACCGCCCAGGTCATGGACGTGATGGAGAACCTCGGCGTGGTCGGCCCGGACCAGGGCTCCAAGGCCCGTGACGTGCTGATCAGGCTGGTCGAAGACCTCGAGCCGGTGTATGAGGCGCTGTACGGCGACGGCCCGACCGCCACGGTGACCGTGCTGCCGTCGGCCCGTCACGCCGAGGCGGCGCCGGTCGACTTCACCAAGCCGGCCGCCCCGGCCGCCGCCCCGACCGTCCCGGTCGTGCCGGTACCGGTCGACGAGCCGGAGCCCGAGCCGGAGCCCGAGCACGATCGCGCGGTGGAGGGCACCGTCTACACCGCCGACGAGTGGGAGCTGCGCCCCGACCCCGAGGGTGACCGTCCCTGGATCAACCCGGCCCTGCGCACCCCGGAAGGCCGCAAGGCTCGGGCCCGCTACATCGGCCGGCAGGCCCGGCGGCGGGCGCGCAAGGCCGCGGCCCGGCAGCGCACCGTCCACGGCTTCGTGCCGCGTGTCTTCCGCGGTGAGAAGCGGATGCGTGCCTGGGTCGTCGGGGTCGAGGGTGCCAAGGCCCGCGCGGACGTCAACCTCGCCCTGGCCACCGTGAAGGAGGCCGACCGCGCCGCGCGCCGCGCCGGCCGCGCCCTCATGCAGCGCAAGGAGAAGCGGGCGGCGGCCGTGGCTCTGCAGCTGGAGGCCGGTAAGCAGCTGGTCGTCGCGCAGAGCGCGAAGAAGCACGCGCAGAAGGTCGTCGCGTTCCGTGCCGGCGTCACTTACGGCCCGCTGATCGTGGCCGATGCGGCGGCGTACGGATTCGCGGACGTGTGGGGCTTCCTCGGCGCCCTGGTGCTCAACCTCGCCGGCGCTTCCTGGCTGGGCCGCGATGTCGAGGTGACCGAGGAGGAGATGGAGAAGCTGGAGCAGATCGAGGCCGGCGTTCCCCAGCAGGTCATCCTCGGCATGACGCCGAGGATGTTCGAGCAGATGATGCGCCAGGCCCTGACCGAGGACCTGAAGGTCACCCTCTCCGCGCTGCGGGTCGACCCGCACGCGTGGGGCTTCGAGATCCACGTCTGGCTGGAGCGGATGAGCCCGGAGAAGATCTCTGCCGGGCTGGACCTGCTGGAGGCATGCCTGCCCGGTGTGCGTACCGGCAGCATCCTGCTGCAGCAGTCCGCGCAGTCCCGCAACTACTGCGTCATTCGCGTGCCCGGCGACAATCCCTGGCAGGCCGTTCCCGAACTCCCCTACCGCAAGCCGCAGTCCATTTCCACGAAGGACATTCACCAGGCCCAGATCGGCGCCGACATGGCCGGCCGTTCCCTGGCCCTGCCGATGTGCCGCACCAACGTCAATGTCGTCGGCGCCAGCCGTTCCGGAAAGTCCACGATTCTGCGGGCCATTCTGGACGCGCTCACCGCGACCGAGGACCAGATCATCATCGGGATCGACCTGGGCAGTGCCGGATCCGGCTTTGGCGGCCTGCGCCATGCGATGCACGTCGTAGCGACTACTCCGGCCCAGGCCCGGGCTGCCCTGCAGTGGGCGCTGGACATCGGCAAGGGCCGTCCCTCTCTGTTCACCCCGCTCGGCATGGGGGAGAACTGGGTCACCTCCCGCAAGCGGCCCGGCATCACGGTCGTCGTCGACGAGTTCCCGGCCCTGGTCCGCGAGAGCCGCAAGGGCTACTACGACGAGGAGGCCAAGCGGCAGGTGTCCTGGGACCTGGACGGCATGCTCGCCGAACTGGCGATCACCTCGGCGAAGAGCGATGTCACGGAGATCATTGCCGGGCAGGGCGTCACGAAGGAGAAGGTCAAGGACAACACGTGGCTCGTCGAGCTGCCCGTCCAGGTGCTCGCCGCCTGCGACAAGGACGACGTCGTCCAGATCCTCGGCGACGGCATGCTCGCCCAAGGCTGGCGCGCGGACCGGCTCGTGCCCGCCATGGGCGACCAGCTCAACGACGCGTCGGTGGCGTACGTGATGGCCGGCAGCGCCTACTGCGAGCCCATCCCGTACCGCGCCTGCTACGCCACCGACGACGAGCTGCTGCGCCGCGGCAAGGAGCGGGCGAAGGCTGGCCTGGTGGACATCGACGCCGAGTCCGCGAAGTTCAGCCGCATCACGCTGAAGCAGCTGATGGACGCGAGCGCCGAGACGTTCGTGACCGGGGGAGAGGTGCAGGACACCGTCCCCCAGCTGATCTCCTCCATCCGGCAGGTCTTCCAGGCGCTCAGCGACCCAAGCGGCCTTCAGCTGGAGGAGATCGCGGCCGGCCTCGCCCAGCTCGACCCCGACCGCTGGGACCTCGCTGCCTTCGACGGCGACGACGCCACCGAGCAGGAGGCCGCCCGCGCCGCCGCGCTCAAGGCAGCGATCAAGGCGGTGCTCGCCCCCGCCGGCAAGTCCTGGACGACCGACAGCTACCGGCCGCGCCCCGGCGCGGGCACGGTCAAGGGCTACTGCCTGCGGCACCTCAAGAAGATCACCGGCGAGGACGCGGACGGCTCCTGATCGTCCGGAACACGTGAGGAACATGCAGGTCAGGGGTCCGGAACAGCTCGGGAACGCGGGCGGAACGCCTCGAGAGATCGGGAACAGTGTTCCGCCCCCGGGCCCCCGTTCCGGCAGCGTTCCCCCGCTCTGACCTGCAGGTTCCTCCCCGTTCCCGCCTGTTCCCCGCCCGAAAGATCACGGGAGTCCGTTATGACCTTCAACCCGCTGCGGCCCAACGAGCCGGCCGCCGGCTACTACCGGATCACCGCCGAGCGCCGATTCATGTACCTCCAGCAGGACCCGGCCCACACCCTGCGGACCGTCTGGCAGACCCTCCCCGTCACCTGCCCGATCTGCGCCGCCGACACCGGCCTGACCCTCTTCCACGAGCGCGGCGTCCAGGACGTCGTCCAAGTCCTCTGCCCCGCCGGCCACCTCTGGCCCGAACCCCTCGTCGACCCCGGCCACTTCCGCACCTACGCCGAGCTCCACGGCTACGTCGACACGCAGCCCGAAGCGCTGTGGATCATCGACGCCGGATTCGGCGAGGAGCCGCCGCCCCCGATCGACTACGCCGCAGAGATCACCGGCGCGGCCAAGTACGTCGCCAAGTACGCCAAGCGCAAGGCCAAGACCCGGATCAGGCGCGCGGTGCGCACCCCGATCCGCAAGGCGAAGAAGAAGGCCCTCAACCTCGCCTTCACCCCCGTCTCCGCCGTCCTGCGCGGCGCCTGGAACCTCCAGGCCGGCGGCGTGCCCGCCGACCCGCCGAAGACCGCGAAGTCGGCCGGCACCGAGGGCGGCAGGAAGCACAAGGGCGAGACCGAGCTGAAGATCCCCTCGGTCGCCAAGTACCGCCGGGCCTACGGCATGCCCGCCCCCGCAAAGGGCCCGGCCTGCCTGGTCTGCGAGGACAGCGGCCGCATCACCGCACCCGGCATCAGCATCGGCTGCACCGAGTGCGCCGGCCCCACCGCCGCGGCGATGGCCGCCGCCGAGCGCAAGGCCGAGCGGGCCCGGACCGGCAAGACCCCGCCGCGCCGCGCCCGCCCGGGCGCCGGTGGCAAGACGACGGGAAAGAGCGGCGGTCGCACCCCCGTCGCCGGCCAGGGCGTCACGGTCGACGGGGACAACAACCAGCCCATCCGCGTCAACTCCCCCGCCGGCAGTGGTGGCCCGCTCACCGCTGACCAGGCCGCCGCCGTCCGGGACGCAGTCAGCTCGGCTGCCTCCCGCAACTCCAGCGGCGTGCACGTCGCCGGCACGAACAACGCCCCCATCACCAGCATCACCCGTGAGGGCGGCACCCGATCAAGCTAACCGGTAGTCGTCTGACCAGCCAGAACACAAGAAGCCCGAACCCGATGTATGCATACTATTGAAATGAATACTCGAAGTCTGCATTATTGAGGTGTCGCAAGCACCCGGGGCGGCCGCCAGGTCGCCAACTCAGCCGGCCGCCCCGGGCCTTCCAACCCGCACCACCCAACGAGGAGAAGCAGAAGTGACGCAGCAGAACCGCACCGCCGCCCACGCCGGAGCCATCGAGCTGGACGTCAAGGCCTCCAACGGCCGCATCAACGTCACGGTCGACCCGAAGGCCACTCACGCCAAGGTCACCGTCCACACCACCGACACCGAAGGCCCGATCGCCGAAGCCGTCACCAACACCACCTTCACCGAGAACGGCGCCACGCTCCGCGTGATCGTCCCCGACGACGAGACCAACAGCGGCACGGTGTTCAACGCCGGGGGCAGCGTCTTCAGCTTCGGCGGCAACAGCATGGTCATCGGCAGCAGCAGCGGCGTGGTCATCAGCGGCGGCGACATCACCATCGGCGGCCGCAGGATCGTCTCCGGCGGCCGCGTCGTCGCCGACCAGGGCACCATCGTCGCCGGCAGCGGCACCATCACCATCGACGTCACCCTTCCGGCCGGATCCTCCCTCTCGGTCAACACGAAGAACGCCGAGACCACCGTCCGCGGTGACCTGAAGAACCTGCGGCTCGACGCCCGCAACGGCTCCGTCCAGGCCGCCGGCGTCCAGAGCCTGGAGGCCGAGACCCACAACGGCTCCGTCCTGGTCGACCGCGTCGACACCGACATGGAGGCCAGTACCCACAACGGCTCCATCACCATCGGCGCCTACAACGGCCAGCGCGGCTCCGCCCGCACCCACAACGGCGACGTCACGATCAGCGCCACCCCGGCCTCCAGCGGCAGGCTCTCGGCCCGCACCCACAACGGCAACATCCACGTCCGGGGCGCTGGCCACTTGGACCTCAAGACCTCCACCCACAACGGCCGCGTCTGGTAACACCCACCGACCCGCAGCCCGCAGCACCACGTCACCGAAGGAGCAGCACGTGGCACACATCTCCGCTGAAGCCGGCCAGTCGCGCCCGACCACCGGCACCGCCCGCCGACTCACCGTCCGCGCCCTGAAGCGAGCGCGCCGACTCACCGCCCCGGCCGCCAGCGCGACCCTCCTGGTCATGGTCGGCCTGTGGCTCACCCACACCGGCCCGGCCTGGCTCACCACCGCCAACGACTGGACGGTCCTGCTGTACGCCGTCGCCGTCCTCGGCATCAAGACCACGGCCGGCACCGTCGCCGAGTACGTCATCGACCTGATCGACCCCGACCGCTGGGACGGCGACATCGCGTACGAGCTCGCCGAGGGCCTGACCCAGCTGCGCGCCGATATCGACAGCGGCGCCGACATCGACGACGTCCTGGACAGCCTCCGTGCCAGCAGCCTGGTGCCCGAACTGCTCGGCACGCTGCGGAACCTGGCCGCCGAGTATGCCGCCCGCGGTGACGACGACGAGAACCAACGGCTGCTCGCCGCCGTCCTGCACTTGCGCATCGCCGACAAGAACATCGGCTACGGCCACGCCGAGATCGCCGCGCTCGAGAGCGGCGGCAAGTAGCTACGCCCCGGGGACGGCGGCCAGGTCGCCAAACTCAGCCCGCCGCCCCCGGGCCTCCCAACCCGCTCCAACCGGAGCAGGGGGCCGGAACCATCGTCCCTCATCACCGCGAGGAGCAGAACCATGACCCCCCGATCCGACGACATCGCAAAGGCCCGTGAGGACCTGAAGAAGACGCTCGCCGCCGCCAAGGCCAAGCGAGACAAGATCTTCGAAGAGACCGAGAAGGTCCGCGAGGCCGCAGAAGCCGAGATGTGGAAGACGGTCAAGACCGAGCTGGACGGCGCGTACCACGGTGCCCGCACCGACGCCGTCGAAGTCCTCGGCGTCACCCGCGACTACATCCTCAAGCAGACCAAGAAGTACAGCTAACGCACCCGCCCCGGGGCCGGCCGCCAGGTCGCCAAAACTCAGCCGGCCGCCCCCGGACCTCCCGACCCGACCAGTACGAGGAATACGCCATGGCTCTGCGAGACCGCCTCCGCTCCGCCGCGTACGACGCGATGACGAACCCGGACGGCTCGCCCGCCGGCGCCCGCCGCGCCAGCCAGGCCGCCTCCCTGCTCGCCTCCACGGCCGCCGACCACAGCACCGTCGCCGCCGCGGCCATCGCCGGACTCGGCGCCGTCGCCGTCGCGGCCGAGGGCGCACTGTCCAACTACCTCTACCCGCCCGGCACCTACGCCTCTTTCACCGTCAACAACCGATCAGGAGAGTGACGATGTTCCAGGCAGGTGACGAGGTACGGATTACCTCCTGCGACGACGACCCCCGCGCGGCCGGCAGGACCAGCCGGATCGTGGACGAGGTCCCGTCGGGCCCGGTCACTGACGGCAGGTGGACGGTGAACGGAATCAGCCTCTTCATCGGGCCCGTCCTGTGCCACACCCACGAGCTGCGAAAGACCGGCCGACGACGACCGCGCTGACCCGCTGACACCCCCTCCCTCCCGGGGCCGGCCGCCAGGTCGCCAACCACTCAGCCGCCTGCCCCGCGCACCTCTCCCAACCCGACCCATGCCCGACAGGAAGGCCTCGCCATGCCCGCCTCCGCGACCGCTCCGCAGACCTTCTGGTCCGAAGCGGCCCTCGCCGCAGCAGTCGACGCAGCCTTCGCCGAAGCACTCGCCGAAGAACTGGCCGATGCCCTCGCCGACACCACACCGGCCGAGCCCGCCACCGCGCTCCCGGACACCGACACCCTCATCCGCCAGGCCGGCATCGTCACCGGGCCGTGCCCGCCCGACCCACGCACCCCCTCCGCCAGCGGCCGCTTGCTGAAGAAGGCGTCGATCATCACCGCCCGGGCTGCCTGGTGGCTGCTCAAGTACACCGCACTTTTCGCCGGCGTCCTGCTGGTCGAAGTGGTGCGCATCAGCTGGCACCTCGCCGTCCTCGCCGCCACCCCGGCCTCCGCCGACAAGTCGGCCGTCCCGGCCCCGAGTGCTCCCACTGTTCCTCAGCCGAAGGGAACCGGCCGATCCATCACCACGGCCGACTTCCTGGAAGCCACCTCCGACCGCATCAAGGCCCGCGGCTGGAGCCAGCACAACTACGAAGACCGCCGCGGCGTGTGCATCCTCGGCGCCCAGCGCGACCTGATCCGCTCCGGCACCGGCACCCGGGCCACCGCCTCCCAGGCCAACAGTCACCTGCTCGCCGTCACCGGCGCCCGCTTCGTGCCCGTCTGGAACGACCAACTCACCCGCACCGAGGCGCAGGTCCACCAGGCGCTCCTGGTCGCCGCCGCCCGCGCCCGCGCCGCCCGCTGACCACCCGCTCATCCCGCCCCGCTCCAGGAAGGCCACGCCATGCTCACGGTCACCAGCGACAGCGTCTCCTACTTCCAGCGCCGCCTCGTCAAGCACACCGAGTCCATCGCCCCCGACGCCGCGCGTCTGGTCGCCGGCCGCTTCGGCGCCCTGCCCCCGGTGCAGCTCGTCATGGTCGGCGACGTCAACCGCTGGTCGGCCCTCATGGCCGACACCGAACTCGCCCTCGTCCCCGGAGTGGCCGACCGGATCCAGGCCGCGCACCGGCGCGAGTGCCGCCGAGGCCGGCGCAGCAGGTACGGCATCACCGTGCTCGGCCCGAACGGCGTGGTCATCCCCATCAACCTGCGCAAGGCCCGCACCGAGACCGACATCAACGCCACCGTCGTCCACGAGCTCACCCACGCCCACCAGCTCGGCAACGCCCAGGCCCGCGCCCAGCACATCGCGTACCTGCGGCACTGCTGGGACGTCGAGAAGCTGCCGCGCCGACAGGTCAAGCAGTACGAGCGGCTCATCGACCGCCGCGAGGTCGAAGCCCACGGCGCCGAATCCCTCGCCTCCCGCCTCCCCGCCTGATCCGCCGGCGGCCGCATCGACCTGCCGCACACCACGCCCCAGCTGCCCTGATCTGTCCACCCGGCCGTGTCGTCCGGTCCGCAGGCCACCGGCACGGACGACGTGGGGGACCGGACAGCCCGGCCCGCAACCGCTACCAGAAACGGAGCACTTCGTGACCCCGACCACCCTGACCCGCACGGCGCCCGCGGCCCCGACCGACCGCAGCGACCTGGTCCACGACATCCGCCTGCGCACCGCCGCCGGCACCGGCAACCCGACCCAGGACGTGCCGCAGCTGCTCGCCCACATCGAGATGCTGGACCAGCGTCTGGCCGCCGCCGAAGCCGTCTTCCCCGGCATCACGCAGCTCACCCCCGGCGAGCCGGTCGAGCTCACGATCTACCGCACGGAGTACGAGCACGGCCAGCTGCCGCTCGGCCTCTACACCAACCGCGACGCCGCCCGCGCCCACGGCGAGGACCTCCGCACCCGCGAAGGCCTGCCCACCGGCGCGATCCTCACCTGGATCCCCGACTTCGGCGACGCCGAGGCGATCGAGGAGCTGGCCGTGTTCTACCCCGGCGAGGACGACGAGATGGAGGAGGACAGCTCCACCGGCTACCTCGTCACCCCGCTCACCCTGACCGCCGTGTACGACCCGGAGGCCGAGGAGTGATGGGCCCGCGCACCGTGTGGGAGATCGACGTTCCCATCGAGCACCGGCTGGACAAGACCCGCAAGGGCGTCCACGTCTTCACCGGCCTGGCCGAGGACGGCAGCGACGCCATCGCCTCCGCCCTGCGCGCCTGCGAGATCGCCCAGCTGCACGCCATGTCCGGCCAGCCGATCCCCGCCGGCACCAGCCGCGTCGACTGGTCCGCCCGCGGACTGCGCCCCGACTGGGAGCTCCGCTGGGACCGCGCCGAGAAGAAGCAGATCGTCCTCTGACTACGCCCCGGGCGGCCGCACAAGGCCTGAGAAACCGCCGGCCGCCCCGGGCCCCCTCACCCCGCAGCAGCGGAGAAGGAGAAACCCCATCATGCACGTCCCGACCGTCCGACCGAAGACCACAAAGCGCAACGCCGCCGCGATCATGCGCGCCATCGCCCGCCGCAGCCCCCGCCTGAACACCACCCCGGAGTCCGTCTGCGAGCGCGAGCAGTGCTTCGTCGCCTGGACCGGTGAAGAGGCCGACTGCTGGAACTGCGGCATGCCCGCCACCCTCCGCAGTACCCGGCGCGGCTCCGCCCTCCAGCGGCTCCTGGCCGCCGTCGACGCCCACAACCCCCGCCCCCGCAACTCCCGGAAGGCGGCCCTGGCATGAGTTTCCTGAAGTTCCTCACCGACCTCATCGGCGCCCAAGCGCTGGGCGACCACCTCACCGCCGCCGTCCAGGACCTCGTCGACCGCGAGCAGCTCGACCGCGCCGACGCCTACCAGCGGATCACCGACGCGGCCGACGCCGGCGACCCGGCCGTCCTCGCCGCCACCCGCCAGATCTGGGTCCGCCGCGACGACGTCGACCCCGAAGAGGCCCCCGCCCGGCGGCTGTACGTCCTGGAGCGCACCCACACCGGCGTCTTCGTCACCTTCACCGACATCGACCAGGCCGCCGACGACACCGACGACGGCGAGCACGCCAACGTCGTCCCGGAACTGCTCCCGTACAACGACCACTCCCTCGGCGCCGAGCTGCCGGTCGAGGTGCTGGAGATGTACCGGCTCGAGGCCTGGGAGCCGTTCGAACTGCTGCTGCCGACCGTGGGCGGCATCGACAACGTCCGGCCGCAGGGGGAGCGCAAGTCGTGACCACCGCCCCGCCCCGCCCGAGCGTGACCGCCTGCCGCCAGTGCGCCGGCCGCCCGGCCGCCGTGCTTCAGACCGTCTCCGCCAGCAGGCACGACAACACCCGCATCGCCGACCACCTGGCCGCCGAGCTCGGCGACGGCGCCCACACCCACGCCGACCGCGACGGCGACATGCACGTGGTCCGCCCGATCGGAACCACGTCGTGAGCGGCCGCCTCGCCCCCTTCCCCCGATTCACCGGTACCGAGCCCTGCCAGGCCCCGGACTCCCACCCCGACTGGTGGACCAGCGACGACTCCAACGACCGAGCCGCTGCTCAACTGGCCTGCCGCCGCTGCCCCCTCGCCACACGCGAGGCATGCCTGGCCTGGGCCATCGACCACCCGACCGACGCCGGCGACGCCATCTGGGCCGCCACCACCCGCACCCGGCGCTCCCAGCTGCGCCGCGAATTCACCACCACCGCCCCCAAGGAGCCGAAGTGAACGACGCCTACCGTGCCGCCATCGTCGACATGCTGAACAACGGCGCCACCGCCGACGACATCCGCGCGCAACTGCCCGACGTGACCGTGGGCGAGATCGCCGCCATCGCCGAGACCGAGGGACTGACCCGAGCCCACGCCAAGGCCGGAGCCTCCCCGATCCCGGACGTCGACCCGCAACTGGCGCACGCTCTGGCCGCCCTGGCCTGGGGCGAGAACAGCCACACCGCCCGCATCCGCAACCTGGCGGCCCGCACCCGCGCCGGCCTGACCGAACTGCAGCAGCTGAAGCGCGACGCCTCCGCGATCGAGGCGGCCGAGACGGAAGTCGCCGAGGCGACCCAGACCCTGACCAAGGCCCAGGCCAAGCTGCGGCGCCTGAAGAACGGCGGCAAGGCAACGAAGCCGGCCGCCAGCGCCAGCGGTCAGTCGCTGGACGACAAGCGCCGACGTGACGAGATCCGAGCCTGGGCCCGCGCCCAGGGGATGGCCGTCTCGCAGGTCGGCTCCATCTCCAAGGACGTCATGGACGCCTGGAAAAACCGGGACGGCAAAGTGGCCGTCCCCGCCCAGCGCCAGGCCGGGTAACCGATGGCCGCCTTACCCGCCGACGCGGACGGCGGCCAGCCGCTCACCGGTACGGGGCGGGTCACCCTGTTCCGTACCGGCGGCGGCGCCGGCTTCGGCGCGTACGCGCTGCTCTACACCACCCGGCCGGTGCCCGGCGGGGGAGCGGAGGCGATCGTCGCCGCCGCCCGCCCCGAGGACACCGACCCGATCTGGGAGCTCCACCGGCCCCAGCGGTACGGACCCCAGGCCAGCGAAAAGCGGCCGCTGATGCGCTGGGCGGCCGCCCTGGAGACCGACCGGCGCAAGTCCGAGAGTCAGGCCGCCTACGACCAGCGCCTCGCCCAGACCCTGATCCGCATCGGCCACAACGCCCGCAGCATCCCACCGCCCGGACTGGTCGACCTCCCCCTCGCCACCTGGGAGATCACCACCGAGTACCTGATCCACCTCACCGCGCGACACCTCGGCCACACCGTCGCCCGGATAGGCCGGCTCGTGGCGGTCTCAGAGAAGGAGATATGGGAGTGACCAGTCACCCCGAGGAAGGCCGGAACGACGACCGAGCGCAGGGCCGGGTGTGTCGGCGCGGTCACCTCATTGAGGGCGACAACGAGTACGTCTCGCCCGACGGCACCCGCCGGGAGTGCCGCACATGCATTGCACGCCGAAGTCGGGAAGCCCGGCGGCGGAAGGCTGAACGAGAGGGCCGCCTCCCGAGAGGACCACACGGCCGGATCCCTGACGACCAGCCGAAGAGTCAGCGCACGCAATTTCGCGAGCGGGCCCGCCGAGGCGAAACACAACCCGTCTTTCGGTACCCGTGGAACGAGACCTTCTTCGACTACTGGTCTGACCCCGTGGCGTGGCTCCTCGGGATCATCTGGTCGGACGGACACCTCGACCGGGGAAACCGGGTCAGCGTCTGCTCCAAGGACCGCGATCTGATCGAATGCATCGCACGACTCATCTCGCAGCAGAACGGCGTGCGTCCAAAGAACGGCGATCGCCACTGGTCGATCGGATTCACCTCGCCGCACGCGGCTGATCGGCTGCGCTCCCTCGGACTGATGACGGCCAAGAGCCACATCATCGCTTGGCCCAACGAGCTGCCAGGGGCGTACGAAGCCGCCTTCGTTCGAGGCCTACTCGACGGAGACGGAAGCGTCCTCCTGTCGAAGCGGAGACCAGGCCAGCAAGGCCCGGACCTGCGCGTCAGCCTCTGCTCCGCATCCGAAAAGCTGACTAAGGGCTTCCTCGACTGGTGCTCACGAAATGGGCTGACCGCCCAGCACTACACCCGTGGCAGCGTTCACACCGTTCTCATCCTGCAGCAGGCCTCCCTGCGAGCACTGCACGCCCTCCTCTACCCGGGGCCAGACGTTCCCTGCCTTGCTCGCAAGCGCGAGAAGTACGACGCCTGGATGGCCATTCCCCGCGCGCCAGCAGGTCGACCACGCGCGGATTCCCAGACACCTCGCTCGGAGCGGCCGCCGCGCCGCCTGTCACTCGGGACTCCCGATGAGGAGGCCTTGCCCTGAACCCGCTCACAACCACACCCGAGACCAAGCTCGACGCTCACCCATCCGAGACCACGGAGGTCCACCCCTGATGGCCCGCATCACCGCCACCATCAAGCCGTCCACGCCGACGGGACCGTCTGCACCCACAAGGTCACCACCACCGGCAAGCCCAAGGAAGCCGGCTGCACGGGCCGGAGCGCCTACCGCGCCACCTGTTCCGCCTGCAGCTGGAGCGAGCAGAGCCCCACGAAGGCCGCGCTGGAGTACGTCCGCGACACCCACCTGCGCAGCCACATCACCAAGCCCGCCCCCGCCGCTGTCTCCGCCTGAGAGGACACCCGCCCCCATGAAGCTCCGCCTCGAACACGCCCCGTTCGCCGCCGCCATCGCCGACGCAGCCCGCGCCCTGCCCGCCCGGCCTCCCGCCCCTGCTCTCGCCGGCCTCAAGCTGGAGGCCGCCGCCGGAGAGCTGACCGTCGCCGCCTTCGACTACGAGGTGTCCGCTCAGGCCGGCCTGGCCGCCGACATCACGAAGGCCGGCAGCGTCCTGGTCCCCGGCCGCCTGCTGTCCGACATCACCCGCACGGTCAAGGGCAAGAGCCCGATCGACCTCGAACTCGTCGGCCCCCGGCTGGTCCTGACCTCCGGCAGCACCCGCTACACCCTGCACACCCTGCCGCTGGAGGAGTACCCGAGCCTGCCCAAGCTCGGTGACGCCTCCGGCACCGCCGCCGGCCGCGACCTCGCCCACGCCGTCGCTCAGGTCGCCGTCGCCGCCGGCCGTGACGACACCCTGCCGATCCTGACCGGCATTCACCTCACCGTCGCCGACGGCAAGCTCACCCTTGCGGCCACCGACCGCTACCGCTTCGCCGTCCGCACCATCGACTTCACGTCCACCAGCGACATCGCCGAGGGCCAGTCCGTCATCCCCGCCAAGGCCCTGCTCGACTCCGCCAAGATGCTCGCCGACGCCGAGCAGGTCGAGCTCGCTCTCCCCACCAGCCAGGGTGTCTTCGGCATGGCCGGCCCCTCACGCAGCACCACGATGCGCGCCCTGGAAGGCCAGCTGCCCGCGTACAAGAACCTGTGGCCCACCGAGTTCGAAGCCACCGCCGTCGTCGACAGCGAGGAACTGACCGCAGCTGTCAAGCGCGTCGCCCTCGTCGCCGAGCGCGGCCAGCCCGTCCAGCTCCACTTCGGCCAGGGCGCACTGTCGCTGAGCGCCGGCAGCAGCGACGACGCACAGGCCCGCGACCGGATCGACGCCGCCTTCGACACCGAGACCGGCGCCCCGCTCACGATCGCCTTCAACCCCGCCTTCCTGCTGGACGGCCTGGGCGCCATAGACGCCGACGCCATCAAGTTCTCCATCGTCGGCCCGACCAAGCCCGCCCTGATCACCGGCGCCACCAAGGACGGCAGCGACCTGGGCGACGACGCGCTGAACTACCTGCTCATGCCGATCCGGCTCTCCAACTGACACCGCCCCGGGGCGGCCGCCAGGTCGCCAAGCTCAGCCAGCCGCCCCGGGGCCTCCCACCCACCACCGAGACGAAGGACCAGCGTGACCATCACCGACCACACCCCGACCGCCGACACGGCCCCGCCCGCCCACCCCGCCTACGCCCCCGCACCCTCCATCCCGCGGCTGCTGACCGAACTGGTGCAGGAAGAGTTCTTCACCCGCTACGCCACCGTCCGCGGCGACACCGAGGCCTTCCACCCCGACTACATCACCGACCGCAAACGCACCGCGCTGCTGCTGCGCGCCGTCATCGCCGACCTGGTCGCCCTCGCCGACGCGGCCGACACTCACCACGCCGCCCAGGCCGCGGCCGCCGCGAACGCCCTGCGCCGCGTCGACTGGCTGATGCCGCTGCCGGCCGAGGCCGCGCGCACCTGGCTGCGCGGCCAATACGAGCAGCACACCGAGGACGACGACCCGCACCCGCCGAACTGCCCCGGCGGCTGCCAGGGATCGGGCTGGGTCATCGAGCCGGTCATCTGGCAGAACGACGGCATCCCCGTCCACGCCGAGCCCGTCACCTGCCTGCGCGGCGCGGACGACGACCCGCACGCCGCCGACTGCACCGGATGCCACGGCACCGGCAAGCAGTACGACGCCGAACGCAGCGAGTACACCCTCTGCAGCGCCTACACGCCCGACCCCGCGTACGAGCCCACCCCGGCCCGCCACCCCGACGGCCCCTGGAGCAGCGCCGCCGGCGGCTACAGCGACGAACCCCCCTTCTGATAGAGCCCTCGCCCTGTCGGCGACCGCCGGGCCGGCCAACAACCGGCCGGCCCGGCCCGTCCGGAGAGAAACCGATGACCCTTCTGCCCCGCACCGTCTACGTCGTGGGCTGCGACAACTGCGGCGCCACCTACTACGTCCAGGGCCCCGACGAGGACAGCGATTACGAACTCACCCTGCCCACCCGCCAGCTGGATGCGGCCTGGGCCCGGCGTATGACCTCCGAGGGCTGGATCGCCACCACCCGGCACCTGTGCCCCGACTGCATCAAGGCCCGCGGCGACGCCTTCGTGGAGCGCCTTGAGCTCGAGCACACCAACGTCCCCCTCTTCGAGCTCCCCGTCCACCGCCCCGCCGACCCGTCATGACGTACGAGCAGCAGCTTCGCGATAAGCACGCCGCCGCCCTCCTCACCCACACCAGCCAGATCGACGGTAGGACAGCGCCCCCGTCACAGCGACCGGGGCGCCGTCATGTACGAGGGCGGCCGCGGGTGAGGTCCGCCCCAGCAGAGTGAGGGGTGCGGCCGCCGGGGGGAGGCTACTGGGATCTGCCAGGACCTTGCCCTACCGGTGACCAGACCGCGTACCGTGGAGCACAGGATTGACGGAGGTCATCGGCATGAGCGCTCAGCCCCACGAATCACCCGTCGCGGCGTACGCCGACCCGCACCGGCTGGAAGCTGGCGAAGGGCCGCAGACACTCGCCGAGCTCCGGGCCGCGCTCGCGGTCATCGACCCCACCGAGCTGACCGCGTTCAATGCTCGACTCGATGCCGCCCGGTTCGGCGCCGAGCAGGCCGCCATCATCGCGGAGGCTCGTCACCTGGTCGCCCTGCGGACCCGTACCGAGGTTCAGGCCGCCATTACCGCGATGATCACGGGCACGACCGAGGTCGCACCGGTCGCCGACCTGTATGCCTACCTTGAGGGCAAGGGCTCGGCTGCGTGACCAATTGGACCGTTGACGTACCGCCACGGCTGTACGAGGAATTTGCGCGCCTTTCTCCCGGCGGCCGCCGCGTTGTCCATGACGTTCTCAACCAGCTCGCCCAGGATCCGCGCGACCCGCGCAGTTCCACTGAGCCCATCGCGGGCGCCGAGCTCCGCCGGATCACCACGGCGCCGGCACCAGACACCGGCGACCGCGTCACCGTGCTCTACCGCGTTCAGGAGCCGCCTGGTATGCCGGGCACGGTATCTGTGATCTTCATTCTGTCTGGCCCTTGACCTGCGGAGTTCTGGAGTCGGTCATGGCCCCCTCCGTCTTCGGCCACGACCCGAGCCTCCGCGTCCGCCCGCGCGAGGCGGGACGACCTCCGCGGCCGGTCCGTCGGCTCCACCCCGCTGCGGCGCGCGACTCTCAGCCCCGGCTGCGGCCACGCTTACTCCACCGGCTCCACAATTTCACCGCCCGTTCGTTCGATTCTAGGCTCTGGCCTGCCTACTCTTCGCGCGCTTGTGCCGCCGGTCCGACCTAGGCTGGCGACACCTCTTCTCCGCACGCCCGACACGCCCGACCACGCCTGCCGGCCACCGTGGTCAATCACGAGACGCGCGGGCAGCCCGCACCGACTCCTCCAGCGCTGCCATCAGGTCCACCACGGGCTTGGGCTGGGACGGCGCGGCCAGCTCTCCGCCCGACACCTTCGCGGTGACCAGCTGCTCCAGCGCGTGACGGTATTCGTCATGCACCTCGCCGACCTCGATGCCGGTGAGTTCCCGCATCAGCACCTCAGCGAGCTCAAGCTCCCGGTCGGTGACCGGCGCGGACGAAGCGAGGTCGCCGGGGTCGCGCAGCTCGTCCGGCCACAGCAGGGTCTGGAGGATGAGCAGGCCATGGCGTGGCCTCAGCACAGCGAGCCGTTCTCGGGACCGGACCGCGACCTTGCACACGCCCGCATACCCGGTGCGGGCGAGTGCTTCCACCAGCAGCGCGTACGGCCGGTCAGCCGGCGGGGCGCCGGGGCCGACGTAGTACGGCCTGCTGTAGGAGATCGGGTCAATGTCCTGACCGGGCACGAACCCGAGCACCTCAACCACGTGCTTGGTCGGGAGCGGAAGGCGCTCTAGGTCTTCATCCGTCAAGGGCACGAGCCGGCCGTCGGGCATCTCCCACCCGCGCCCGACCTGCTCGTACGGGATCTCACGATCCTCGGCCTCGCAGAACCGCCGGTGCTGCACCCTGCTGGCGTCTGCGGTGTGGATCTCCCGCAGCCGCACCTGATGCTCCTCCGTAGCGGAGTACAGCTTCACGGGCAGCGCAACCAGCCCGAACTGGATCATGCCGGACCACAGGGCCCTCATGCCTCCAGCCTCCATCGCCACCGGTCAGGGCGCATCTCATGCGGCGCCATGGCGGGTATTCCGCTGGCGCCGAGGGCAAAAGCACTATTCGGGTACCTACTGGTCGGCGACCATGCACGACCACGTGATCTACGAGTCGCGCTTGGAACTGTCGCGGTTGCTCTTTGCCGACTTCGATCCGTCCGTACGCGGCATCGTGGCCCAGCCTTTCCTGCTGAAGGCCGTTGTGGAGGGGCAGGCCCGCAAGCACATCCCGGATTACATCTTGACCACTGAGCAGGGTCCGGTAGTGGTGGATGTGAAGCCGCACTGCCGGCTGTCCACCCCAGTGGTGGCGTTCACGTTCGCGTGGACCCGGCAGGCGGTCGAGTCGCGTGACGGGCGCTCAGCGCCTCGTCTCGTACCTGGTCAGGATCACGCCGCAGGGAAG
>NZ_JBFBAS010000050.1:0-36954 GCF_040682335.1 Streptomyces sp. NPDC051219
GGATGTTCGAGCTGACCGGCCTGCCGCCGGCCCCGCGTGGCGTGCCGCAGATCGAGGTCACCTTCGACATCGACGCCAACGGCATCATGCACGTCGGTGCCAAGGACCTCGGCACCGGCAAGGAGCAGCGGATGACCGTCACCGGTGGCTCCGCGCTGCCGAAGGACGACATCGACCGCATGATGCGCGAGGCCGAGCAGTACGCGGACGAGGACCACAAGCGCCGCGAGGCCGCCGAGACCCGCAACCAGGCCGAGCAGCTCGTCTACCAGACCGAGAAGTTCCTCAAGGACAACGAGGACAAGGTCCCCGGTGACGTCAAGGCCGAGGTCGAGGCCGCCGTCGGCGAGCTGAAGGACAAGCTCAAGGGCGAGTCCGGTGAGGGCGACAACACCGCCGAGATCCGCACCGCCACGGAGAAGGTCGCCGCGGTCAGCCAGAAGCTGGGCCAGGCCATGTACGCCAACGCCCAGGCCGACGGCGCGGGCGCGGAGGCGCCGGGTCCGGACGGAGCCGGCCACGCCAAGGCCGCCGACGACGACGTGGTGGACGCCGAGATCGTCGACGACGAGAAGGCCGACGACCGTAAGGGTGGTGCCGCGTGACGGAGGAGACCCCGGGTTTCGACGAGAAGCCTGATGTCCCCTCCGGCGCCACCCCCGAGGACGCCGCGACTCAGTCCGCGGCGTCCGAGAACCAAGGGGCCGCCTCCTCCGAGGAGGCGGGCCCGGCGGCCCCGGCCGGGGACCTGCAGGAAGTCGCACTCACCGCGCAGCTGGACCAGGTGCGTACGGCGCTCAACGAGCGCACGGCGGACCTGCAGCGGCTGCAGGCCGAGTACCAGAACTACCGCCGTCGCGTGGAGCGGGACCGGGTCACGGTCAAGGAGATCGCTGTCGCGAGCCTCCTGAGCGAGCTCCTTCCCGTACTCGACGACATCGGCCGCGCCCGTGAACACGGCGAGCTGGTGGGCGGCTTCAAATCGGTGGCCGAATCCCTGGAGACGGTCGCCGCGAAGCTGGGTCTGCAGCAGTTCGGCAAGGAGGGCGAGCCCTTCGACCCGACGATCCACGAAGCCCTGATGCACAGCTACGCACCGGACGTCACCGAGACGACCTGCGTCGCGATCCTGCAGCCGGGGTATCGGATCGGCGAGCGGACCATCCGTCCCGCGCGTGTCGCGGTGGCCGAGCCCCAGCCCGGGGCGCAGGCTGCGAAGGCGGACGACGACGAGGAGAACGGTGGCCCGGACGAGGGCTGACGTCATCAGTAGCAGGAGCAGGAAGGAGGGACGTCGGGGATGAGTACCAAGGACTTCGTCGAGAAGGACTACTACAAGGTCCTCGGCGTCCCGAAGGACGCCACCGAGGCCGAGATCAAGAAGGCGTACCGGAAGCTCGCCCGCGAGTACCACCCGGACGCCAACAAGGGTGACGTCAAGGCCGAGGAGCGCTTCAAGGAGATCTCCGAGGCGAACGACATCCTCGGTGACCCGAAGAAGCGCAAGGAGTACGACGAGGCTCGCGCCCTCTTCGGCAACGGAGGCTTCCGTCCCGGTCCCGGCGGGGCCGGCGGCAACTTCAACTTCGACCTCGGCGACCTCTTCGGCGGCGCCCAGGGCGGGGGCGCGGGTGCCGGCGGCTTCGGCGGCGGCCTGGGAGACGTCTTCGGTGGCCTGTTCAACCGGGGCGGCCCGGGCACGCGCACCCAGCCGCGCCGCGGCCAGGACATCGAGTCCGAGGTGACGCTCAGCTTCACCGAGGCCGTCGACGGGGCCACGGTCCCGCTGCGGATGTCCAGCCAGGCGCCCTGCAAGGCGTGCTCCGGCACCGGCGACAAGCACGGCACGCCACGCGTGTGCCCGACTTGTGTCGGTACCGGCCAGGTCAGCCGGGGCGGCAGCGGCTCTTTCTCGCTCACCGACCCGTGCGCGGACTGCAAGGGCCGTGGGCTGATCGCCCAGGACGCCTGTGAGGTGTGCAAAGGCAGCGGCCGGGCCAAGTCCTCACGGACCATGCAGGTGCGGATTCCGGCGGGCGTCTCCGACGGCCAGCGGATCCGGCTGCGTGGCAAGGGATCTCCCGGCGAGCGGGGCGGGCCCGGCGGCGACCTGTACGTGGTCGTCCATGTCGACGCCCACCCGGTCTTCGGCCGCAAGGGCGACAATCTCACCGTCACCGTGCCCGTCACCTATCCGGAGGCGGCGCTCGGGGGCGAGGTGAAGGTGCCGACCCTGGGCGGTCCGCCGGTCACCCTGAAGCTGCCTGCCGGGACGCCCAACGGCCGTACGATGCGCGCCCGCGGCAAGGGAGCGCTGCGCAAGGACGGGACCCGCGGAGACCTGCTGGTCACCGTCGAGGTCGCCGTACCGACGGACCTCAGCGACAAGGCGAAGGAAGCGCTGGAGTCCTACCGTGAGGCGACCGCGGAGGAGGATCCGCGGGCGGAGCTGTTCCAGGCCGCGAAGGGAGCATGAGATGGATCCGCGACGTCGCAACCCGTTCGAGCTGACCGACGAGTCCCCGGTGTACGTCATCTCGGTCGCCGCTCAGCTCTCAGGTCTGCACCCGCAGACCCTTCGGCAGTACGACCGGCTCGGTCTGGTCTCGCCCGGCCGTACCGCCGGGCGGGGCCGCCGCTACTCGGCCCGTGACATCGAACTGCTGCGCACCGTCCAGCAGTTGTCGCAGGACGAGGGCATCAACCTGGCCGGCATCAAGCGGATCATCGAACTGGAGAACCAGGTCGCCGCGCTCCAGCAGCGTGTCGCCGAGCTCTCGGCCGCGGTCGAGGGGGCGGCTGTCGCGATGCAGCAGCGCGAGGCCCAGGTCCACGCCTCGTACCGGCGGGACCTGGTCCCGTACCAGGACGCGCAGCGGGCGAGCGCGCTCGTGGTGTGGCGGCCGAAGCGGTCGGCGGCCGACTAGGCCGGGCGGTCGGAGCAGTACGAAGCAGCACGGAAGGACCCCGCCGGGTGACCGGCGGGGTCCTTCCCGTCTGTGCGGCAAACCGGAGCGACGAGGTCGGCCACGAAAACGCACTCTGCCCCGCACGGAAGGGCGTGCGGGGCAGAGTGACGGGGTGGCGACGGGTCAGCCGCGCGGCGCCCAGACCGTGTTGAGCTTGCTCTGGTAGTAGAGCGGCGTCAGGCTCAGGACGAAGCTCAGGAGCAGGCCGATGCCGCCGGAGCAGTCCGCGGTGACGCCCGCGGCGCGCTGCGCCTGGGCGATGCGGGAGCCGGTCTTCACGATGGACACGAACGGCGGGACGATCAGGAGGAAGCCGAGGGTGACGGCGACCACGGCCATGCCGGGCTTGACCTCGATGGTCGGGTCGATCTCCTTCACCTGCTTGTTGACCTTGTAGTACCAGAACAGCCAGTAGATACCGAGGGTGACCAGGCTGAGCAGCCAGACTCCGACCGGGCTGGAGGGAGCGCCGGCGGGCGCGGACGTGGACGGGCGTACGTCGGTGGACATCAGTCTTCCCCTATTTACATGCTTGGCGTGCTTCCTGCTGCCCGCCTCGGCTGGACCGCCCCACGGGAAGCAGGAATGAATGTGTTGCCCGTGTTTCTCATGTTGCTGCTGAGGCCACCGGCTTACGGAGCGTATGGGCTTTGGTCATCTCCCTGACGCGCGAGGGCATTACGAGTTCATTACAACGCGCATTCCGGGCGTCAAGGTGTGACGATCGCGAAGCCCTTGTCGGGTTCGTCCAGGAAGGACAACAGCCGTGCGAGCACTCGCGGATCGCCGTCCACCTTGATTTCTTCCAGGCCCTGGCCGGCGAACATGCCCAGCAACTGGCCCTTGGTGAGGGTGAGGGTGAGGGCGGCCGCCGACTTGGCCGGCTCGGCAAGGGGACGGGCGAGGTGGGTGAGCGCTCCGTGCGAGAGCGTGAGCCGGTGCCGGAGGTTTTCGTCGGTCAGCACCCAGTCGACGACGAGGTGTTCGTGCCAGGCACGGGGCCCGTTGATGCGTACCGCGAGGGAGTCGATGAGCTGCTCGGTGGTGAGCGCTGCCGTCAGCTCCGGGTTGTTGGTGTCGATGGCTACCGGCTGGACGCCTTCGCGCAGTTCCCTCGCGCCCGTCAGGTAGAAGTTGCGCCACGTTCCGTTCTCGCTGCCGTAGCCGAGCCTCTCGTAGACGGAGGCCAGGAGTTCACGGGCGCCGGCGTTGTCCGGCTCGGCGAACACCGCGTGCCCGAGGAGGGTCGCGGCGAAGCGCAGGTCCCCCTCCTCGGCGTAGGACTTCGCCCTGACCAGGGTCGCCTCGATGCCGCCGAGGCAGTCGACGTACCGCCGGGCGTTCTCGGCCGGCGGGTGTTCCCACAGGTGGGCGGGGTTGCCGTCGAACCAGCCCATGTAGCGCTGGTAGATGGCCTTGACGTTGTGGCTGAGCGAGCCGTGGTAGCCACGGGTGTGCCGGACATCGGCGGCCGGTCGCCGCGATGCCCGCGGTAGAGGGCGAGGGCGGCGGCCGCGCACTCGGTGGAGATGAGCGGGTCGATCACGATCACGCCTCGGTCGCCCTCGACGACCGTCATGTTGGACAGGTCGAGTCCGCGGATCTGAAAGACGCCGTCGGTGACCTGGAAGAGCCCCTGGCGGGCCGTCAGCTGCCCCTGCCGCCAAAGGCCGGGGTGGGCGGTCTCCGGGCAGTCGCCCGTCAGGAAGGAGTAGGCGTCGCTGTCCCAGACGATGTCTCCGGCGGCGTTCTTGACGACGCCGGGGGAGAGGGCGCGGATGAAGCCGCGGTCCGCGTCCTCGTAGTCCTGACGGTCGGAGAAGGGGAGAGCGTCCATGGCACCGAGGCTGCCAGAGATGCCCTGTATGCGCCGCTTGGGATAAGCACTCGGGGTACGGGCCGGCGTGCGGTGCTCAGTGGCAGTCGTCCCCCAGGATTCCCGACTGTGCGATGAGGTAGCCGAGCTGGGCCCGGCTGCCGCTGCCGAGCGCGGCGGCGAGTTTGGCGATATGGGCCCGGCAGGTTCTGACGTTCATACCGAGCCGGCGCGCGATGGCCTCGTCGACATGGCCCTCGATGAGCAGCTTGGCGATGGAGCGCTGGACGCCGGATATGCCGTCGGGCGTGTGGTCGTACGACACGTTCTCGGTGAGCGGAGTGGCGCGCCGCCACAACTGTTCGAAGACCTTGATCAGGTACTGGACCAGGCCGGGGTGGCGCAGTTCCAGCGCGACCTGTTGGTCGTCGCGGGCAGGGATGAAGGCCACCGTCTGATCGCAGATGATGAGCCGTTCGATGAGCTCTTCGAGGGTACGGATCTCCACCCTGCCGCCGGCTATGCGGTCCACGTAGGCCATGGTCCCCTGGCTGTGCCGGACGGTGTGCTGGTAAAGCGTGCGCATGCTGACGCCACGGTCGAGCAACGGGCTGTCACGCTCCAGGGCCTGACTGAGTATGTGCTCACTGCGTCGCCCTCCGGGCTGGACCGTGAGCATCTCGGTGTGGCACTCGGCGGTGGCGAGATTGAGTGCCGCATTGATCCGGTTGGGTCCCTCGAGCACAGTGATCGCGTGGGTGGGTGCCGGAGTCAGCGCGCTGATCGCCATGAACGGCTCAAACGATTCGGTCAGTTCGACCGAGTGCCGTCTGCGGTCCTGAATCTCGCGTTCGATGGGGTGGAGTCGCTGCGCCAGCGCGACGGACGGAGGAACAGGACGGAGCCAGTTCGCATCGTCCGGATCGGGGTGCAGCAGGGCGAACTCCAGCAGGCATGGGGCTGCCTTCACCTCTACCCGGGCGATCCGCCCCGAGCTCAGAGCGCTGGCGTAAAGCTGCGCCCCCTCGTCACACAGGGCAGTAACCGGGTGGGGATGTGTCGACTTTGAGTCGTTTATGGACAAATCTCCACCCCCCAGGAACCTGTACGTGCAGGAACATGATGCATCGTCCCTGTGGCATTGACATGCCTGAATGAGCCATCGTCTTGTGACGCGGGGGAGAGGAATCCATCAAGTGAGGACGAAGCCGACTATGTACAAGAGATTGCTTCGCTCGGTACTTGCCGTTGCCTTCTCCGCGGCTGTGGCCCTCGGGGCCCTGAGCGGCGCGGGGTTGGGCGCCGATACGGTGGGTCCGCCGGACAGCGGTTGGGGCAGTGCGCCCGCGGACAGCGGCTGGGGCAGCGCGCCTGCGGACAGTGGCTGGGGCAGCCTCCCGGCAACCTCGGCCTCCACAGACGCATGACCGTGCCACCGGACGACCGGTCCTTCCGGCGCGAGATGGCCACGGCCTACCGGTCCGGGTGGCACTTCATCGACCTGGTCACCGCGATCCCCCACAGCGGCGACTCGTTGATGGTCACCCTCTTCGGCGAGCCGGTCGTGGTCGTACGCGAGGAGGACGAGGACGTCCGGGCCTACCGGTGCCTTCGCCGGCCCCGGGGCGCCCCGCAGCCCGTGCGCTGTGCCATTCGCTACGGCATGGTCTTTGTCAATCTCGACCAGCGCGATCACCAGTTGGCCGAGCCCGAAACCATCACCGCCACCCCCCGCAGTGCCTGACGCGATTCCCCCGTCGTTAACAATCGCTCAGGCGCTTCCCCCACACAGCGGCGCCATCGTGGACCTGAACACGATGGCGCCGCTGTGCTGTGCGGATTCCGTCCGAGGGGCTCGTTTCCCCCGAGCCGCTCATTCCGCCCGAGGGGCCCGCTCCGCCCGAAGTACTCAGCCCCTGCCGAGCGCCCTGTCCAGGGTGATCTCGATGAGGACCCGGTCCGGGTTGGGTGACGGCGTGCGCCCGTAGCGCTCCGCGTAACGGCTCACCGCGTCTGCGACCAGTTCCGGTTCCGTACGGACCACGGCGCGCCCTTCCAGGGTGGCCCAGCGCCGCCCCTCCACCTGGCACACCGCGACGGGCGCGCCCTGCGGGCCGGCGGCCAGGATGTTGGCGACCTTGGTGCGGTGCTTGCCGGTGATGACCCGGGCCAGACCAGCCTCGGGGTCGTACGTCACGCCCACCGGAGTGACGTGCGGCGTGCCGTCGGGCCGCATCGTGGTCAGCGTGCACAGGTGGTACTCACGCCAGAAGGCGAGGTACTCGGGGCTGGGGTCGCGAACGTCGGTGGCCATGCCGGAAGCGTAATCCGGGCGGCAGTCCGGACGGGCTTCCGGCCCCGCTGCTGGATTGAGTTGAGTAGACTCAACTTTGTGTACGCTGACTGAATCAGAGTTCAGGAGAGAGACCCCACGCCGAGGAGGAGAGAGCACACGTGGATGCCGAGCTGACCAACAAGAGCCGGGAGGCACTCAACACGGCCACCAGCAGGGCGGTACAGGACGGACACCCCGACCTGACCCCCGCGCATCTGCTGCTGGCGCTGCTCGCGGGCCAGGAGAACGAGAACATCACCGACCTGCTGGCCGCCGTCGACGCGGACCAGGCTGCCGTACGGTCGGGGGCGGAGCGGCTGCTGGCCGCGCTGCCCAGTGTCACGGGGTCCACCGTCGCGCCCCCGCAGCCCAACCGTGAGCTGCTCGCCGTCGTCGCCGACGCCGCGCAGCGGGCCAAGGAGCTGGGCGACGACTACCTCTCCACCGAGCATCTGCTCATCGGTATCGCCGCCAAGGGCGGCCAGGCCGGTGAACTGCTGGAGCGGCAGGGAGCCGGCGCCAGGAAGCTGCTGGACGCGTTCGAGAAGAGCAGGGGAGGGCGCCGCGTGACGACTCCGGACCCGGAAGGTCAGTACAAGGCCCTGGAGAAGTTCGGCACGGACTTCACGGCCGCCGCCCGTGAGGGCAAGCTCGACCCGGTCATCGGCCGGGACCAGGAGATCCGTCGTGTGGTGCAGGTGCTGTCGCGCCGCACCAAGAACAACCCTGTGCTCATCGGTGAGCCCGGTGTCGGCAAGACCGCCGTGGTCGAGGGGCTCGCCCAGCGCATCGTGAAGGGGGACGTGCCGGAGTCGCTGAAGAACAAGCGGCTGGTCGCCCTGGACCTCAGCGCGATGGTCGCGGGCGCCAAGTACCGCGGTGAGTTCGAGGAGCGGCTGAAGACCGTCCTGGCCGAGATCAAGTCCAGCGACGGCCAGATCATCACCTTCATCGACGAGCTGCACACGGTCGTCGGCGCGGGCGCCGGCGGCGACTCCTCCATGGACGCCGGCAACATGCTCAAGCCCATGCTGGCGCGCGGCGAACTGCGCATGGTCGGCGCGACGACGCTCGACGAGTACCGGGAGCGGATCGAGAAGGACCCCGCCCTGGAGCGCCGCTTCCAGCAGGTGCTGGTCGCGGAGCCCAACGTGGACGACACGATCGCAATCCTGCGTGGCCTCAAGGGGCGGTACGAGGCCCACCACAAGGTGCAGATCAACGACTCGGCACTGGTGGCCGCGGCGACCCTGTCCGACCGTTACATCACCTCCCGCTTCCTGCCGGACAAGGCCATCGACCTGGTGGACGAGGCAGCGTCCCGGCTGCGAATGGAGATCGACTCGTCACCGCTCGAGATCGACGAGTTGCAGCGTGCCGTCGACCGGCTCCGGATGGAGGAGCTTGCGCTCAAGAACGAGTCCGATCCCGCATCGAAGCAGCGGCTGGAGAAGCTTCGACGCGACCTCGCCGACAAAGAAGAGGATCTGCGCGGCCTCACCGCCCGGTGGGAGAAGGAGAAGGAGGGCCTCAACCGGGTCGGTGAGCTGAAGGAGAAGCTCGACGATCTGCGCGGTCAGGCCGAGCGTGCCCAGCGCGACGGCGACTTCGACACGGCGTCCAAGCTGCTGTACGGGGAGATTCCCGGCCTGGAGCGCGAGCTGGAGGCGGCCGCGGCGGCCGAGCAGGAGGCCGCCATGACCGCCGGTACGAAAAGCACCATGGTCAAGGAGGAGGTCGGGCCGGACGACATCGCGGACGTGGTGGGGTCCTGGACCGGCATCCCGGCCGGGCGGCTGCTGGAGGGCGAGACGCAGAAGCTGCTGCGCATGGAGCAGGAGCTGGGCATGCGGTTGATCGGCCAGACCGAGGCCGTCCGCGCCGTGTCCGACGCGGTACGCCGTACGCGTGCCGGAATCGCCGACCCCGACCGGCCCACCGGATCGTTCCTCTTCCTGGGCCCGACCGGTGTCGGCAAGACCGAACTGGCCAAGGCGCTCGCGGACTTCCTGTTCGACGACGAGCGGGCCATGGTCCGTATCGACATGAGCGAGTACGGCGAGAAGCACTCCGTTGCGCGGCTGGTCGGGGCCCCGCCCGGCTATGTCGGGTACGAGGAGGGCGGCCAGCTCACCGAGGCGGTGCGCCGGCGCCCGTACAGCGTGGTGCTCCTCGACGAGGTGGAGAAGGCCCATCCCGAGGTCTTCGACGTCCTGCTCCAGGTGCTCGACGACGGGCGGCTGACGGACGGCCAGGGCCGGACGGTGGACTTCCGCAACACCATCCTGGTGCTGACCTCGAACCTGGGCAGCCAGTTCCTCGTCGATCCGCTGACCGGCGCGGAGGAGAAGAAGCAGCGGGTCCTGGACGCGGTCCGGGCGGCCTTCAAGCCGGAGTTCCTGAACCGGCTGGACGACCTTGTGGTCTTCTCGGCCCTCACCAAGGACGAGCTGGCGCACATCGCGGAGCTCCAGATCGGCCGACTGGCCCAGCGACTCGCCGAACGCCGGCTCACCCTCGACGTCACTCCGGCCGCACTGGCCTGGCTGGCGGACGAGGGCAACGATCCGGCGTACGGAGCGCGGCCGCTGCGCCGGCTGGTCCAGACGGCGATCGGCGACCGGCTCGCGAAGGAGATCCTGGGGGGCGAGGTCACCGAAGGCGACACCGTCCGGGTGGACGTTGCGGGCGGCGGGCTGATCGTCGGCAAGGCGCAGTGACGCGGGCGCCCGGAGACGAAATCCTGTCAGCCCGCAGCGGATCGTAGTCGTCCGGGGTTGCCACTCCCCTCCCGGCATGGGGGAGGATGGCGGTAACCGTACGAAGGGAAATACACGGTGAGCATCGACCCGTCCTCGATTCCGAATTTCGGGGGCCAGCCCGAACCGCAGGCCACAGGACCGGCGGGCCCCGTCGTCCCCGACCAGGACCTGGTCAAGCAGCTCCTCGACCAAATGGAGCTGAAGTACGTCGTCGATGACGAGGGTGACCTCGCGGCGCCGTGGGAGGAATTCCGCACGTACTTCATGTTCCGCGGCGAGGACGACCAGCAGGTCTTCTCGGTACGGACGTTCTACGACCGCCCGCACAAGATCGACGAGAAGCCCCAGCTTCTCGAGACGATCGACGACTGGAACCGCCGCACGCTGTGGCCGAAGGTCTACAGTCACACCCACGACGACGGCTCCGTCCGCCTCATCGGTGAGGCGCAGATGCTGATCGGCACCGGAGTCAGCCTCGAGCACTTCGTGTCGTCCACGGTCAGCTGGGTCCGCGCCTCGATCGAATTCGACAAGTGGCTCGTGGAGCAGCTCGGCCTCGAGCAGGAAGTGGACTCCGCAGAAGGCGGCAGCGACGGCGACGACGCCTAGCGTCTACAGCGGTGTCGGGGCGATCGTCAATAGATACGTCCCGTAGCTGAACGACAGCCCGGCCAGGGCCACGGTCACCACGACCGCGGCTCCGGGCCGGGCTTTCGCCATCGCGGCGGCAGTCGGCAGCAGAAGCGGGAAGGCCGGCAGCAGGAAGCGGGCCTTGGACTCGAAGAACCCGGACCCGCCGACGGTGATCAGCAGCAGCACGGCGGTGTAGACGAGCAGTGGCAGCGGCGGCCGGTCCAGTACGAACAGGGCGAAGAGCACCAGCGCCGCCGCGACGATCACCAGCACCATCGCGAAGGACAGCTGGTCCGGGTCCCGCAGCAGGTGCTTGATGAAGCGCAGCGAGCCCAGCCCGAGGTCGAAGCGCGAGGTCCACCCGGCCTGGACGGCGAAATACCCGCCGAGCGGATCGCCTCGCAGCACTCCCACGCCCAGCACATAGCCGCCCCAGCCGGCCGGCGCGAGCGCCGCGGCTGCCCAGACCGCCGGGGCAGCGCGCCCCCTGACCCGCCAGATCTCGTAGGCAGCCGCCAGGAAGACCGCGGCGGCGGCGGCGATGCCGTTGGGGCGGGACAGCCCGGCGAGGCAGGCCAGCGCCCCGGCCCACAGCCAGTGCCGTCCGAGCACCGCGTACAGCGCCCAGGCGGAGAGCGCCGTGAGAACCGGCTCCGTGTACGCCATGGTCAGTACAACCGAATGCGGCAGCAGCCCCCAGAGCAGCACCAGGAGGGTCGCGGTGCGCCGGCCGTGCAGTCGTTCGCCGATGAGGTAGACGGCGACCGCGGCGGCGGCCGCCGCCGCCCACGAGACGAGCAGCGCGGCGCCGGTCGGACCGGTCGGCAGGACTGCCGACAGCAGCCGGACGAGAGCGGGGTAGAGCGGGAAGAACGCCAGGTCGCTCTGGATCGCGCCGCTCTCGAAGGCGAGCGAGCGGCCGTAGCCGTGCGCGGCGATTCCGGTGTACCAGCGGGAGTCCCACGAGGTGCCGAGGATCGCGAGCGGATTCCTGTCGAGCCGCCAGGCGGCCGCTGACAGCAGCAGTATTCCGGTCAGCCGGGCGGCCGTGAAGAGTCCGAGGGCGGGAAGAGCGCGGCGCAGCGCGGAACTCGGGAGGGACAGCGGGCGGGGACGGGCCTCAGGGGCGCGGCGGGCGGGCGTGATCGTGCTACTCGTCGACATTGGCCCGCCCCTCGGGAATGCACTGCACACAGCGCTGCGCTCGGTCCGACAAGCCGACTTTGCGTCTTTCGGCGGAGGACGGCTAGCCCGGCGGGCCGTGCGGGGGCGACTTTGCACCCGCCCGGCCCACTGGCCCCGGGGACCGGTCCGCTCGCTGTGCCGCGTCAGCCGGCCAGGGCCTTGAGCCGCGTGACGGCCTCTTGGAGGACATCGGTCCGCTTGCAGAAGGCGAACCGTACGAAGGGCGCTCCCGCCGAGCGGTGGTCGTAGAAGACGGCGTTCGGAATGGCGACGACGCCGCAGCGCTCGGGCAGCGCGCGGCAGAAGGCGAAGCCGTCGCCCTCCTGGGAGGTGGCCGCGCCGAGCGGGCGGATGTCGGTGGTGACGAAGTAGGTCCCGGCCGGCCGGAAGACTCCGAAGCCGGCCTCCTCCAATCCGGTGGCGAGCAGATCGCGCTTGGTGCGCAGATCCTCCCGGAAGCCGTGGAAGTAGGAGTCGGGCAGGGCGAGGGCCTCGGCGACCGCGTACTGGAAGGGACCCGCGGACACGTACGTGAGGAACTGCTTGGCGGAGCGGACCGCGGTTACCAGCTCGGGGGTGGCCGTCACCCAGCCGACCTTCCACCCGGTGAAGGAGAACGTCTTGCCTGCCGAGCCGATGGTGACCGTTCGCTCGCGCATCCCGGGGAAGGAGGCGATCGGCAGGTGCCCGCCGTCGAAGGACAGATGCTCGTACACCTCGTCGCTGACGACGAGCAGGTCGCGCTCGACCGCCAGTTCCGCGACGGCCGACAGCTCCTGGCGGGTGAGCACTGTGCCGGTCGGGTTGTGCGGGGTGTTGAGGAGGATCAGCCGGGTGCGTGGGGTGACGGCGTCCCGCAGCTCGTCCAGGTCCAGCCGGAAGCCGCCTTCGTGCGGACGCAGGGTGACCGGGACCCTGGTCCCGCCCGCCATCGCGATGCAGGCCGCGTAGGAGTCGTAGTACGGCTCGAGCGCGATCACCTCGTCGCCCGGCTCCAGCAGGGCGAGCAGCGAGGCGGCGATCGCCTCGGTGGCGCCCGCCGTCACCAGGATCTCGGTGTCCGGGTCGTACGGCAGCCCGTAGAAGCGCTGCTGGTGTGCGGCGACCGCCGTGCGGAGCTCCGGGATGCCGGGGCCGGGCGGGTACTGGTTGCCGCAGCCGTCCCTGATGGCGCGCGCGGCCGCTTCGGCGATCTCGGGCGGTCCGTCCGTGTCGGGGAAGCCCTGGCCGAGGTTGATCGACCCGGTGCGTACGGCGAGTGCCGACATCTCGGCGAAGATCGTCGTGCCGAACGCCGCGAGGCGGCTGTTGAGCAGCGGGCGCCGTCCTGTTCGTCCTGTCATGACCGCCATCCTGGGCCGAACCTCTGGAGTTCCTCAAGTGTGCTTTGGCTGAGCGTGGCCGAGGGCATCCCCCTGTCACACAAGAAGCGGGGGTCCTCGCTTCGGGGGACGAAAGGCAGGTGAGAGCGATGGGACTCATCGTTTTCGTACTGGCTGTGGTGGCGGTGCTGATCGTGGGAATCGGGTTCGCACTGGGCCGCTGGGGCGGGGGCGGCGGATCGGGCGGCTCGAGCACCACCGGGTCCGGCAGCTGGTGGGCCGGCGGGGGCGGTTCCTGTTCGAGCGGCTCGTCGTCCTGCGGGGGTGGATCCTCCTGCGGGGGAGGCGGTGGATGCGGTTCCAGCTGACACGGGGCAGCGGGGGGCCGACGATGGCACCGTCATATGAAATATGCGCCTGGCGGATCCCAACTCCCGCCAGGCGCTTTCGTGTTGACCGGTCCGTGACCTGAGTTGTTGAACAGTTGAACTGTCGGGCCCCCGAGGGGATGGAAACCACGTCAAGTTGGGTAATAACGCTGTGAGCGCCGTGCTTTTCATGATTCCCTCGCTTGTGTAGACCAGCAGTCTGCGGACTTCCTGTGGACCCGAGCCGGCCGACCCCCCTCACCCGCTGAAAACAGTCCGGGAGCCCGGGGGCGACGCCTCCGGCCCACCCCTCCCTTGCGCGCTAGCGGAGCCGATTCATGCTCACGACCCTCCAGACCAAGTACACCGACACGCGTGCTGCCGACCTTGCCTGGGCCCTGGGCCGGGAGCCGCTGCCCGCCCTCGCCGTGCTCGACCTTCAACTCGCCGGAGCCCGACTGCAGTTGCGCCTGCTCGGCGCTTCGCACCAGGTGCTCGTCGAGGAGGACCGCGGCTCCTGCTCCGAGACGGTCGCGTGCATGCCGGGCAGCAGCACACCGTTGCCGCTGGGTGTGGCCAAGCGCGTCGGGGAGTGGGAGTACGAGTTCGCGGCACGCGTCGAGACGCTCTCGCAGAGCTCGTTCGCGGGGCGTGCGCAGGAGCTCCTCGCGCTTGTCGCGGACCACCCCAACGGCCTTGCCGGCACGTTCCCGGGCAGCCCGCACGCCTTCACGGCGATGCTGGCGCAGCGGCACGAAGGGCAGGTGCGCTGGCGGACGTGGCACGCGTATCCGCAGGAGGGCCAGCTCGTCGCGACCCGAACGCGCATCGCGCGCGCATGCCCGCGGCGCTCTGAAACCGGGTACGTCCCAGATGCACACGTGTGGGTGACCGATCGAACCCGGACCGTAACGTAGCGTTCGCCACATGATCGACCCTTCCCCTGCCCGCGGTGGGGAGGCCCCCTGCGCACCCGCCGACCCCGGCGGCGCCCCGGCGCCGGAGCCCGAGGGGGAAGCATTCATTCCCGTACGGCCCGGGGCCGGCCGCTTCCTGGTCCTCGGCACCGTGTTCATCTGTGCCGCGTGCGGACTGGTGTACGAGCTCGAACTGCTGGCTCTCGCCTCCTACTTGATCGGCGACTCCGTCACGCAGGCATCCGTCGTGCTCTCCGTCATGGTCTTCGCGATGGGCATCGGCTCGCTGCTGGCCAAACGTCTCCGCGTCCGCGCGGCCGTGGGCTTCGGCGCGATCGAGGCGGTGCTCGCGCTGACCGGCGGATGCTCGGCGATGGCCCTGTACGCCACCTTCGCCTGGTTCGGTGAGTCCCGGCCCGCCCTCGTCGGCTTCTCTCTCGCCATCGGTGTCCTCATCGGGGCCGAAATCCCGCTGCTGATGACTCTCATCCAACGAATCCGCCGACAGGACGCGGGGGGTGCCGTCGCCGACCTCTTCGCGGCCGACTACGTGGGCGGGCTGGTCGGCGGCCTCGCCTTCCCGTTCCTTCTGCTGCCATTACTGGGCCAGTTGACCGGCGCCTTGCTCACCGGGGCGATCAACGCCGCCGCCGGAGGCGCACTCGTCCTGTGGCTGTTCCGGCACGACCTCACCAGGCGCGCCCGCTGGTGGCTGCTCGCCGCGAATGTCACCGTGCTGGCCCTGCTGGCCACCGCCACCGCGCTCGCGGACGACTTCGAACGAGCGGCCCGGCGGGCGGTCTACGGGGCCGAGGTACGGGTCGCGGTGCAGACCGGCGTACAGGAGGTCGTCCTGACCGGCGACCGCGCGGGGAGCCCCGGCTCGCTCGACCTGTACCTCGACGGCCGGCTGCGCGTCAGCGGCCTGGACGAGCACCGCTACCACCAAGCGCTGGTCCACCCCGCGATGCGCGGTCCGCACGCTCGGGTGCTGATCCTGGGCGGCGGGGACGGGCTCGCGGCCCGGGAGGTACTGCGCCACCACGGCGTACGTTCCGTCACGGTGGTCGAGCTCGACCCGGGCGTCGTACGGCTGGCCCGGACCGACCGCGCGCTCTCCGCCCTCAACGGCCACGTCTACCGTGACCCCAGGCTGCGTGCTGTCACCGCCGACGCCTTTACGTGGCTGCGCGACTCCCTGGGCAGCGGCCGGTACGACGTGGTCATCTCCGACCTGCCCGATCCCGGGATCACCCCCAGCACCAAGCTCTATTCACAGGAGTTCTACGGGGTGGTCGCCCGCGCCCTCACTTCCGAGGGCCGGCTCGTGGTGCACGCCGGACCGCTGTCCACCCGGCCGCGTACGTTCTGGACCGTCGAGTCCACCCTGCGCGCGGCGGGCCTGCGGCCCCTCCCCTACCGCGTCGACGGGCGGCTCTCCGGCTTCGCGGGCGGGCCCGACCGCTCCTCCGGCGCGGACGAAGCTCCCCGCGACTGGGGCTTCGTACTGGCCGGCCGGACCCCGCCGGGACTTGCCGTCCAGGACGACGCCCGCTGGCTGCGGTCGGTCAGCACCCTCGCGTTGCAGGCGGGGGCGCGCGAGACCGAGCGGCTCCGGATGCCCGGACTGACGCCTTCGACGCTGCTGCACCCCCGATACGCGGACTGAATGCTGGTGTTCCCCGTGTTCGAGGGGCGGGCGTGGGTAGGCTCGGTTGTCATGAAGCATGAGGTGTTCGTTCCGCTTCCGCCGGAGACGCTGCGACAGGTGCTGGGGGACGCCGCCCGCGTGGCCCGTTGCATCCCGGGGCTCCAGCAGGACGCCGACGAGGCCTCGGGCCCGCTCTCGGGACGGCTTAAGGTCCGGGTCGGGGGCCACACGATCACGTACCGAGGCGTGCTGCGGATCGCTGCCCGGGGCGAGGACTTCGCGGTGGAGGGCGAGGGCACGGAGGCCCGTGGCCAAGGTTCGGTCACGCTGTCCCTGGCGATCCGGCCGCGCGCGACGGAAAGCGGGACGACCCTCGCGTTCGAGGGGGCGGCGGGCGGCGACGGCCGCATCAAGGAATTCTCCGCGGAGTCGGCGGAGTCGGCGGCGACACGGCTGCTCGACCGTTTCGCGGCGCAACTGGCTTCGGCGGCGGGCGCGGCGGCGGGGGCCGGGGCAGCGGCTGAGACGGATCAGTCACCCGGGTCACCCGAGGTGGAGGGCGACGCGGAGGGCGACACCGGGGGTGACGAGGGCGCGCCGGACGCCGAGGCGCGCGCTTCGGTGTTCGAGACCGAGGTGCCGCCGCCCTCCCTCGACCCCGTGCTCGACGACACCATCGATGAGCGCGACGACGACTCGGACGAGGACGAGGACGACTCTGACGACTCGGACATCGACCGGGGCCCGGATGCCGGCCTGGACCAGGATCTCGACTTCTCGTTCGGCGGCGTCCCCGACGAGCTCCCCGCAGAAGCCGCGCACGCCCGCCGCACGATGATCGGCCGCAGCGCGGAGGAGGTCGACCACGCACCTCCGCGTGGGCGTTACGCACCGGTGCCGGCTCCCGATTCCGGTTCGACGACCGACACCCTGCGCTGGGTGGCACCGGCCGCCGCGCTGGTAATCGCCTCGGCGGTGGTCGTCGGCCGGGTGCTGCGCCGCAGGCGCTGACCCACGGTTATGGTCGTCGCGTGAGCACGCATCAGACGCAACTGGCGGCGGGCCGGGCCGAGCTGGTCATCGACCCGGAGAACGGCTGCCGCATCAGCAGCCTGCGCATCGACGGCACCGAACTGCTGCGGCAGGGTGCCAAGTACGGCTCCTTTCCGATGGTTCCGTGGTGCGGACGCATGGAGGACGGACACTTCCGCAACGGCGGAGTGCGTCATCAGCTACCGCTCAACGCCCCGCCCCACGCCATCCACGGCACTGCCCGGGACGCCGCGTGGCAGAAGGCCCGCGCGGAGAAGAGCGAGGCGGCGTTCACGTACGACCTGGTGGAGCCCTGGCCGTACCCGGGGCGGGTCACCCAGACGTTCGAGCTGACCGAGGACTCCCTCACTCTCGCCCTGGGGGTCGAGACGTACGGCAACTCGTTCCCCGCCCAGGCCGGCTGGCACCCATGGTTCCTGCGGAACCTCGGCGACGGCGGGGAGGACGCACGCATCGACTTCGCGCCGCAGTGGCAGGAGGAGCGGGGTGACGACCACCTCCCCACCGGACGCCGCATCGAGCCGCAGCCGGGCCCGTGGGACGACTGCTTCGGCATGCCCGACGGGGTGGACGTCACACTCACGTGGCCGGGCCGGCTGGAGCTGAAGGTGACCAGTCGCGCAGAGTGGGTTGTGATCTACGACGAGCAGGCGGAAGCGGTCTGCGTGGAGCCGCAGTCGGGCCCGCCGAACGGCATCAACACGCTCCCGCAACTGGTCACGCCGATCGCACCGCTGGAGATCGCGACGACGTGGACCTGGCGGCGGCTCCAGGACGGCGCCTCTAAGCTCGGGGCATGACTGACGTACGTGCTGAGCTGCTGCAGCAGATCAAGGACAAGGCCGTGGTGCACGGCAAGGTGACCCTCTCCTCGGGTCTTGAGGCCGACTACTACATCGATCTGCGCCGGATCACCCTGGACGGCGAGGCCGCTCCGCTGGTCGGTCAGGTGATGCTCGACCTGACGGCAGACCTCGACTTCGACTGCGTCGGTGGGCTCACTCTCGGCGCGGACCCGGTCGCGACTTCGATGCTGCACGCCTCCGCCGCTCGTGGGCAGCGACTCGACGCCTTCGTCGTTCGCAAGGCCCAGAAGGCGCACGGTATGCAGCGCCGGATCGAGGGCACGGACGTGAAGGGCCGTCGCTGCCTGGTCGTCGAGGACACCTCGACGACCGGTGGTTCCCCGCTGACCGCCGTAGAGGCTGTGCGAGAGGCCGGCGGCGAGGTCGTCGCCGTGGCCACGATCGTGGATCGCGGTGCGGCCGGCGCGATCGACGAGGCTGGACTGCCGTACCTGACCGGATACCGCCTCTCGGACCTGGGTCTGGCCTGACCGGGCCTGACCTGCCCTTTTTGCCGCAGGCGGACTGTTTCACGTGAAACGGTCCGCCTTTGGTACGGGCAGGGGGCAGTGCGACGGGTGGAGTGTGGTGCACCATCTGGAAAGATGGGCGCGACAGCGACGTCGCCCCCAGGTCAGGGCCCGCAACGCACGTACCCGCACATCACAAGGAGCGGACAGATGCCCATCGCAACCCCCGAGGTCTACAACGAGATGCTCGACCGGGCGAAGGCAGGCAAGTTCGCCTACCCGGCCATCAATGTGACCTCGTCCCAGACCTTGCACGCTGCGCTGCGCGGCTTCGCGGAGGCCGAGAGCGACGGCATCGTCCAGGTCTCGACCGGTGGTGCGGAGTTTCTGGGTGGCCAGTACTCCAAGGACATGGTGACCGGCGCCGTCGCGCTTGCCGAGTTCGCGCACGTCGTCGCCGAGAAGTACCCGGTCACGGTCGCTCTGCACACCGACCACTGCCCCAAGGACAAGCTGGACGGTTTCGTGCGCCCGCTGCTCGACATCTCCGCCGAGCGCGTCGCCAAGGGTCTGAACCCGCTCTTCCAGTCCCACATGTGGGACGGCTCCGCCGAGACGCTCGCTGACAACCTGGCCATCGCCCAGGAGCTGCTCGCCAAGGCCGCTGCCGCGAAGATCATCCTCGAGGTCGAGATCACCCCGACCGGTGGCGAGGAGGACGGCGTCAGCCACGAGATCAACGACGAGCTGTACACCACCGTCGAGGACGCGCTGCGGACCGCCGAGGCGCTGGGCCTGGGCGAGAAGGGCCGCTACCTGCTGGCCGCCTCCTTCGGCAACGTCCACGGCGTGTACAAGCCGGGCAACGTCGTACTCCGTCCCGAGCTGCTGAAGGACCTGCAGCAGGGCGTCGGCGAGAAGTACGGCAAGAGCCAGCCGTTCGACTTCGTCTTCCACGGCGGCTCGGGCTCCACGCCGGAGGAGATCGCCGTCGCGCTGGAGAACGGCGTCGTGAAGATGAACCTCGACACCGACACCCAGTACGCGTTCACCCGCCCGGTCGCGGACCACATGTTCCGCAACTACGACGGCGTGCTGAAGGTCGACGGCGAGGTCGGCTCGAAGAAGGCGTACGACCCGCGCAGCTGGGGCAAGTCCGCCGAGGCCGGCATGGCCAAGCGCGTCAGCGAGGCCTGCGCGAACCTGCGCTCCGCGGGCACCAGGCTGAAGTAAGCCCACTCGCTCCACGGAGGGCCCGCCACCCCGGCCGCTGGGGTGGCGGGCCCTCCGTCGTGCCGCGAGGATCACGGTATGAGCCAAAGCGCGCCGGGGGCGATACGGGTAGGCGAACCCGTGGGTCGCTGGGTGCTGCTCACCACCGTGCTCGGGTCTTCCATGGCCCTGCTCGACTCGACCGTGGTCAATGTCGCCCTGCCCCGCATCGGGGAGGATCTCGACGCGGACCTGGCCGTCCTGCAGTGGACCGCCAACGCCTACATGCTCACGCTGGCCGGGCTGATCCTGCTGGGCGGGGCATTGGGGGACCGGTTCGGGCGGCGGCGGGTCTTCGTCATCGGGACCGTGTGGTTCGCGGTGGCCTCGCTGCTGTGCGGACTCGCGCCGAACGGCGGCCTGCTGATCCTCGCGCGTGCCCTGCAGGGCGTCGGCGCGGCGCTGCTCACCCCCGGCTCGCTGGCCCTGATCCAGGCGAGCTTCCATCCCGACGACCGGGCACGGGCGGTCGGAGTGTGGTCGGGGCTCGGCGGGGCCGGGGCGGCAGTCGGCCCGTTCCTCGGCGGCTGGCTGGTGGACGGACCCGGCTGGCGCTGGGTGTTCCTGCTCAACGTGCCGCTGGCCGCGGTCTGTGTGCCGGTCGCGCTCAGACACGTACCGGAATCGCGCAGCGTGCCCGCCGGAGGTACGGCCCCCGGACGCCCGGGCGCGGCGCACCGGCGCTTCGACGTCCTGGGCGCCACGCTCGGCGCGCTCGCGCTCGGCCTGGTGACATACGGCCTGATCGACTCCTCCGTGGTGGCGGGCGTCGTCGGCGTACTGCTCTCGGTGGCCTTCGTATATGTGGAGCGGCGGCAGCCGGATCCGATGCTGCCCCTGTCGATCTTCGCCTCACGGCAGTTCACGGCGATTAACCTGGTCACCTTGTGCGTGTACGCGGCCCTCGGCGGGTTCTTCTTCCTCTCCGTGCTCCAGCTCCAGGTTGTGGCGGGATACTCGGCGCTCGCCGCGGGCACCGCGCTCCTGCCCACCACCCTGCTGATGCTGCTGCTCTCCGGCCGCTCGGGCGAGCTGGCCCAGCGGATCGGGCCACGTCTGCCGCTCACGGTGGGACCGCTGCTGTGCGCCGCCGGAATGCTGCTGATGCTGCGGGTCGGTAAGGACGCCTCGTACGTACGTGACGTGCTGCCGGCGATGGTGGTCCTCGGCCTGGGCATGGTGACCCTCGTGGCGCCGCTCACCGCCACCGTGCTGGCCTCGGTGGACGTCGGGCGGGCCGGGCTGGCCAGCGGGATCAACAATGCCGCGGCGCGCGTCGCCGGCCTGATCGCGGTGGCGGCCCTGCCGCTGCTGTCCGGGATGGGGCCGGAGACGTACCGGTTGGCGGACGAGCTCGCCTCTGCGTTCCGGCGGGCGATGCCGATGTGCGCGGTAGTGCTGGTGGTGGGCGCGCTGATCGCCTGGACGACGGTCCGGCGGGTCCCGGCGGAGGCGGCGGCCTGCCGCCCGGAATGCCGGCTGCACTGCGCGGTGACCGCACCGCCGCTGGATCCGGGCGGCAACGAGCGCACGCCGCCCTGAGCCAGGCAGACTGGAGTCCATGTCCATTCACGAAAACCTGCTCGGGGGTCCGCCCCCGACCCAGCTGCCCGACGACCCCGAGCCGCGCGAGCTCCTCGCCAACGGCGCCGCGCCCGCGGAGGTCGCCTCGAAGTACCCGGCATCCTCGCTCGCCTGGGCGCAGCTCGCCGACGACGCGTATGAGAACGGCCGGGTCGTCGAGTCGTACGCATACGCCCGCACCGGCTACCACCGCGGCCTCGACGCGCTGCGCCGGGCCGGCTGGAAGGGCCACGGCCCGGTGCCGTGGGAGCACGAGCCGAACCGCGGCTTCCTGCGAGCCCTGCACGCCCTCGCGCGGGCCGCGCAGTCGATCGGCGAGCAGGAGGAGTACGAGCGCTGCTCGACGTTCCTGCGGGACTCCTCCGCGACGGCGGCGGACACGCTGAGCTGACCCGTGCACGTTCCAGGGGCCCGCACCCTGCCGGTGTGGGCCCCCGAGGCCGGTCGGTGTGCGCGGGCGGTCCCCGCGAGCGCCGGTTGCCGGCGGGATTATGATGCCCGCAGGGGACCGGGGCTCCACAGCCGAACGGAAGGGGCGGACCGCTACCCGGAAGCGCGTATCGAGGAGACAGCGATGTCCCAGCACCCCGATGCCTCCGGAGCTGGTTCGGAAACCCCGAACCTGGACTTCGCGGGTACCACCCCGTACGAGGACTACGTCCAGGCGGACGTCCTCACCCACCTCCAGCACCCCCTCTCCGACGATCCCGGAGAGATGGTCTTCCTGGTCACCACCCAGGTCATGGAGCTGTGGTTCACCGTCATCGTCCATGAGTGGGAAACCGCGGCGAACGCTCTGCGCGAGGACGACCTGCCCGTCGCGATGGCCGCTCTGAAGCGCTCCACCCGGGAACTCGAGGCGCTGAACGCCTCCTGGAAGCCGCTGGCCCACCTCACTCCCGCGCAGTTCAACTCGTACCGCAGCGCGCTCGGCGAGGGCTCCGGCTTCCAGTCCGCGATGTACCGGCGGATGGAATTCCTGCTCGGTGAGAAGTCGGCGTCGATGCTCGTCCCGCACCGTGGCGCGCCGCGCGTGTACGCGGAGCTGGAGAAGGCGCTGCACGAGCCGAGCCTGTACGACGAGGTGCTGCGGCTGCTCGCCCGGCGCGGACTCCCGGTGCCGGCCTCCGTCGTCGACCGCGACCTGTCGCAGAAGTACGATCCGTCGGACGAGGTCGAGGCCGCCTGGGCGCAGCTCTACGCGGGTGATCAGGACACCGACCTGGTGCGGCTCGGCGAGGCGCTGACGGACGTCGGCGAACTGGTGTGGCGCTGGCGCAACGACCATCTCGTGGCAACGCGGCGGGCCATGGGCTCCAAGGTGGGTACGGGCGGCTCCGCCGGCGTCTCGTGGCTGGAGAAGCGGGCCCGCAAGAACGTCTTCCCCGAGCTGTGGACGGCGCGCAGCCATGTCTGAGCCCACTCCGGCCGACCGGGCCGCGGCGCTCGACGCCGCCGATGAGCTCGCCAAGCGCCGCGAGCTGTTCTCCCTACCCGAGGGAGTCGTGTACCTGGACGGCAACTCGCTGGGCGCACTGCCCGCCTCCGTGCCGGCGCGGCTGGCCGACGTCGTCACCCGCGAATGGGGCGAACTGCTGATCCGCTCCTGGGAGGAGAGCGGCTGGTGGACCGCGCCGCAGCGAATAGGTGACCGGATCGCTCCACTCGTGGGCGCGGCGCCGGGCCGGATAGTGGCCGGCGACTCGACCAGCGTCAACGTCTTCAAGGCCGTGGTCGCGGCGGTTCGGCTGGCCGGCCCCGGCCGGGACGAGATCCTGGTCGACGAGACGACGTTCCCCACCGACGGGTACCTGGCGGAGTCCGCGGCCCGGCTGACCGGCAAGAAACTGGTCCCGGTCGCGCCCGTGCGGCTGGCCGACGCGCTGGGTGCGCGTACCGCCGTCGCTCTGGTCAACCACGTCGACTACCGGACCGGCCGGCTGCACGACCTGCCGGCTCTCACGGCCGCCGCTCACGCGGCCGGGGCGCTCGTGGTGTGGGACCTGTGCCACAGCGCGGGCGCGCTGCCGGTCGGACTCGACGCGCACGACGTCGACTTCGCGGTCGGCTGTACGTACAAGTACCTCAACGGGGGGCCCGGCTCGCCCGCGTACCTGTACGTGGCCGAACGCCATCAGGCGGGCTTCGACTCGCCTCTGCCGGGCTGGAACTCGCACGCCGATCCGTTCGGCATGACGCCCGGCTATGTGGCCGCGGAGGGTGCGGTGCGCGGCCGGGTCGGCACGCCCGACATCCTCTCGATGCTGGCTCTCGAGGCTGCCCTCGACGTCTGGGACGGTGTCTCGGTCGACGCCGTACGCGCGAAGTCGCTGGCCCTCACGGACTTCTTCCTGGAGTGCGTGCGTGAGTACGTCCCGGCGGGGCGCGTCACCTCGGTCACTCCGGCCGCGCACGCCGAGCGGGGCAGTCAGGTCGCGCTGCGCTGCGAGGGTGCGGGCGAGGTGATGCGGGAGCTGACCGCACGCGGTGTGATCGGCGACTTCCGCCGCCCGGACGTGCTGCGCTTCGGTTTCACACCCCTGTACGTCAGCTTCGGCGACGCCGAGCGCGCGGCGCGGGTGCTGGGCGAGGTCGTGGGCTAGCCAACATGGGTGGCGGGGCCGCACCGGCGGCCCCGCCACCCGGCTTTCCGGCCGCACGCGGCACGAGACGAGGGCCCGGGTGATCGGGCAGTGATGCCCCGGGCGCTGCTGCCTCCGCGCCGGGGCGGTACGAAACAGGGGTGCGGGGCCTGGTACCGTCCCGCTGCCCGGATCAAGTGGATCTCAGTACCGAGAGGTTGAGCCGCATGTCGGACCCCGCAGTGGAACGGGATGCCGCCGAGGCCGAGTCGGCCTTCTCGCACCCGGCCGTGGCGCCCGACGCCACCGCCGCGTACGGCGGGCATCCCGATCAGGTGGTCGACTTCTACGCGCCCAGAGGGGGCCAGGAGAGCGCGCCGCTCGTCGTTGTCCTGCACGGCGGTGCGTGGCGGGCGCCGTACGACCGGCAGCATGTGACACCCTTCACGGACTTTCTGGCCCGCCGCGGTTTCGCAGTGGCCAACGTCGAGTACCGGCGGGGGAGCTCGCTGCCCCACCAGGGGGCGGCCGGGCCCGTCGCCGGCCGGTGGCCGGAGACGTTCGACGATGTGGCGGCGGCCATGGACGCGCTTCCGGTACTCGCGGCGAGGGCTCTGCCGCGGGCCGATCTGCGCCGTACCGTCGTCACCGGGCACTCCGCGGGAGGCCAGCTCGCTCTGTGGGCGGCCGCCCGGCACGTACTGCCCGAGGGTTCCGCCTGGCGGCTGCCGGCTCCGCCGCCGCTGCGCGGGGCTGTCGCGTTGGCGCCGATCGCGGACTTCCTGCTGGCCGGTGAGCTGGACGTGTGCTCCGGGGCCGCCATGCAACTTCTCGGCGGCGCGGAGGACTTCGAGGCCCGCAGGGCCTTCGCCGACCCGGCCGCCCTGCTCCCGACCGGTATCGCCACCGCACTGGTGCAGGGCCGCGCCGACATCACCGTGCCGTACCAGGTGGCGGAGGCGTACGTCGATGCCGCGGCCAAGGCGGGCGAGACCGTGGGGCTGACGCTGCTCGACGACGTGGGGCACTTCCCGCTGATCGACCCGGCGGCGGACGCGTGTGCGGTGGTCGCGGAGGAGGTCGCCCAACTGGCGTGGTGAACTGGTCCGCCCCACCGGCCACTGACCTCATCTCCGGCGCTCCTTGCGGACCGAACCTGACCGCAAGGGTTCCTACAGTGGTTTCACCGAACCAGTCAGGAACGGACAGAAACCCGAGGAGCCACGGCGATGACGATTCTTGTGACCGGAGCGAGCGGAACCGTCGGCCGTCAGGTGGTCGAGCAGCTGATCGCGCGAGGCGCCGGCGTCCGCGCGCTGACACGGGACCCGGCGAAGGCGACTTTCCCCGAGGGAGTCGAGGTCGTACGCGGAGACCTCACCGACCCCGAGTCGCTGGTACCGGCCCTCGAAGGAGTCACGGGCCTGCATCTGATCACCTTCGGCGGAGAGGCCTTCGCCCCGCTCCAGAACGGACCGCGGATCGTCGAGCTGGCGGCCAAGGCCGGTGTCCGGCGGGTGACGGTCCTGCACGGCGGCGGTCCCACGCCGCTCGAAGAGGCCGTACGGGCTGGTGAGCCGGCGTGGACCGTTCTGATGCCGGTCGAGTTCATGTCCAACGCGCTGGAATGGGCCGAAGGCATCCGCACCGCCGGCGTGGTGCGCGAGCCGTTCACCGGCCGGCTGAGCGCGATGGTCCACGAGGCCGACATCGGCGCGGTGGCGGCGGTCGCTCTTACCGAGGACGGGCACGGCGGCCGGACGTACGTGATAACCGGCCCCGAGGTGCTGACCCTGCGGGACAAGGTGGACGCCCTCGCAGCGGCCACCGGCCGCGATATCGAGCTGGTTGAGCTGAGCGAGGAACAGGCGCGGCAGCGGTGGCAGGCGGCCGGTCTCCCGCAGGACACCATCGACTTCCTGCTTCTGGTGTATGGGAACACGCCCCCGGAGGGCCGGACCGTGACCCGCGCCGTGGAGGAGGTCACCGGCCGCCCGGCCCGCACGTTCATTGACTGGGCGGCGGCGAACGCGGACGCGTTCCGTTCCTGACAGGACTGCAGAGGGACGGGCGTAGTACCTGGGACGGACGCGGAAGGATCCCCAGCGCAGGTGACGACCACGCCCGTCCTGACGCCTACGGTTCTGTATGTGACCGAGACGACCCAGCAGCCTGAGACGACCGAGCGGAGCCCAGAATTCCGCCTGGCCATGAACACCCTGGCCGGACTGCGCCAGGATCTCTTCCACGACCCCTTCGCCTACCGGCCGCTGGCCCCGATGCGGACGGACGGTCCGATCACGGGACGGCTGCCGGGCCGGATACGCCAGTGGTCCGCCTGGACGCCGCACGCCGTGGTGGGGTTCGCGGCCTTCATCACGCTGGTGATCGCCTCCAGCTCGACCTCCTGGGGCACCGGGCCGATCGGCGTGCTGGCAGCGGGCTTCCTCCCGGCCGTCTCGGTGATCGCCACCCTGTTCCGCCCGGTGGGCGCGTGGTGGCTGTCGATAGCCTCCGCCCCCGTGGTGAGTGTCCTGAGCGGCACAGGACTCACGCCGTGGGCCGAGACGGTCTTCTTCTCCCACCTGGTGGTGATGGTGGTGGTGGCGGCCAGGACCCGGCCGCGTACCGCCGCCTGGATGTGGGTGCTCACGTTGCTGATGGGGGGCATGTTGGACGCCTTCGGCAACTCGTGGGGCTCCAACAGCGGCCCCATGGCCTTCGTCTCCGCGCTGGCGCTCCTTGTGGTGAGCATGATGCATGTCCGCCGCCACGCGCAGCAGGAGGTCGTTGCCCAGCAGCACGTCACCGCAGTGGAGCGGGACAAGCGCACGCTCCTGGAGGAGCGCACGACCATCGCCCGCGAACTCCACGACGTGGTGGCCCACCACATGTCGGTCGTCGCCATCCAGGCGGAAGCCGCGCCCTACCGGGTGGAGAACCCGCCGCCCGAGCTGGAGAAGGCCTTCGCCACGATCCGGGAGAACGCGGTTGCTGCCCTCACCGAATTGCGCCGTGTCCTCGGCGTCGTACGGGCCGAGGACTACGCGGCCCCGGACGCCCCGCAGCCGACGCTCGCCGTGCTCGACGGGCTGCTCGCCAACGTCCGTGAGGCCGGTCTCAGCGTCGAGAAGACGGTCACCGGATCCGTCCGCGAACTCCCGCAGGGAGTCGAGCTTTCCGCGTACCGGATCATCCAGGAGGCACTCAGCAACACGTTGCGCCACGCGCCCGGCGCCGACGCGGTCGTCGAGGTCAGTTACGTTCTGGGCGGTCTCGGTCTGCGCATAGTCAACGCTGCCCCGACCGGCGACGTGCGCCCCTCGCCCGGGGCGGGCCACGGGGTCACCGGCATGCGGGAGCGCGTCGCGATGCTGAACGGCGAGATGACCGCGGAGCCGACCGCGAGCGGCGGCTACGAGGTCGCGGTCTTCCTCCCCGTGTCCGCCGGAGAGGAGTCCGCATGACCATCCGGGTCCTGATCGTCGACGACCAGATGATGGTCCGGGAGGGCTTCTCGGTCCTGCTGAACGCGATGCCGGACATCGAGGTCGTCGGTGAGGCGGTCGACGGCCGCGAGGCCATCGCCCAAGTCGCGGCGCTGCGCCCCGATGTGGTCCTGATGGACATCCGCATGCCGGAGTTGAACGGCCTGGAAGCCACCCGGGAGATCGTCGCCGCTGACGCCGACGCCAAGGTGCTGGTCCTCACGACGTTCGACCTGGACGAGTACGTCTACCAGGCGCTGCGCGCGGGGGCGTCGGGCTTCCTGCTGAAGGACGCGTCGGCACGGCAGCTGGCGGACGGCGTGCGGGTGGTGGCGGCGGGCGAGGCGTTGCTCGCTCCTTCCGTGACCAAGCGTCTGATCGTGGAGTTCTCGAAGCTCTCGGACACCGCACGCCCGCCTGCGCAGGCGCAGATCGGTGACCTCACGGAACGCGAGACGGAGGTACTGGTGCTCATCGCGCAGGGCCTGTCGAACGCGGAGATCGCGTCGAAGCTGGTCATCGCGGAGTCGACGATCAAGACACATGTGAGCCGGATGCTGGTGAAGTTGGGTCTGCGCGACCGCACTCAGGCAGCGGTGTTCGCCTACGAGGCAAGACTGGTCACCCCAGGCTAGAGATTTCCTCGACGGCCACCTTGTTCTCCGGCAACATCTCCAGCCGCGTCCCTCCCTCAGGGCGAACGCTCCGGTGTGACCCGGTTTTCATCAGAGACGTCGTAGCTGCCCACCGGAAGTCGACACACCGTCCCTACCGAATGCGGCAGGGACACTGCGTCACCCTGCGCGGCTCCGGGCGCCGACGACCACGGGATCGCCGTCACCGGCAGCTGATGACGGATTCGGCCCAGTCGGCGAGTGCGACCGACCCGAACGGCGTGTGCGGCTCCACGACCAGCCGGATCGATGTGCGGCCTCCGATGCCCACATGCACCGGCACGGCGCGGTCCCCGCCACGGATCACCGGGGACTGCCACAGCCGCGTCCCGTCCCCGTACACCGAGAAGCGCACCGAGCCGAGTCCCAGCGTCATGTCGTCCACCCCGGCCCACGCGTCGTACGAAGTGCAGTCGCGGTTGAGGTCGATGGTGACGGAGGACATGGCGTGCGTGCTGACTCCGTGCGCGTACTGCTTGTCGGCGACCCGCAGCCCCCAGCGCTGCCAGAGCCAGCTGCTCCGGTCGAGCCTGATCTCCGGCGCTGTCCGGTCGCCGAGAACGGAGTACTGAAGCCGGTTCACCTGGTAGGGCACGGGCGACGCCGGCGGTGTAGGCGGCTTCGGGGTGGGCTTGGGGGAGGGCTTCGGCGACACGGGCCCGGGGGGCACCGGCTTCGGCCGGACGGGTGTGGGCGCGGGTGGCGTGGGCTTCGGGGGCTGCGGGGGCTTGGCCCTGGACGCTTCCGATTCGGGCGCGGCGGGCGCCGCAGGCACAGGCTCTGCAGAGGGCGGTGGCTTCTGCGGGTTGACGGGTTCCGCCGCCGGGGGCCTGGGCGTGCCGGCCGCCCTCGCCCTCGCCCTGGGCTCAGGCTCCGATTCGTCACCGGCCAGCGCGAACACCGCCCCGGCTGCCACCGTTACGGCGAGCGCCGCCGCGATTCCGGCCTTCGCCGGCGCGCCGAGCCCCTCGGCGGCAGCGCCTCCCGCGGCAGCCCCGCCCGTCGAGGTTCCGCCGGCCGCAGCGGCGGCGCCTGCTCCCGCGGCACCGCCCACCATGAGGCCGGCGGCCTTGGCCGAGTACCCGGCGGCGAACCAGCCGATGACAGCGACCGGAAGGAGTGCCGGGATACCGGCGTTGACGTCCATGATCTCACCGGCGGCCAGCCGGCACTTCGCGCACTGCTCCAGGTGCTCGCGCAGACCGCGCTCGGCCCGGATCCGCAGGCCGCCCCGGGCGTAGGCGCCCAGCCGGTCGGCGTAGCGCGCACAGTCACCGCCGTCGGTGAGCGCCGAGCTCACATGTGCCTGCAGATAGGCCTGCTTGAGGCCTTCACGAGCTCGACTGGCCAGTACCGCGGTCGCGTTGGGGGTCAACCCGAAAAGCGGCGCGACCTGGCTCGGCGACTCCTTCTCGACCGTGGTGTGCCACAGGACGGCCTGCCAGCGCTCCGGGAGGCTGCGAAAGGCCTGCATGGCCATGGTCTGCTCGGCCTGGTGCATCGCCCGGACCTCGGCGCCCGCGTCCAGCCCGGCCCCGAACGAACCGGCGTCGTCCGCCGCCTCGGTGATGCCGGCTGCCTGTGAGGCGAACACGGCAAAATCGTCGACCAGTTGCTCCCGCTTCGCCGTTTTCGTCCAGGCTGCCGCGACCCGTCGTACCGTCGTGAGCAGGTACGCGCGCACCGCGTACTCCGGACCGGCGCCGCCGCGCACCGCCTGCAGCGTGCGTGCGAAGACCTCGGCCGTCAGATCGTCCGCCGTGTGCGCGTCCCGGCAGCAACTCCGGGCGTACCGTCGCACCGAGTCCGCGTGTCGCCGGAACAGCTCCTCGTACGCACTGTCGTCACCGGACCGCATCCGGCCGATCAAATCGCCGTCGGAAGCCGGCCGTTGGGCAATCGGCCCGCCACTGCCGCCCTCGCGCTGCGGGGGAACCTGGGGCGAGGGCAGGACCGCCTCCGGCTCGCCGCCGGTGCCATCCTGTGGCTCGTCCTCACCGTCAACGCTCATCGCGGCAGCCCCCGCACGCACCCTCAGACCCGAACACCGGGCCACAGTGGCACAGAACGGGTGGATGCCGGAGCGCTATGACCGGCATCCACCCGTCCGGGTCGGTCACCCGTCGAAGCGTTACTCTCCACGCCTTCGGGGAAGGACAACCCAGCTGCCCACGCGGGCTGTTGACCGTCACACAGGCCGCGACCGCAGCCCCTCCAGCAGTATGTCCAGCAGCCGGGCGGAAGCCGCCGCCTGCTGAGCCGGGTCGGGCAGCGACGGCGCCGCCGTGGCTATCACCAGCAGCACGTCCGCCACCGTCACGTCGCCGCGCAGCTCACCCGCCGCCCGCGCCCGGTCCACCAGACGGCCGACCACTTCCAGCAGGGCCGTTGCGCCCGGGTCGTCGGGCTGGTCCGTGTCGTCCGCGGACCCGGACCGCTGCCCGGCCCCCCGCTGTTCTACGACGCGCAGACCGGGAGCCGGGGCGGCCGCCTGCCGCTGCTGCGGCACACGTGCCCCCTCCTGGACAGCGACTGCCTCCTGGACGTCCTGGACGACTCCCCGGACGACCGTGGAGTCCTCGGCGTCGACCCCGACGCGCAGCACTCGCGGCGGCAGCAGCCGACCGGCTCCCGACGCCACGGACGTACGCAGGAAACGCGAGAGCGCCGCCCACGGCTCTTCCTCCTGGCCGAGCGCCGTTCTCGCCTGTTCGGTCAGCCGGGCGGTCTCCTCCTCGGCTATACGCCGCACCAGGACGTCCTTGCTCGGGAACCGCCGGTAGACCGTCCCGACACCGACCCGTGCTCGCCGCGCCACGTCCTCCATCGGCGCCCCGTAACCCATCTCACCGAACACCTCGCGCGCGGCGCGCAGTACGTGTTCGAGGTTGCGCTGTGCATCCACACGAAGCGGCGCCGAACGGGCCACCCCGCTGCCACCCGCGACCACGCGCCCATTGCCTTCGGTTGCGATGGTTGCAGACCAATGCGAATCGTGAATGTGCATAACTGTTCCCCCGGTAATGACGTCTCCCCCCGGAGACTCCCCGCCTTGTAGGCCTGGGCTGATCCACGGGCCAAGACCCGACACCCCGACGAGGTACGAACATAGTTGAGCTGGAGTCAATTCAGAAGGGGGTAGTTCCGCACGGAGCGCCCCCCGATCGGAGTATGCACCGAAACCTTCCTGATTCCACCCCCTGCCCGCACCCCCCGCCCATGGCCTGACCTGCGGACCTTCAGGAAGGGCGGAAAGGGTCGGCGCTGCCCTCGCACCAGGCCCGCCGGTCACACAATTTGCCGGGCCTGTGGACAAACTCGCGAACGCGTTGCGTCATGGTGTGGTGAAGGCTGCATATTCGCGGGGGACGACCCCCGGACGCCCGGCCCCTGCGCGCATTCTCGTCGTCGGCGGCGGCTACGTCGGCATGTACACCGCGCTGCGGCTCCAGCGGGAGCTGAGGAGAGGCGAGGCCGAGGTCACGGTGGTGACACCCGAGCCGTACATGACGTATCAGCCGTTCCTCCCCGAGGCGGCCGCCGGCTCCATCTCGCCCCGCCACGTGGTCGTCCCGCTCCGCCGCGTCCTGGACAAGTGCAAAATCGTCATCGGCGAGGCACAGAAGATCGACCACGCCAAGCGTGCCGCCACCGTCGCCACCCTCGCCACCAAGGAGGAGGGCGCCGGCCCCATCGAGATCGCGTACGACGAACTGATCCTCGCCCCCGGCTCGGTCTCCCGCGCCCTGCCCGTCCCCGGTCTCGCCGACTACGGGATCGGCTTCAAGACCGTGGAGGAGGCCATCGGGCTGCGCAACCACGTCGTCGAGCAGATGGACATCGCATCCTCCACCCGCGACCCGGATGTCCGCGACGCCGCCCTGACCTTCGTCTTCGTGGGCGGCGGGTACGCGGGCGTCGAGGCGCTCGGCGAGCTGCAGGACATGGCCCGGTACGTCTCCCGGTACTACTACAACGTCACGGCCGAGGACATGAAGTGGATCCTGGTCGAGGCCACCGGCCGGATCCTCCCCGAAGTCGGCGAGGCGATGGGCCACTACACGGTCCGTGAACTGCGGCGCCGCAACATCGACGTCCGCCTGGACACCCGCCTCGACTCCTGCGAGGACCGGGTCGCCGTACTGAGTGACGGCTCACGCTTCCCGACTCGTACCCTCGTGTGGACCGCGGGCGTAAAGCCTCACCCCATCGTCGCCGCGAGCGACCTGCCCACGAACGCACACGGGCGCCTCGTGTGCACGCCCAAGCTCACCATCGAGGGCGTCGAACACGCCTGGGCGGCCGGCGACGCGGCCGCCGTCCCGGACATCACGGCCGGCGAAGAGGGCAAGGTGTGTGCCCCCAACGCGCAGCACGCCGTACGCCAGGCCAAGACCCTCGCCGAGAACATCCTTGCCTCGCTGCGCGGTCAGCCCCTGCGGGACTACGCGCACAGGTATGTCGGATCCGTCGCCTCCCTCGGCTTCCACAAGGGCGTCGCGCACGTCTACGGGCGGAAGCTGAAGGGGTACCCGGCCTGGCTGATGCACCGGGCCTACCACCTCAGCCGGGTACCTACGTTCAACCGCAAGGCGAGAGTCCTTGCCGAATGGACGCTCGCCGGACTCTTCAAGCGTGAGATCGTCTCTCTCGGATCGCTCGAACACCCGCGAGCCGAGTTCGAGCTCGCGGTGGGCGGAGAGCGTCCGAAGGACAGCAACGACTGACGTTGTCAGTGCCGTCGGCCACACTGGACGTGTGACCATAGGTGGGCTCACACCTGCACAGAGTGATCCCCCAAGCACCGACACAACAGCGACCTAGCAGCGATACACGGCGACACCACGAGGCTTGAGAGTCAGTGAACTTCACGCGCTGGAGCGCCCGGCTTCCCGGAACGCAGCGCCGCGCCGCAGCGCGGACAGATCGCGGTTCCGTGCCCGCAGCCCGCGGTGAGCACCCGGATCAGCCCGCGCCCGGCGCGGACTCCGCCAACGACGGGCACCCGCCCGCCAACGACGGGCACCCGCCCGGCGCCGGCGGCCTTACGCCGGACCACACGCCGGACGGGACACCGTCCCCGGTCGAGAAGGCCGACGACCCGCCCGTCCCCACGCTGGACGACGTGTCCGTACGGGAAGTCCTTGGCCGGCTCCCCGCACTCGTCGCCCTGGTGTACGGCCCCGAACACCGCATCGCCTACGTCAACGACGCCTACGCCTCCGCCTTCGGCCCCCGCCCGGCCGGAGCCCCGGCCCGCCAGGCCCTACCTGAGCTGGACGAGCTCGGCCTGATCCCGCTCCTCGACCAGGTACTGCGCAGCGGCAAGTCCCGTACGGTCAAGAACCGCAAGGGTCCGGGCGGCGGCTCGTACACGGTCACCTGCACACCGGTGGATGTCCGGGGCGCCGGCAAGAGCGGCGGCGTAATGATCTTCGTCGCCGATGTCACCGACCACGCGGAGGCCGCGGAGCGGCTGCGCGCCAGCGAGCGCCGCCAGCGCGAGGCCGCCGTCACCCTCCAGCGCTCCCTTCTTCCGCAGGAGTTGGAGCAGCCCGACGATCTGCGCATCGCGGCGACGTACCAGCCGGGCGGTACGGAGGCGGCCGTGGGCGGCGACTGGTACGACGTCATCACCCTCGGCGCCGGCCGGACCGCGCTCGTCATCGGGGACGTCATGGGCCGCGGGGTCCGCGCCGCGGCCGTGATGGGCCAGCTGCGCACTGCCGTCCGCGCGTACGCGCGGCTCGACCTCCCGCCGCACGAAGTACTGCAGCTCCTCGACGGCCTGGCCGCTGAGATCGACGCCAGCCAGATTGCCACCTGCGTCTACGCCGTCCACGATCCCAACGAGGGCCGCCTCGTCTACGCGTCGGCCGGCCACCTCCCGATCCTCGTCCGCGACGAGGACGGTACGGTCCGCCGCGCCGCGGACCCGACCGGCCCCCCGCTGGGCACCGGCGGCTGGCTGCACACCTCGGGCACGATCGCCCTCCCGCCCGGTTCCACCGCTGTCCTCTACACGGACGGCCTGGTCGAGCGGCGCGGCGAGGACATCGACGAGGGCGTCGCGGCACTCGAGCGGGCACTGTCCGGGGCGAAGGGCACCCCGCAGGTCATCTGCGACCGCCTGATGCGAGCGCTCGGCGTCACCGCAGACCACGACGACGATGTCGCCGTGCTCGTCCTTCAGCACCCGACGCGAACCGGTCCGGACGCCGAGCTCTTCCACAACGCCGCGCTGGAGCTCCTCGGCGGCATCGAGGCGGCGCCGCGCGCCCGCGCCTTCGCGACGGGGGTACTGGCGTCCTGGCGCTTCCCGGTGGAGCTGTGCGACCTGGGTGTCCTGGCGGCCAGCGAGCTCGTCGCCAACTCCCTCCAGCACGGCACACCGCCCATGCGCCTGCGGCTGCGCCGTACCGACCGCCGGCTCATCGTCGAGGTGACGGACGGGGACGACCATCTGCCCCGCCGCCGCCGCGCCGAACCGGCGGACGAGGCGGGCCGTGGCATCTCGATCGTGGCCACCATCGCCTCGTCGTGGGGCTCGCGCCGCACCCCGGGCGGCGGCAAGGCCGTCTGGTGCGAGTTCGCGCTCCCCGACGCCTGAACAGGCCCTCCTTCGAGGAGAGGATGCTGCCCCTCCTCGTCACCGGTTACGACCAGGCCGCGCCGGGCCCGGGCCTCAGGCGACTACGGGCGCCGGGGCCGGCTCGGTCGCCTGCTCCGGGATTCCCGTGGCCACCACACGCGATCTGGCGAGCGACGGGTTGTCCTGCAGCGGCCTGAGCTGCTTGCCCAGCCGGAGCGCGAGGACCGTGATCCCGAGCGAGAAGAGAATGAACGTCACGATGTACGGGCCGTGCAGCGAGGCCCCCATCGGACCGCCCACGGCCGGGCCGACGGCCAGCGCGAGCTGCTTGACCAGCGCGAACGCGGAGTTGTACTGACCGACGGCCGCCTCGGGCGCCAGGTCTGCGACGAGCGGTGCCACGGTAGGGGAGAGCATCGACTCACCGAGGCCGAACAGCGCGTAAGTGGAGACGAACGCGGCCGTCGCCATGGCCTGGCTGCCCCCGCCCATGCCCGCGTAGCCCGCCGCGATCCAGGCAACCGTCCAGATCAGCCCTACCAGCGCGATGACACGCGACCGGCGGCGCTTCTCCACCAGCCGCAGTACCACGAACTGCGCGACGACGATCACCGCGGTGTTGGCGGCGAGCGCCAGGCCAAGCGCCGACGGTGTGATTCCGGCGGCCTCCGTACCGAACGCGGCGAGCCCCGACTCGAACTGCCCGTAGCAGGCGAAAAACAGCACGAAGCCGAGCACACACAGCTGCACCATCGCCCGGTGGCGCAGCAGCCGGCGCCAGCCGCCCTTCGCCTCGGAGGCATCCTTGGGCATGGCGTCCTGGAGCAGCGGAGACCGCGGGAGCCTTACGGTCCCCGCGATGGCGGCCAGCACCAGGAACATGACCGCTTCTATGGTGAAGAGGAGAGTGAAGCTGCCCGGCCGGCTCTCGTCGACGATCTGACCGCCGAGCAGTCCGCCGATACCGAGGCCCAGGTTCTGCAGGAAGAACTGCGTGGCGAAGGCCCGGGTGCGCGTGGTCGGGGTCGAGGTCCAGACGATCATCGTCGCGAGCGCGGGCTGCATGATCGCGGCGCCCGCGCCGAGTCCGCCCGCAGCGAGTACGACCAGCTGGGTGCTGTTCGCCAGCCCGAGGCCCATCGCTCCGACGGAGGCGGTGACGGCGGCGCCGATGAGCACCGGAACCGGTCCGCGCCGGTCGATTGCCCGACCGGTGAAGGGCAGCACGACGAGTGCGGCCACGGCGAACACGGCGAGCACGATGCCCGCCGAACTGGCCCCCAGTTCCCGAACCTGCGCCACGTAGACGTAGAGGAACGGAACCGTGAAACCAATGCCGAACGCACTCAGCGCGTTGCCCGTCTGGATCCGGCGCATCGCGGCGCCCATCGCCCTGGTCATTTCACCTGCCTTAGGAGTGAGGTCTGAAGACTTCGAAGCTAAAGTTAGACCATTAACAATACACATCGAAGGACTTCGACGCCAACGCCGGCGTGCGATACTTCGCCACATGGGTGACACCCCCGGCCCCACCGCCATCAGCGAGCCGAGCCTCGACGAGCAGATCGCCGCCTACCAGCGCGAGTTCCGTGACCTCGACCCCCAGGTCGAGAAGGTCGTATCGGCACTCAGCCGCCTGAACCGCCGGATGAACGTCGCGTACGGCCGGCAGACCGCGGCGCTCGGCATCAGCAATGCGGAGTGGGAGGTGCTCAAGGCACTCGTCCTCTCCGGCAGCCCCTACCGCCTGGGCCCCAGCGACCTCGCGAAGCGCCTCGGTCTCACGCCGGCCGCCATGACCCACCGCATCGACCGCATGGTGGCGGAGGGCCTGGTCACCCGGGAGCGCGACGAGTCCAACCGGGTACGCGTGATCGTGGAGCTCACGGACGAGGGCCGCAGCAAGTGGCTCGAGGCGATGCGCATGGCCACGGTCTTCGAGGAGGAGCTCCTCCAGGACCTTTCGACGGAGGAGCGCGGCGTACTCGGCGAGATGCTGACCCGGCTGCTGCGCCGTGTGGAGGACACCCAGCCGGACGCCGGCGGCCGCCTGTCGGACCTGGACTGACGGACCTGGACCGACCGCCCGAGGGGCCACCCGTGGCGGGGTTGACACGCGACCGCCCGATCCGTAAGATTCTTCGAGTTGTCACGGGGCCGGAACGGTTCTGCGACACCACTCACGCCGCTGAGAAGCGGCAACCCAACTCAGCATGATTTCCCTGTGGGAAACGATTTCGGCATGCCGGAATTCAATTCCTCGACTCGATTATGAGTCGCCTGCGGAATCCGCTAGAGTTCGGGACGTCGGAACGGCCCAACAGCCGGAAAGACGAAACCCGCTGACTGGGAATCAGGCCCGAAAGGATCTGGTAGAGTCGGAGCCGCCGGAAAGGAAACGCGAAAGCGGGACCAGGAAGGCAACCAAATCCCACT
>NZ_JBFBAS010000051.1:0-36108 GCF_040682335.1 Streptomyces sp. NPDC051219
GCTGAACGCCTTCCAGATCGCCTTCGAGGGCCGCCTCACCCCGAGCAACAGCTGACCACTCAACAACCAAGATCAGCCGTTAAGTTGACACACCCTGCTGCGGCAGTTCTTCCGCTTCGCGCGGTCCCAGAAGATGCTGCTGGTCGATCCCACCCGCGAGCTGGGCGCGAAGGAGACGAACGGCTTCCGCGGCCAGACCCTCGCCCTCGACCAGCAACGTGAGCTGTTCCGGCGGTGGACAACAGACAAGCACGTGCACCCGCATGAAGCGGTGATGGGCATGCTCGCTCTGCTGCATGGCGCCTCCAGCTCCGAGGTGCGGATGCTGAGGATCGACGACATCGACCAGCAGGCCCATACTGTCCGGCTGGGGAAGCGGCCCCATCACGTCCCCCTGGACCCCGCTTCCTGGGCGGTGCTGCAGCGGTGCCTGGCCCACCGTGAGGCATGGCGGACGGACAACCCGCACGTCATGGTCACCAAAGGAACGAAGGCCGGGCGGAGCCCGGCCTCAACTGCCTATCTCTCCCACGTCCTTGACGACTGCGGCTTCCCACCCCGCATGATCCGCAGCACCCGTCTCGTCGACCTCGTGAACACCATGGACCCCAAGCTCGTCGCCGCGGCCTTCGGCATGGACCCGCAAGCCACCTTGATCTATCTCGCCGATCATGTCGACCCTGGGCGCCTGCCTGATCGATGAGCGTCGACCGGGCGCCAGAGAATCCGCTGGTCAGCAGGCTCGTCATCCCCCAGACTCGGATGTGTGCGAGGGGCCCTCGGCGATCAGCGCAGGGAACCCGTAACCGAAGGAGGGGAACGAGGATGGCCCACCTGCGACTCGCCTGGGTCCTGTCCGGACGTGGTTGGGCCGAATGCATCATCAGCGACCACCAGGCGGAAGCCGAAGTCACGGCCTCCTATATCACCGCTGCCCCCGAAGATCTCTTGACGACAGTGACACGTCTGATCGCCGGCGAGACCGAATGCCGAGCACAGTTCGAGGCCGAGCCCACCGCCTTCCGATGGATCTTCTACCGTGAAGGCACCAATGTGTGGATCCGCCTACTGGAGCTGGCCCACGGCAGTGACCACGACAACACTCGGACCGAGATCTGGTCCACCCAGCAGAACATTGACGTCGTTGCCCGAGCAGTGATCCGTTGCTTTGATGAGGTTGTGAGGGAGTACGGCGAGAGCGCATACCGCGGCAAGTGGGGTGAGCACTTCCCTCGCACCGAGCTCGAAGCCCTCAGGACCACGTGGCGCGAACATCGAGACGACTGGGAAGCCTCCTCAACACCATCGAACCCGTGAAGTTTCGGCAGCACCTGGCACGGGTTCGCCGGAACATGTGCGCTTTCGAGAAGGACTCGTTGGAGGCGATGGCGACGCTGTTCTTCTCCTCGCGTTCGGTCAGGACCTGGAAGAGGAGTTCGGCGCCGCGGCGGTCAAGTTCCATATAGCCGAGCTCGTCGATGCAGAGGAGATCGACTCGGCCGTAGCGGGCGATGGTCTTGGTCAGCTGCTTCTCGTCAGCTACTTCGACGAGCTCGTTGACCAGCTTCGTCGCTAGGACGTACTTGACCCGGTAGCTGGCCATCGCGGCCTCGGTGCCGAGCGCGATCAGCAGGTGCGACTAGCCCGTGCCCGAGTCGCCGATGAGGCAGAGCGGCAGTCCCTTCTTGATCCATTCGCATTTGGCGAGGGTGTGGACCATGGCCGCGTCGATGTTCGGGTTGGCGTCGAAGTCGAACTTGCGCAGCGACTTGTCGCGGGGGAACCCGGCGGCCTTGATGCGCTGTTCGGACCGGCGGCGGGCCCGGTCGTCGCACTCGGCCAGCAGGAGCTCGGAGAGGAATCCGAGGTAGGACATCTGCTCGCGGCTGGCGGTTTCGGCGAGCTCGGGGAACTGGGACCGGATCGTGGGCAGCCTCAGCATCCGGCATGCCTGGTCGATCGCTGCCGTGGCGGCCTGCTCGGTGAGTCCTCGCTGGCGGGGGATGGACACGCTGTTCTCCTTCAGGGGGTGGGGCGGTCACGGCGGAGCCGCAGGAGCTGGTCGTAGTGAGCGACCGACGGCAGAGGCCGTTTGTCGGGTGGCAGGCGGGCCCGGACGGCAGCCGGCAGCGGGGCGATGCTGGTTCGGCTCGCTGCTGATGGTTCTGGGGCCTGGGCAGGGTCGGTGTCGGCGTCTGCTGCCTTGCGGGCTTTAAGAGCGACAGCGTCCGCCGTCAGAGCACCGGTCTTGAGGGCGGCGGCGAGTCCGGTGACCAGGTGCTCGTGCGGCAGGTGTCGGCCGAGGAGGAGGACCTCGATGAGCGCGCGGGTGCCGTCCCGCTCGCCGTGGGCCTTGACGGCCGCTTCCCACCAGGCGTCGTGAACGGGGGTGAACCGGCCTGCGGACCGTGCCTGGTCGAGCGCGGTCGCTCCCGGCAGAGCGCCGGGCTTGCGCACGAGAGCTTCCAGGTAGTGGTCCAGTTCGAGGCGGGTGCCGCCTTTGGCGATCAACCGCTCATGCCGGGCGACCTCGTCCCGCCCGTCGTAGACCACCAGCTCAGAGGCATGCAGCATTGCGCGGACGTTCCGGCCGATCAGCCGGACCGGAACCGAGTAGCGGTTGGTGCGGACGCTGATCTGGCTGTAGCGGTCGACCCGCAGCGTGAAGAGCCGGCCCGTCTCGAAGGCCTCCTGTGGCAGCGGCGCCAGCAGAGGCTGCTCGGCTGCGAAGTACTCGCCGATCGTGCGAGGACGGGACCGGATCCGGCGATCCTCGTCCTCCTGGTCCCAGCGGTCGATCATTGCGTTGAGTTCGGCGACGTCGCGACCTCGGGCACCGGGACGAGGTGGTTGCGGCGGAACCAGCCGATTTGACCCTCGACCCCGCCCTTCTCGTGGGCGCCGCGGATTCCGGGCTGGCAGTAGAGAGCTTGAGAGGCATCCAGCGGCGCCGAAACCCCCGCCGCCCTCCGTGGCGAGGCCGGTGCCCTGCGTGTGCGGGCGGAGGGCCCGGCCGCTGGTCAGGGCCTCGTGAGCGGCGAGCACCGAAGTGGTCGCGCGAGGCGGCCTTCAATCCGTCGCTTGCCCTAATAGCACCATTTGAGCGATTTGTGAAATCCTGGAATGTGGCACACCAAGGAACGGCACCCACGGCGGTGACCCTCGTTCACCCCAGATCCGGCTGCCGGTGTGAGCTGTCCATGAGTGGGGATGCGATGTCGAGAATCGTCATCATCGTGGCTGTCGTGGTCGTCCTGGCTCTGGTCGCGCTGGCCCTGCGGACCATGACCCGGCGCCGGCACCTGCGGGAGCGCTTCGGGCCGGAATACGAGCGCACGGTCGAAGCGAAGCACAGCCGGGGAGCGGCCGACCGCGACCTGCGCGCGAGGCAGGAGCGGCATCTCTGGAGATCAGGCCGCTGCCCTCGACGGTCCGGGACCGGTACGCCCGGGACTGGACCAGCGTGCAGGAGCACTTCGTCGACCGTCCCGACCAGGCCGTGGGAGAGGCGGACCGGCTCGTGACCACACTCATGAGCGAGCGGCCAGAGATGGTGCCTCCGTCCGGCCCCCTCACTCACTCCGTCGCGCCAGTGCAACTGCCGTCACTGCCGTCGGCCTTGGTCCGGGGCCTCAGGCCGACAGTCTCGGCGCCGGCGATGGCTTTGATCGTGAAGGGCATCACGAGTTCGCTGGGCGCTGGAGGGCGCGCATCTGGCTGACGGCCTTGCTGAGCAGGTTCGTCGGCCGCCCGTTCCGTCCCGCCGGATGCTTCCAGCGGGACGGATGCGCTGCTGCCGATGAAAGATGGCGGGTCTGTCAGCAGCCGTTGAGGACCGAGGACAGGGAGCTCTTCTCAGCGGAGTCGACGGAGAGTCCGTAGTAGTACTTCACCTGGACCCAGGCGCGGGCGTAGGTGCACTTGTAGGTGGTGCGGGAGGGCCACCAGGTGCCGGGGTCCTGGTCGCCCTTGGACTGGTTGACGTTGTCGGTGACGGCGAGCAGCTGGGGGCGGGTGAGGTCGTTGGCGAGCTGCTGACGCTTGGAGGTGGTCCAGTTGTAGGCGCCGGAGTCCCATGCCTCGGCGAGCGGGATGAGGTGGTCGATGTCGACGTCGGAGGCGGCGTACCAGGTGGCGCCGTCATAGGGGGAGTACCAGCTGCCGCTGGTGGCGGCGCAGGAGGAGTCGGTGACGACGCCTGAGCCGTCGCGCTTGAGGACCGTTTCGCGGGTGTCGCAGGCGCCGCTGATGGTGATCCAGTGGGGGAACAGGTCGCGGCTGTAGCCGGTTCTGGAGTGCTCGGTCGTGACGGTGAGGGAGGCCAGGTAGGAGCGGGCGGTGGCGGCGCTGACCGGGGTGGGCAGAGCGGCCTGCGCCGGGATGGTGCCGAGGAAGGTGAGGGCAGCGGTGGCGGCGGCCACCAGGGCGGCAACCAAGCCGCGGCGGGCGTTTGTTCGCATGGGTGTCGACTCCCGGACTTAGGTGGTGGCGGGGGGCGCGCTCATCCTGGTCCGGGATGGTCTATGCGAGTAGACCTCTAAGGGTTAAATTCTTGTGACGATACGTCAAAGCCGTAAGGCGCGGTGACGCTCACGACTCCGTAGCCGCATGACCGGAGCGAATGTCGTTGCCGTTGGGCCTAGTTGGACTTGCTTCGACACGTATGCGACAGGGATGACTGGAAGCGCCCGATGCCCGCCGCGGCGCCCGGTTCCCGAAGCGGTGCCTGTTCCGGCACGGGACGATCAAGGATGAGCGGCCGTGGGGCGAGTGCCTCCCGGCGGGATTCGAACCTGAGCACACGGCTCCGGAGGCCCCGTACGTCTCACGCGTTCCAGCAGCTCAGGGCTTGTCTGCGGCCCGCCGGGGATCTCGCTGTCCGCGAATAGTCCGCAGTCGGGTGATGCTCCTGCCTACCCGTCGATCTGGACGTCCCATCCCTTGGGCAGCCGAGGCTCAATGCCGGGCGGGAGGATCTGGTGGATGCTGTAGCGTCCCTCTCCGTCCCCGGTTGCCCAGTCATCCAGCGCCTCGCTGAGTGGTGCGATGAAGGGGTCGCGCTGGTTGTTCCACAGGATCAGGGGATCCAGATCCCCCGTCGCCCATGCGCGCGTGCAGCCCTATGTCGGCGAAGCGGCCCCAGCCGACGATGTGGGCAACGATCAGCTCAGTTCCCGCTCCATGCCGTCACCCCCGCTCAGGATCATGCTGTACAGCAGGCGGATACAGCAGCCGCTCCGCACGGTAGCGTCCTCCCAGGGCCACAGCACGACAGGCTCGCACCATAACCGCACCAGATCGAGCGGGGAACAGCGGGGAATCGCGGTGAAAGCAGCTGAGGCCGAAGAGGCCGCGACGCGACCATAGACGCAGGTCGGGCCGCCCTGAACGAGGACGGACGTAGCTGAATGAGACGGAAACTGAGACGGCTGCGTTCTCGGGGTCTCAAAGTGGGTTCGTGGATTGGACACCAGCGGGATTGATGGAAGCGGGCTTCGCTGGCTTCTTGCCGTTCGCGGTCCTGCCAGAGGCATCTGTCCCCACCGTGCCTGGGGTTTACGTCGTCCTTCGTCGGCAAGGCCGGCGCAGGCTCAACTGGCAGGCGGCCTTCGTAAGCGACTGGACGAGTACCGGCGGCACGGATCGGGCGAGCCAGTTGGCCATTGGGGCGGCCGGTACATCTGGCAGCTCCAAAGAAGCGACCAGCTCCTCATAGCCTGGAAAGAACTCCATGAGGTCGACCCGGAGATGGTCGAAGCGGAGCTGATCGCTGACTTCGTGACGACGTACGGAGCCCGACCCTTCGCCAACCGCAAGGCTGGGCGGTCGCGGGGCGCCGATGCTGAAACCGCGCTCTGAGCTTGGGAATCGCCGGTGATTTGGCACGCGTTGAGGTCCTGACCAGCGACGACGGGTGCGGGAGCCGGCCGACTCGACCTGCTGCCACACCCGTCGTTGACCGCTGTTCCCCGACGGACCGGGCACGCAACGGGCACGCGCGACCTTCTGATCCGTAGCTCTAGCCGGATCGGTCAGCGACGGCCATACCGGTCGCTGCACGGTCATGGAGAGCGCTACTGGGCGAGGACGGTTGCTGCGGTTGCGGTACTTCGCTGCTGTACAGCAGGATCCCGGCGAGGGCGACTTTGGAACGGTGGGACGGGACTTGGCCCGCCGAGTCGCATGCCCGGACGTATGCCCGTCGGCTTCGGCACACGCGGCGGAGGGCATCGATACTCTGGGACTGGAACGAGCGGTGCAACTCTTCGGATGCCCCGGTAGCCCCGATAGTGGACGCTGCCGCCGACCGAGCCCTGACACGCCGAGCCCCGCGCTCACGCCAGCGACGATACAAATACTCAAGATCGCTTAGGCTACGGGCCACGGCGGCACAGCCGCGAGCGGCCGCCGGGCACGCCGCCCGGCCGCGTACCCCCCGATCCCCAGGCCGATCCCAACCAAGGTCAGCACGATCCCGAGGCCCCCGCCACCAACACCGCCGGCACAGTGAAACCCTTCTGCACTCGCCCGAGCACCCCAGAGGTCGCGACGCTGCCCGACTGCTCGTCGAGGAAGAACCGCGAGTCGTTCGAGTTCCCTCGGTGGTCGCCCAGCAGGAACAACCGCCCGTCCGGCACCTGCACGTCGTACGGTCCGGTTGCCGGGTTCACTTCGCCGCGCATCACATAGGGTTCGTCGACCGGCTTCCCGTTCACCGTGATCTGGTTTCCGTCGCACACCACGTGATCGCCGCCCATCCCGATGACCCGCTGCAGAACCGGTCTGTCCTGATAGCGATCGGGCACGCGGACGAGTACGACATCGCCCCTGCGTATCTCGCCCGCGTCGATGCTCTCGATGACCAGCCGCTCGCCCGGGCGGTACGTGGGCTCCATCGCCTCGCTCATGACGGTGGCCCCCTGGTAATTCGTGAGCAAGTACCCGATGCCCCCCAGCCCCAGGACCAGCCCGAGTGGTACCAGTACCCAGGCCGCGACCCTCAGCCCGCTGCCGACTCCCCGCTGCTGCATGAACACCCTTCCCTTGAACCGCCCGAGGCCGTGCGGACCAGCAGAGGCTAAACGATCTCGGGGCGGAAACGCACCCCACTCCCAAGGCCGCACAGGTCGGTGGAGTCTTTGACGCAGTCAAGTGCTGGCGCAGGGGGCCCTGGAGCACCAGTTTGGAAGATCGCGTAACCGGATGGGCCCTGACCTGGGGAGACGCTGACCTGCGCTGTCTGGGTCGCTCTCCGCCGTTCCCCGCTGCTCCCCTTTGGCCGCCGTCGGTTCAGGCACGTGGAGGGCACGCGATCACTCGTAGACGCGGGCGGCACTGAGCGCCCGGGCGAAGAACGTCCAGTCTCCCGCTCGGCCCGGACCCAGTTGCGCAGCGTCTCCCGGCTGACCCCCAGGTCCTTGCCGATGCCCTCGAAGGTGTGGCTCGGGTCCGACAGGTACAGCGCGACAGCGTCCGCCTTGAACTCGGACGAGTAGACCTTCATCACCATAAGAGATCCCTCCTACCCGGCCCCTACCGGGTCCGGGCTCAGAGGTGTCCACCCTTCGGGGACAGGTCCCGGCTCTGCAGCGGTTCGGGGTGCCCTCTGAGGTGCTGACCGACAACGGCAAGCAGTTCACCGCCCGGTTCGGCTCAGGCAAACCGGGTGAGGTCCTCTTCGACCGGATCTGCCGGGAGAACGGCATTACCCACCGGCTGACCAAGCCCCGATCGCCGACGACCACCGGGAAGATCGAGCGGTTCCACCAGACGCTGCGTACCTGCCCGCATGCCAACGCCAGCCTGACCTGCCCGGTCTTCGTCACCGGACCCGAGTTCCTGCCCGAACTCCGCGAACAGCACACCCGCACCCTGACGTTGATCGACGATGCCAAAGGCTGCGGCCACACCCGCGTCGCGGAGATGAACCAGCAGGTCGCCGACAACCTCGACCGCATGATCAGCCAGTTGGAAGAGGGCCCGGATGGGTGCGAGGAGGCCGCCGATGCGAGCTGACAACTCCCACCTGATCATTGCCGCGGTAGCCCGCCGGGCGGCAGTAACTCGGCGACGCGCGACTGCGGCCCTGCGGCGCATGGACGCCACCGGCACCGTGATCACCTTCGAGACCGTCGCCCGCGAGGCCGGCGTCTCCCGGTCCTGGCTCTACAGCCAGCAGGATCTGAGAGCCGAGATCGAGCGCCTCCGCGCCCGGCATAGCGTCCCTGCGGCTCGGCCGGTCATCGACCGGCAACGGGCCTCCGATGCCTCACTGCTTCGGCGCCTGGAGGTCGCCACCGAACGCAGTCGGCAATTGGGTGCAGACACCGGGAGCTCAGGGAGGCGCTGGCCCTGGCGCTCGGTGAACGCCGTGTTGTTGACGTCCGCCGAAACCTCAGTGGTGGCACGTCGAGCAACGATCGCCCCTGACGGCAGTTCGTGCTGACCCCGCAAGGGGCTTCTTCTCCGTTTCCAGAACCAGCCCGCCCCGCGGACCCCGGACAGCGGCTCCCTGTCAGTGACACGAGATAGGTTTCCCGCGCACGAAGAGGCGACCGTCAGCAGCAAGGACACACCCGGTGAGTATCCACATGCACTTCCGCGCCGTCCCGATCGAAGAGATCCAGGAGGACTTCGGCTGGCTGACCGAGTTCATGCTAGCGGCCTGGGACAAGCACAGCGAAGAGTACGCATCCGGAATCAGCACCTCCATCGAGCCCTTCAGCCACGTCAACGACCTTTTCACCAATGGATCTGACGGGGGCGAGGACCCAGGCGAGCGGAGCACCTTGCCCATCTACGGCGGGCGCCACATAGAAGACCCAAATCATGTCGATCTGGGTTTTTTGATCCTCGACCCGAACCAGGTACACGCGGCGGCGGAGTTCCTGCAGACGGCGTTCGACAGTCTTTGGAAGGCGGCTGGAGCGCAGCTCTATGGGCGGATCAACGGGTGGAATGACGCGCAGATGAAGAACTTCTACCTCCCCTACTACCTCGACCTGCAGGCCTTCTACCAGCGTGCGGCTTCAGCGGGCCATGCCATGATCAAGGTCGTCTGGGCCTGAAAAGCTCCGTCCCGAGGGTGGACCGCGAGCTGCCGGCGACACGCCCGAAAGAGATGCAAGTCGAGAGCGGACGGGCAATGCCAGTAGTTGCGTCGAAGGCACTGTCCTCACAGCATCACCGCAGAACAGAGCACTGATCATTCCGCCAGCTCAAGATAATGGCCGTTGATTTTCTTGCCGACGTCGTAGCCGCGTGTGGCCTTCGAGACGGTCTCGGCGGCCTTCACGGACTGGGAATCGATGATCAGGGTGACTGGGTAGGGGCAGCGGCCCAGGTTGGTACGGATCCTCCGTCGCAGCTGGTCGCGGATCCAGGTGACGACCCCGGCCCGGTTCCACCGCCAGAAGAACCCGTAAACGGTCTCCCAGGGAGGAAAGTCCGCAGGTAGGGCTCTTCACTTGGCGCCGTTGTCGACGACGTAGCGGATCGCGTCCACGATCTTTCGGCGCGGCCACTTCTCCGGGCGCCCACCTATCTTGGTCTCGCAGGCCGGGACTGGCAGCAGCGGTTCGAGAAGGGCCCACTCTGCGGGGGTGGTGTCGGACGGGTAGCGGCGACGGCGTGCGGGTGCGGGCATGGCGATCCCGTGGGGTGACGCGGGTCGGGGCTATTTGGCGAGCTGGGCGAGGGTCGTGCGGACACCAGTGAGCTGGGCGACGGCGAGCTGGGCCCATTCGTCGTCGGGGTGGCGGGCCAAGTGGGGTCGAGCGTGCCCGTGATCATCCGGGTCAGGCGGGTGAGGACCTGGCGGAACTGCTTCTTCTCGTACTCGATCCAGTCGGCCGGGTCGTCGGAGAACATGTATTCGTCCCGCGGGCGCCAGACGATCGGGGTCAGGGGCTCGGCCGCACCGACATCACGCAGGTGGCGGATCCCCCGGGTGACCTGGGACTTCTTCAGCCGGGTGGCGGCAGCCGGTTGCCTGGTCGTCAGCCCGGCCGGGCGGGCTTCCATCAGCGAGACTCGGACCAGGTCGCCGTAGTACTCATCGAGCGGGCGGGCCGCGCGGCGCACGGCTACTCGCCCTCGAGGAGCTGGGCCAGCTGCTCGTCCAGGGTGAACTCGCCGGCCTCGATCGCGGCCTCCAGCCAGTCGGCCGCGGCCCGCACCTTCGCCAGCCCGCGGCGGACGGTCCTCCTCTCGTCGTCGGTGAACTCCTGGCCGCGCAGGCGGGGAACCAGGCGGCCGATCGAGGCGACGTAGCTGTGGCAGGAGCCGACCAGGTCCAGGTACTCGATGGTGTGCTCGATCTTGCGGACCGCCGGGGTCCGCTCGCGGATCGTCTCGCGGGCCTGGGCAGGTAGGGGTGCCGCATGCTCGCTCACCGGAATTCCTTTGGCTGCGAAATGGGCCTGGCCTCAACAGCCGGTCACCAGAAAGTCAGCGTGGGCTGCGGCTACAGCAGGTGCTGGTTCGGAGCTTTCGCGGCGTCGGCGTATTCGGGCAGTTCGATGACGGTGACGCCTGCCTCCTCGAGCAGTTCGGTGCCGGCGGCGTCGGGGACGAACGTGTCGGGTTCGCGCCAGGCGGTGACGACGCGGCGGATCCCTGTGTCGCGGATGAGCTGAGCGCAGGGCCTGGGGCGGGAGGCACGCTTGGCGCAGGGTTCGAGGGAGCTGTAGAGGGTGGCGCCGGCCAGGCGCGGGTCGCCGCTATGAAGCTTAGCGAGGGCGCCCTCCTCGGCGTGATCGTGCGGGTTGTTTTCGCGGGAGTAGCTGCGGGCGAGTTCGGTGCCGTCGGCAGCGACGATGACGGCGCCCACGCTGAATGCGGTGTCGGACGGTGGGCATTGGGCGGCGAATTCGCAGGCGACGGCGAGCCATGCCCGATCGGCGGTAGTGGTTTCGCGGTCTGGGCCGGGTCGGCCGCAGCCGGCCGAGGTGGGGGTGTGGTTCATCGGGGCTCCGTGCTGATGTCCTTGGGGGCGTACCTGAGGAGTACCACGTCGCCGATCTGGCGGGTCTCCAGGAGTCTGAGGCGGGCGGAGGGGCCGCCCATGTAGTGCGCCGGGCCGAGCATCCGTACGGCGTCGCTCTGGCCGACGAGGAGCGGGGCGATGACGAGCTGGAGCTCGTCGGCGAGATGGTTTTCGAGGAGCTGGGTGTGGATGGTGCCGCCGCCTTCGACCATCAGCCGGTGCACTCCGTAGACGTCGCCGAGGACATCGAGAGCGACCTCCCAGGTGGCATCCTGCGGCACGCCCTGAACGGTGGCCAGGCCCCCGAGCGCCTTCCCCGCCTTATCCGCCGCTTTGCTGCCGACGGCCAGGACGAGCTTTGCCCCGCCGTGGTGCCAGAACTTCCACGCGGGGTCGAGATCGCCGGTGCCGGTGATGGTGACCTTCAGCGGATACTCCGGCAGCCCCGCCGCTACCCGGTCGGCGCGCCGCTGCTCGGAGTTGACCAGGAGGCGGGGATTGTCGGCGCGCAGGGTGCCGGCGCCGACGAGGATCGCGTCGACGGAGGCGCGCACCGAGTCGACGCGGTCGAAGTCCTCGGGGTTGGACAGGATGAGCCGGTCTTCGCCCGGGCGGGTGTCGAGGTAGCCGTCGAGGGACACGGCGGCGGACAGCAGGACATGGGGGCGGGACACGGGCAGCTCCAGCAGGACGATCCGAATGGGCGGTGGACAGAGTTCAGGCGGGGTGGAGGACAATCCGGTCGAGCGCCTCGCGGAACTCCGGGACGCCCTGTTCGCGGGCGGCGGGGGCCAGGGCGTGGTCGAGGCGGTCGAGCTGGCTGATGATGCGGGCCGATCCGGTCTCGGCGGCGATCCCTACTGCCTGGAGGCCGATCTGGGCGGCGAGCAGGGTGTTTCCGGTGCCGGCGTTGGCGCGGGCTGCGCGGGCGAGGTAGACGCCGCGGTCGCGCCGGTAGGCGGCGGGGAGGGCGGCGATCGCGGTGTCGAAGCCTTCGGCGGCCTGCTCGTAGCGGCCGAGCACCGCGAGGGACCGGGCGCGGGCGGTGTGGATGTAGGCCTCGTCGAGCCAGGAGCCCCAGACACTGTCGTTGTCCGTGCGGCCGAGGAGCGCGAGCGCGGTGTCGTACTCGTGCAGGGCCTGCGGGGCATCCCCGAGGACGGCATGGGCGTGGGCCTGGTGCATGACGGCGATGACCTCGAGTCGGCTGCCCGGCCGGGCGGTGCGCCGGGCGGCGGCCGCGAGCCCGAGGGCGTCCGTGGGGTGGCCGGTGTCGACGGCGAGCTGAGCTTTCCGGCCGAGGATGTACGCGGTCAGGTCGCTGTCGCCGGTGATGTGGGAGGCATCCAGTGCCCGGGCGGTGTGGCCGTGGGCGGTGCGCTCGTCGCCGATGTCCTGGGCCAGCCACCCGGCGAGCTCTTCATAGCGGGTCTCGAGCGCGAGCAGCCGCACGGCGTCCGATCCGCGGGCGGTGCGGCGGCGCATCGTGAGCTGGACGAGGTGCTGCCGAAGGGCGGGCAGGACGTGCCGGGGGCCGATCAGGTTGTCGGTCTGGATCAGCACACGGCGCAGCTGCGTGTAGTGCTCGACGGGGGAGCCCATGTCGCTCGAGATGCTGCTCGCGATGGCCGCCGGGGCGGGGAGTGCGGTCGCGGCGAGTCCGGCGAGCGAAGAGGCGAGGACGACGCGGCGGGGCACGGGCACGAAGAGGATCCTTCCGTGGACGCGGCAGGGCACGACGACCGTGTCCGCGTCGTCAGTATCTGAGCCTGCCTGCCCGAACATGCCGGAGGCGACGTCCACCGCAGCGCTGGCCCCATCAGCGGCAGGGCTGGCCCCATGGTCCAATGTCCGGGCTCTGGACAGGCCGCGTTCCTGTCCCACGGGCGCGTCGCCAGTGCAGAAGCGAGGAGCCTGCCTCTCGGCCCACTCCCACAACCGGACCAGTGCCCCACAGGCGTCGAGGACCTCATCGACGACCACAGCGATCTGGCGGGGGACCGGTCGCTCGGCGCGCTCCAGGCGCGCGAGGTGGGAACGGTCGATCAACGCGAGCGTGGCCAGGCTCTGCTGGGACAGCCGGCGGGAGATGCGGATCTCCCGGAGCTCATGCCCCCACCGGTGCCACGGGCCGGCTCCGGGCGTCAGCTGATTTGGCCGCTGCCCCATGCCCTCGCCCCTTCCTCGTGAACCCAGCCCCCGATACTCCGCCGACGCCAGCGCTACTGCCATGGCCGCGATGGGGCCAGCGGGGCCAGTGCGCGAGGCCCCATGCCGTGTCTGGAAGCCCTGCTCGTCGACGGCTTCGATGGGTGATGCGAGCCATCACACCGTAACTGAACCGCCGCCACGGCCAACTGACTTGGAGGCACCGACGTGCCCGAACCGGTGAACCCATCCACCCGCGATCACCCCGCCACCCGGGCCGGCCCGGGCATGAACTCGCACGGCGGCTTCCTCCACGACCCCCAAGCCCTCTTCGACGACACGGCCGCGCTCGACCGGCAGGTACACGAGCAGCTCGTCGAAACCGTCCTGAGCTGGCGACAGGGAGACGACGCCGTTCCGCCGCCGGCCGACCTCGCCCAGATCGCACTCCAGCTCACCAGCTACGCCCGCCTCCTGACCGAAGGTGTTACGGCCGCCTGCGCTCAGCTCCCCTCGACCGACCCGGCCGCACACCTCGGACGTCACGCCTGCGGCGAGGCGGTGCGCCGCCTGGGCGCCCGGCGCAGACTCGGACGGCACCTGGCACACGTCCAGTCACTGGCCCTGCTCGTCAGGGCTCTCCACCGGGCGTTCGACCGCGCCGAGGCCGCCCACCATGCCGCGGCTACCACCGCACCCTGAAGCCCCGTGTCGGCCAGCGCCCACCGGCCGACACGGCCCGGTCCCTGCACCCGTCGTGCGGGACCCATCCACCCAGCGCCCGTACGCAGGGCACTCCGGCACGGCCGCGGAGGTACCCGGCCGTGCAACCACGAAGGAGGAACACCCCATGGCACCGAAGCCCAGCACCACGCAGCAGGAGGGCAGCGACCTGGTCCGCGCTCGCCGGGCGATCCAGGCGGCCCGCGAACGCGGGGCGACCCCGTCGGACGGCGGCGGCACCGGCCGCTCGGACGGCAACGACTAGCAGAGGACAACGCGGTGACGTTCCCGTTCATCGCCCAGTGTCTGGGCCAGGACTTCCTGGCCCAGACACTGGGCCGCGACTACCTCCACGTGCCCGGCGCCCTCACCGAGCCGAGCCACCTCGTCTCCTTTGACACCCTCAACCAACTCCTCGCGACGCACCGGCTCGAGCCGCCCCGCCTGCGCCTCTCACTCGAGGGCGAGGCCCTGCCCGTCCACCGCTACGCGACTCCCGTCGTCACCCGCCGAACCACCGTGTGGCAGCGCATCCACCCGGCCGAACTCCACGAACGCCTCGCCGAGGGCGCCTCCCTCGTCCTCGACGCCATCGACCACCTCCACGAACCGATCAGCGATCTTGCCACCACCCTGGAACGGCGCCTGCGCACCCGCATCCAGGTCAACGCCTACGCCTCCTGGACCGAGCAGGAAGGGTTCGGGACGCACTGGGACGACCACGACGTGATCGTGCTGCAGATAGCGGGCGCGAAACGGTGGCGGCTCTACGGGCCGACCCGTCACAAGCCGATGTACCGAGACACCGCCGCCCCCGAGGCCCCGCCAACGGATCCCGTCGCCGAACTCGTCCTCAAGCCGGGGGACCTGCTGTATCTGCCGCGCGGATGGTGGCACGCGGTCACCGCCGACCAGGGCACGCACTCCCTGCACCTGACCTGCGGCATTACCCCGCACACCGGCGCCGACCTGATCACCTTCGCTGCCGACCAGCTCCGTGCCAGCACGACTGTGCGCACCGACCTGCCCCTGCACGCACCGGCCGGCCCACAGGCCGACTACCTCGCCGCGCTCCGCAAGGAGCTGGACGCCTTCTTCGACGACCCAGCTCTCCTGGGCACGTATGCGGCAGCTCGCGACGCCGAAGATCTCGGCCGGCTTCGCCCTTCCCTGCCCCACCTCGGCCGTGTCCCGGCCGATCCCGGCCTGCTCGTACGGCTCACCACCGGCCGCGCCCGCACCCGACCGGCCACCGTCGACGGCGAGTCCCTGATCCGGCTCACGGCCGCGGGCAACGAACTGGACCTCCACCCGGCCGCTGCCCCGCTCCTCGATGCCCTGCTTGCCGCGCCGGGATGGACGTCATTCGCAGCGTTGGCCGACGCCAGCGGCCTGCCGGTCGGGGATGTCGCCCTGGTGGTTCAGGAACTGCTGGCCGCTCAGATCGCCGCCCTCCGTACCGGAGCGATCTCATGACAGCGACGCTCGGACTCGGCACCTACCGCACCCCGGCCACGTCCGTGGTGGCCGCCGCAGAGCGCGCGGTCACCACACCGGTCCCCTGGGTAGACACGGCACCCAACTACTGCGGCGCACGGGCCCACCGGCTCCTCGCACCCGTGCTCCAGGCCACCCCGCAGCTGCGGGTGGCGACCAAGACCGGCTTCCTGACGCCCCAGACGGGCCGGGAGGCGCTCGCCGCCGGCGTCATCACCGATCCCGAGGCGAACCTCGGGCACAGCCTCAACCCGTCATTCGTGCGGTGGCAGATAGACCGGTCCCTGGCCGAACTCGGCCGCGACCGTCTCGACGTCGTCTTCGTCCACAACCCCGAGCGCGTCCGGGAGCCAGGCGGGCTGGCCCAGCACCTCAGAGGCGCCTTCGAGGCCCTGGAGGTTGAAGCCTGGGCGGGGCGGATCGGCTCCTACGGGGTGGCCACCTGGAACGGCTTCTCCAAGGGGTGGTTCAACGTCGCAAGTCTCGACCGGATCGCCACCGAAGCCGCCGGCACCCCAGACCACCACCTTCGGACGATCCAGCTTCCCGTCAGCCTCATCGAGGACACCCCCCTGCACCAGGCGCTGCGGGGCCGCGGGCCGATCACCCATGCCGCCGACCGGGGATGGAGCGTGCACGCCTCCGCCCCGCTCCACGGCGGGACCCTCGCCCGCCTGGACGGCGCAGACACACTCGCCAATCTGATCCGTCCCGGCGCAAGCGCTGCCGAGGCGTGCCTGGCGTCACATCCTGCCCCGGCATCACCAAAGTCCTGCTGTCCACCGGCAATGCGGCACACTGGCAATCCGCACTTGCCGCGCTCGACCTGCCGCCCGTGCCTACCGACACCCTGCGGAGCGTCCTCGATGTACTCGCCGCCCCCTGACCCCGCCGACGAACGACGTATGACCACAGCCCACACCCAGGCGGCCGCCGCTCTCGGCGCCACCGTCTCAGGGCCCCTGGTCTGGGGCTACCAGGGCCGCACCCTGGGGCGCCGCGCCGATGACCGCCTGAACGGCGCCTGCTGGCTACGCCTCCAGTCCGCCCCCGCCGGGAAGGAAGGCAACAAACACTGGGAAGGCCAGGAGATCGCAGCGCGCCACTTCCCGACCGTGCGCAAGCCGGCCCTGCACGCCATCCACGACACCACGACCGACCGCTACGCCTACCGGGCCGAGCTGACCGCGTTCGTCGACCAACCCGTCCTTTCCCCAGATGGCCCGGTACTCAACAAAGAACTCGACCTCTCCGACGCCTGGTTCAAGAGCATCCGCAGCGACCTCGACACCATCGCCGCCACCCCCACCGACCGCATCGCCGTACGACAACAGTGGATCGACCGAGCCGTCCCGCAGTTCACCGGCCACCCCGCTCCCCACATCAGCGACCTCACCTGTGCCCACGGCGACTTCCACCTCGCAAACATCACCGCTACCGGGACGATCCTCGACTGGGAAGGCTTCGGCCTCGCGCCCCGCGGCTGGGACACCGCCCTCCTGTACGCCTACGCCCTCAATACTCCCGCCACTGCCGACCGTATCCGGGACGCCTTCACCGACATTCTCGAGACCGACGCCGGCCGCATTGCCCTCCTCATCGCCGCCGCCGACCTGCTTCAGTCCGCCTCCCGCGGCGACCATTCCGAACTCGAAGGCCCGCTACGCGACTTGGTACTGAACTTGAATTCGTGATGTCGGTCAGTCGTTGAGGGTCAGGCCGGTGCCGGTGAGGCAGCCGTTGATCACGTCGGGCCGGTACTGGATCTGCTTCAGCTTCCGTTTCATGGCCTTGGTCACCTGGGTGAGATCGGCGGCTGCGAGGTTGCCGATCTCGCGTTTGACCAGCGACCAGATGCCTTCCTGCGGGTTGATGTCCGGTGCGTAGGTGGGCAGCTGGAAGACGGTCAGCCAGTCGGAGTTGCGGTCGATGAACTCGCGCATCCCGCAGGTGAGATGCAGGCGGACGTTGTCCCACACCAGCACGATCGGACCGCCGAGCTGAATGCGAGCGCGGGCGAGGAGGCGGCAGAAGTCTCGCCATCCGAAGCCCTTGGGCTCGTCCTTGCGGCCCCGGTACTCCCGCAGCCCGTAGATCAGCCTGGACCTGGACCCCGGTTTGAAACAGCACATGCCCACCATGGACAGACGACCGCTGCCTCGTCCACGGACCCGCACGACCGGGATGCGGCCGACGCGGCCCCAGGTCCTCGCCCGCGGCGGCGCCATCGACTGCCCGGCCTCGTCCTCGAAGGCGATCCACGCACCCCGGCCCGCGGCCTCCCTTTTACCTGCGGCCAGACCTCCTTCTTCCACAACTCGACCGCATCATCGTCCCGCTCGATCGCCCGCCGGGCCGGCTGCTACCACGACCAGCCGTGCCGCTTCAGCAGCAGCCACGTGCCCTCAACCGTGTACGAGACGTGAAACAGCCGCCCGATCAGCGTCTTGATCCTCGCCAGCGTCCACCGCTGATCCGGCCACCCGTGCGCGAGCGGACCGCGCTCCAATTCCCGCTCCAGCCGCTCCATCTGCCCCGGCCCCAGCCTCGGGCGCCCCGGCGAGCCCTTGGAGCGGACACCAGCCTCGCCCCGCTCACGCCAGGACTTACGCCACCGCTCCACCGATCGCTCCGACACCCGTAACACCGCGGCGATGTCCTTGCTCTTCTCTCCGCGCTCGAAGCGTTCCACGGCCTGAAGCCGAACCCGCTCCCGCACGACCCTCCCGGCGTCGGTCAGCTCGCCGCCCTGCGCGTATCTCACCCCGCCACAGCTACCGGACCCCACACCCAACCGTCAGGCCGATAACCCGACTTCACCCAATCAAGTTCAGTACTGAACTTGAACTCGTAATGTCGGCCTGGGACAGGGGTGACCTCAAGTTCAGCGAGCTGCTGGGAGTCAGGCTTCTGTCCGCAGCCACCGGCGGGCGGCGGGCAGCGTCACCTCGATGTCGTCACTCCAAGAACAGACCTCAAGCCACGACAGGTAGCCACCCTGCGTGAACACCAGGATCTCACCGGGACACTCTCCGACTTCGGTGAAGAGCTGCGCCTCGGCCGCCACTGCAGTGCCGGCCCCAGTGGGTGCTGGCAGCACTGCGTTTGTCTCGAGTTCGAAGTATGCGGTACCGCACCCGCACGTGCAGCGCGCTCGCACACTGAGGTGCGGAATCTGCCTACAAAGCGCAAGGTGAACCGGATCGTCCGTGCTCAGGATGGCTTCCAGCACCTCGGCTACATCGGTGGGCAGGCCTTCCGTCACGCCGTCACCGTATCTGACCTGCGGCATCGGACTACGGCCGGATCACGGTCCAGGTTCGGGCGCTCATCCGTCCAGGTCCAGACCAGTACCGGCAAGGCAGCCGTCGATCACTCCTGGTCGGTACTGCAGCATCTTGAGCTTGCGCTTCACGGCGCGGGTGATCTGGCCGAGGTCAGCGGCGGCCAGGTTGCCCAGGTCTCGCTTGACCAGCGACCACACCCCTTCCTGCGGGTTCAGATCGGGCGCGTAGGTGGGCAGCTGAAACACGGTGAGCCAGGCGGCGTTCGCGGCGATGAACTCGCGCAGCGGGGCAGTCAGGTGGAGGCGCACGTTGTCCCAGACCAGCACAATCGGGCCGCCGAGCTGTCGGGCCAGGTGATCTGCCGCAGCCGCGGTCAGCGAGTTCGGGGAACCAGCTCTTGATCAGCTTGGCCCAGTCGGCTTCCCGCATCGGCGGTCCGCCCGGGATGATCCCGGACGCCTCCGCCGGCTTTAGGTACTTCCTGATCGTCTTGCGGTCCACCCCCAGCGACGCGGCCAGCTCGCTTTTGGAGCGGCCCGCGTACCAGTGGACGTAGATCTCGGTGATGTCGACCACGACGAACGTTCTCCTTGCCATCCGGGCTGACCATCGGCCTTCCGAACCACAGGCCCAGGGCCCACGCGCTTCCGCGATGACCAGGTCCCTCGATCCCTAACTCCGTCGTACCCACGGCCAATTAGGAGAAGTCGGGATGAGGAATTACATGACGCTCAAACCACCCGAGATGGGGAAAACGTGAACGCTCACACCGGCCGGCGCCACGGATATTCCTGCCACCGGACCCCCAGCAGATAACTCATCCAGGGTGGCCACCCATTAGCATCTCGAAGAAGATCGCGTACAAAGCCGAAGCGGTGAAAGGCGGGGCTGCCGGCCGCGCCACCGGCAGCCGGCGCCTGCAGGCCGAAGGCCGCGGCGACCAAGTGAAGGGCAATACGAAGCCAGGCCGGGGCGAAGATCAAGGACGCCTTCAAACACTGACCGTTCCGATGGCGTGGCGGTGCGCACTGCGCCAGTTCATGGACGCGCGCAGTGCGGCCGCCACCGAGGTGTTCCGCGCCGGGGGGCCGTGGCCCCCGGGGTGACACCGCGCATCGACGTCGAGGTTCTCACCCGCGCCTGGGCCGGCGAGCAGATCTCTACGGCAGCGGATGTTCGGGGTGCTGACTGCCCGGCGCCTGTGGGTCGTCGGGTCAGCGCTGGGGTGGAGCGGCGGCCGGGTGCGGGATCAGGGTGGTGTCGAAGTCGCCGTCGGCGATCTCGCGGGCGAGCTGTGCGAGCTGGCGTTGGTGGGCGCGTGCGTAGGAGCGGAAGGCGGTGAACGCGTCGTCGAGTGAGATGTGCCAGCGTTCCGCGAGGATGCCCTTGACTTGTTCCAGGACGATGCGGCTGGTCAGCGCGTACTGGAGTTGGGCGCGCTCGACCTGGCTGTGGTCCAGAGTGCGCTGCTGCAGGATGGCGATGGTCGCCATGTCCGCCAGGGCCTGGGCCAGGGTGATGTCCTCGTTGCTGAGGGGGGCGGGGTCGGTCTGGAACAGGGCGAGCGCGCCGATCACGCGGCCGCGCAGCCGCAGCGGGAGCGCGTTGGCGGCCACGAACCCGGTCTCGTGGGCGCGGGTGGCGAACTGCGGCCAGCTCTTGGTGACCCTCGGATCGGTGAGGTTGATGTTGGTGCGGGCCTGGCCGCTCTTGTAGCAGTCCACGCAGGGGCCCTGGTCGTGCTGCAGGGCGAAGAGCTCCAGCAGCCGGGTGTGTTCATCGGAGGCGGCGATGGTCTGCAGGATGTCGTGCTGGTCGGCCAGCAGGATGCCGACCGCTGCCACGTCCAGCAGTTCCATACAGCGCACCGAGAGCTGATGGAGGAAGTCGATGATGTCGAAGTCGTCGGTCAGGGAGTCGGCGACTTCCACGAAGACCTCGGTGAGCCGTTGTTCGCGGGCCATGTCGATCAGTCGTTGTCTACGACGGTCGCGGACGTGCCGTTGCCGTGGTCTTCCAGGCGAAGCCGCCGGTCCACCACGTCCTGCGAGATGTCGGTGAGGGAGCGTCCGCTGCTGTAAGCATGCACGCGTAGTCGCAGCAGGGCTTGGGGCAGGGGCAGGGAGAGTTGGACGCTGACCATGCCCGTCGCCTGGTGGATCACGGCGTGCTGCAGGGTGTGTGGGGAGTCTGCGGGGGAGGGTCCGTCGATGCGTGGTTCGCCGCTGCCCAGGCACCGGGCGGTGAGCGCGTCGGCCAGGATCAGCGCGTCGTCGGCCTGCTGTGCGGTCAGCGGGCCCGGGGTGCGGCGCATGGCGGTCAGGACGCCGACGCGGATCGCGCCGATCCCCATCGGGAAGCAGAAAACCGCACGGGCCGACAGGCCGGGTGCCTCCATGGCCAGCGCGGGCCAGCGAGCAAGGCGGACGCCGGCCAGGTCGGGCACCCACACCATCGCGCCGGTGCGGGCCGCGTCGGGCCCCGGCCCCTCCCCGAGGGTGAGCTGCAGGTCCTCGAAGCGGCGCGTCGTGGCGTCTGAACACCACAGGAGCTCGGTGAGGTCGCCCTCGGTGACCAGGGAGACCGCGAGACCGTCCACGCCCAGGGCCTCGGCGCCGCCCGCGGTGACGTCGGCGACCTGGCCGGAGCGGTCGTCGACCTGCAGCAGGCGCAGGACCCCGGCCATGCGGTCACTGATCACCTGCCACCACCCCGCCCCGTGCCGTCGGCGTCGGGCGGGCCGTTGGTCATGCTCCGCGGCCCGGTCACGAGGCCAGCGACGTAGGACGCACTGCGGCCAGGTCATCCGTGACGGCGACACGCGGCGCGGGTACCAGGGGCCGGTCGTGAAGGAGGAAGCCGGTGGCGGTCAGGTTCAGGAGGCGGGTCAGCATCGGATACGGGTTGCGCAGCTGCAGCGACCCACCGGCCGTGGCGGTGCGCCGAGCGGCGGCCAGGAAGGCATTGAGGCCGCTCACGTCGCAGAAGGTGGGAGGGTCAGGTCGATGTCGACGGTACGGATTCCCTCCCGCAGACAGTCCTCGATCATCACGCGGACGGAGGGTGCCGTCTCCAGGTCGAGTTCACCCGCCAGGGTGATCGTCGCGTGGTTTCCTCGGTCGTGCCGGTAGAGGTTCAAGCTCGATAGAACAGGCATAGTGCCTCAGTTCTTGTGACCACCCGATGCAGCGCTGGGCGGGGAATTTCGTCCACACCTGGCACGTATTCCTTGTGGTCGGACGCCTTTACAGGTCAGGCAAAGGGGACGGGGCAACCCTGTTTCCAGAGCCGTGTATCCGACCGGCTTCGCCTCGAAGGTGAGCCTGCGGCGATCCAGACGAATCGTCCACTCCCCGCAGGCACCAGTACGACAACAGCATGGCCCACGCCGGGGTCTGGGACGTCCATCGCAGCATAGCCCCCGCGCCTACCCCCCGACAGCCGTTCCTCGGGTGTCAGCGATGGTGTCCCGCTGTGTGGTGTAGCCGATCAAGGTTGAGGTGTGCGCGGGCTTGCTCCCGGGGCGCACACCCGCGAGAGGCTTCTGCTCCCTGCGCATGAGGCAGCCATCGTGCAAGTCTCCGTGGTGAACGGGCAGTTCAATGCAGGAGGTGCGCGGTGGCCTTGTCCCAGTCTGACTTACTCCGTCTGCTGGAGTGTCACTACGTTCGGCGGACGGACTCGAACTCGTGCGGAGCGTGGCCGAGCGGATGCTGCAGGAGCTGATCGAGTCCGAGGCCGCGGCCCGGATCGGCGCCGAGTGGAACGAGCACACCGAGGTCCGCACGGCCTACCGCAACGGGCACCGCGGCAAGACGCTGACCACCCAGGCCGGCGACCTCGACCTGGCCGTCCTCAAACTGCCTACCGGCAGCTTCTTCTTCCCCAGTTTGCTGGAGCGGCGGCGGCGCATCGACCAGGCCCTGTACGCCGTCATCATGGACGCCTACGTGCACGGCGTGTCCACCCGCGCGGTGGACGACCTGGTCAAGGCCCTCGGCGCGGACACCGGGATCTCCAAGAGTGAGGTCTCCCGGATCTGCGGCGAACTCGACGAGCCCCTGTGCGCCTTCCGGACCCGGCCGCTGGACCATGTCCGCTTCCCTTACGTCTATGAACCGTTCCGGGTTCGATAGAGGCTCGATCATTTGAGAGGATCGAGTCATGGCACGTCCCTAAGAATGTGAGGCGGTCCGGGAGGACCGGGTATGGCTGATGGCGCGTTGCCCTCGAGGGCTCGGAAGGAATGGCCGCCCGGTCCTCCGGGACGCTCCGACCACTGATTGAGAACTGCGGTCATCGCTGGTTAGGGACCTGTCGGCGGGGTGTTCTTCGGACCATGGAGTGCTGGTCACGAGGGATACAGAGCGACGGGCTTGAGCACGTCTCACGAGCGGATATGGGTCGGCATCGATGCCGGCAAGGGGCATCACTGGGCCGTGGCCGTCGATGCCGACGGCAAAACGCTGTTCTCGACGAAGGTGATCAACGACGAAGCGCAGATCCTCACGCTCATCGACACCGCCCGGGAGCGGGCAGGTGAAGCGAGGTGGGCGGTCGACATCTCCGGCCGGGCCTCCACCCTGCTGCTGGCGCTGCTGATCGCGCACGGCCAGGAGGTGGTTTACGTACCTGGATGGACGGTCAACCGCATGTCGGGCGCCTACCGGGGTGAGGGCAAGACCGACGCGAAGGACGCCCGTGTCATCGCCGACCAGGCACGTATGCGCCGGGACTTCGTCCCGTTGGCCACGCCCCCGGAGCTGGTCACCTCTCTGCAGGTGCTGACGCACTACCGGGCCGATCTGATCGCCGACCGGGTCCGTCTGATCAACCGGCTCCGCGACCTGCTAGTGGGCATCTGCCCCGCCTTGGAGCGGGCCTTCGACTACTCCGCAGCCAAGGGTCCGGTCGTGATGCTGACCGAGTACCAGACTCCGGCCGCCCTGCGACGGATCGGCGTCAAGCGGCTGACGACCTGGCTGGAACGCTGCAAGGTCCGAGGGGCCGGCGTCGTTGCCGCGAAGGCGGTGGAGGCAGCCCAGTCGCAGATGACGGCGCTGCCGGGCGAGAAGCGTGCCGCGAAGCTGGTCTGCGATCTCGCCCACCAGCTTCTGGCCCTGGACGAGCGGATCAAGGACAACGACCGGGAGATCCGCGAGACCTTCCGCGCTGACAACCGCGCCGAGATCATCGAGTCGATGCCCGGCATGGGCCCCATCCTGGGTGCCGAGTTCGTCGCCATCGTCGGCGACCTGTCCGGCTACAAGGACGCCGGACGCCTCGCCTCCCACGCCGGCCTCGCCCCGGTCCCGCGGGACTCCGGCCGCCGCAGCGGCAACCACCACCGGCCCAAGCGCTACAGCCGGCGTCTGCGGCACATCTTCTACATGGCCGCGCAGACCGCGATGATGCGGCCTGGCCCCTCCCGGGACTACTACCTCAAGAAACGAAGCGAAGGGCTGTTGCACACCCAGGCATTGCTCGCGCTCGCCCGCCGACGGGTCGATGTTCTGTGGGCGATGCTGCGTGACAAGAGGCTGTTAACCTCCGCCCCGTCGGTCACGCAGACGGCTTGACACGATCATTGAGATTCCTTCCCCCTATCCCCTTGAGCTGCGCAAACGAGCTGTCCGCATGGTCGCCGAGGTGCGGCCGGAGTACGACACCGAGTGGGCCGCGATGAAGGCGGTCGCGGCCAAGCTGGGCATCGGGACGACCGAGACGCTGCGCAAGTGGGTCCGTCAGGACCAGATCGACCACGGGCTCGGCCGGGGACGACGACGGATGAGTCCGCGCAGATCAAGGCGATGAGGAAGGAGATTGCTGAGCTGCGGCGGGCGAACGAGATCCTGAAGGCTGCGGCGAGTTTCTTGGCGGCCGAGCTCGACCGGCCACACACGCGCTCGTAGCGTTCATCGACGAGCACCGGGACCGCTTCGGCGGCGTCGAGCCGATCTGCAGGACCCTCACCGAGCACGCCTGCTCGTTTGAGGGTTTGACCCGGTTGACATGGCCTTCGACGACGCCAGAACTCCAAGTGTGGGTGAGTCCGGCAGTGACGGCGTCGAGGTCTTGGCGGAGGAAGCCTGCGAAGCCGCTCATCGGTTTCGGGGCGTCTTGCTCGGCTTGCCGGATCCATTCGAGCCGGAAGGTTCCGCGTCGGTTGCGGACCAGGTCGGTAAAGGCTCGGGCGAGGCCACAGGCCCGGGTGATGTCAGGGCCTGCGAGCCGGACTTCGAGCAGCCTTTCCTGCTGCTGGTCGGTGAGAGTCTCACGAGGGCGCATGATCCAGCCGGTGATCTTTCGAGGGCTGGGGATGTCGGCTCGCACGGGCTCGGCGTTGCCGGCGCGCTGGGCGGCGAGGTGCTTGCGGACGACCTGGCGGCTGCCTCGGTAGCCGCGTTCACGCATCCTTCGAGACGGAGGCAGGGATCTCCCTCGGTACGGGCTGGAGCCTGCTGGCCGATTCCCTGCTCGTGGCGGGGGGCTGGGAGTGTTCCTCTTCTGACGTGCCCACGTGAGCCGTCACCCCACTCCCACGACGCCACCTGACAAGGCACTGCCAGGTGGAAGCCGAACCGAATTCTCGCTCCTGCCGTCGGGGTCACCCGCCAGCTGTGGGAGTAGACCCTTTCCGACGTGCAAGCTTGACCGGGGTGTCGCATGGACAGCCCTTCAGTCGCGGCGTGTCGTGTCGCCGAGGACTTGCTCGCGAAGGATGTCGGCGTGGCCGCAGTGCTGGGCCAGTTCGCGCAGCGTGTGGAGATAGACCCAACGCAGCGGCAGTGGGCCCCGGCGGTTGCCCCGTACGAAGTCGTCGAGCGTCAACTGTGCCGTGGCATGACGGGACGCCGCGCATGCCTGCTGGTAGGCACGCTGGACTGTGGCGATCGTGTCACCGTCGTGGAGGTCAAACGACTCGTCGGGCGAGTCAGGAATGCCGATTTCGGTACGGGACCGGCAGGTGATTGCCTCATCGAACCAGACCTTCTCGACAAACGTGGCGTGCTTGACCAGGCCGAGCAGTGTGGTCTTGGACGTGACCAGCGACCGGCGTGCCTGCTCCTCGGTCAGCCCGTTCAGGCTGTCGTGCAGCACGGATCGATGCTCATCGAGGAATGCCTCGAACTGATCGCGCAGCGCTGCGTGGAAGACGGCGGGTTCCGCCGACGGGTGGAAGACCATGACCGCCACGATAGGCTGCTCAGCTCCTCACGTTCACTGCTGGTCAGCCCGTCACGCTCGCCTGCGTCCACCTCTGCCTGACTGGCCCACAGCCGTACTGCGGTCTCGGTCAGATCGAAGTCCTTGGCGATCTGACCGACCGAACGGTCACCACGCCGACACAGCTCAACGATCTCGGCCTTGAACTCCGGCGTGAACGAACGGCGAGGGCGCGACCTCTTCTTCCCCATGCTCTCCATGATGGACATCCTCCCGGGGCAGAACCCCTGATCTCAGATGTCCGTCAAAGCGGATCAAGCCCAGAGGACCAGGCGCCGGAGTTCGGGCGGCGGCCCGCCTGGGCGGCGCCGACGCGCTCTTCGAGCGGCAAGGGGCCCCTGCTGTTGCGGTCTTGGGTCTCACCCGAGCGGTTCCGGTGGATGACCGGCTTTTACGGTGCTGGTGACGGTTCGAGCTGATCCACTGTGAGTTCCACCCGGTCACCGGGACGCAGCCAGGGGTAGCGGTCGCCGCCGTGCACCCGGGAGAGCTCGAGAATGCAGCCGGTCCCGACGGTGCCCGAGCCGATCACGTCGCCGGGGCGCAGCTCGGTGCCGCGGGAGGCGAAACTGATCATTTGCTCGAACGACCAGTGGATGGTCTCCCAGGTGCCCGTGCAGTAGACGTCGCCGTTCACGGAGGCCGTCATGAACAGTTGGTACCCCTTGCCGGCGCGGAGGTGGGCGATTTCGTCGGGGGTGACGAGATGGGGTCCGATCGAGGTGGCGCCGTCCTTGCCCTTGGCCGGTCCGAGGCCGACTTTCATCTCCAGCTCCTGCAGGTCGCGGGCGCTCCAGTCGCAAAGGATCGTGTATCCGGCGATGTGCTCGGAGGCCTTGTCCACCGGGATGTCGGTACCGGGGGTACCGGTGATCGCGGCGAGTTCGAGCTCGTAGTCGAAGGCCTCGCTTTCCGGGGAGACGGTGACTGTGTCGTTGGGTCCCGGACCGCGGCCGGGTTCGTGAAGTAGAAGACCGGGACCTCGTACCAGTTCGGGTGACCTCCTGCCCGAGCGCCGCGTAGGAGGTCACCACGTGTTCTTCGAAGGCCAAGAATCGCGGACCGCCGGGGGGCGGGGGATCGGCGCGAGGAGCCGGGCCTCCTGCTCGGGGACGATTTCGCGCGGGCCTTTTACGGTCCAGCGTGGCGGCGGCGTCCCGCAGGCGTGACGGGCCGTCGGCGATCAGGTCCACGAGTGTGGCGGTGCCCCGCAGGCCATAGATCGCGTCGCCGTGGATGAGGCCGACGCGCTCCGTCCCGTCGGTGGGAGACAGATAGGTGGCCCAGCGCATCAGGCCTCGCCCTCGGCCCGGTCCGATGCCGGCGTCAGGCCTGGCTGCACGAGTACGCCTGTCGCCTCGAGCGCGTCGATCTGCGCGCTGGAGTAGCCGAGTTCGGTGAGGATGGCGCGGTTGTGCTCGCCTTGACGGGCGGCGAGCAGGGGGCCGTCGTCGTCGGTCTTCGCTGTGCTGAAGTGCCACGGCCGGCCCGGCACCGGGATCTCACCGACCCTGTTCGCGAGCGGGCGGGGAGGCTGACCAGGAGGCGAGCGAACGAAACAGCGGACCGTGTGCTGTGGCGGAGGCCATGGGCCGCCTAGTGCGATCCGCCTCCTGTGGCCAGGCGCATCAGGTCGGTGCTGAAGTCGACGTCTTCGACGGATCGTTCGGCGCGGGTGGCGTTGCTGCCGAACTGGTGCGGGTAGCCGCGACAGTTGCCTTCAGCGCGGAGAGTTCGCCGGCCGCGCGCGTCATCCGCTTGCCGAGGTCCGGTGAGCCCCAGTCTGGGCGTCTTGCTGCTGTGAATGGTCGACGAGGCGGTGGTCGTCGACTGGTCGAGCGTGGGCACGATGTCCCGGCGGCGACGTGGTCCTCCTGCTCACCGCGCTGAGCCTGCCGCCGCTCTGGCAACTGATGCGCCCCGACGGCCTCCGGACAAAGTGACGTCTCCTCCCACCGCGGCGGACGGGTCGTCGCGTCAGGGCCGCCGTCAGGCGCCGCAGATGTGGACCGGGAGGTCCGCGCGCGCCGTTCCCGCACGCATCGCCAGGGCACGACGCGGGTAGTGCCCAAGCCCTCGATGAGGCTGCGTATCCGCCCGCCGCAGTCGTGCCCTGAACGTCGGGCCGTCAACAACCTGGACCTGAGCGCGCTGGTCAAGGCGGCCGCCGAGCAGTGCCTGACGCGCACGCTCGTTTTCCATCACCGCATCGCCGAAGCCGAGGCATTCGCGGCCGGCCTGCCGGAGGTGGCGGCGAAACTGCACGCGAGCGAGCCGGAGCTGTACCCAAAACAGGCAGGAACTGGCCGCAGGCCAGTCGCCGGACACGGCGGTCGGAGCGGCACCCGTTCCCCCCAGCCGATGCGCGCAAGCCAAGCGTAAGTGCACGTCACGGGCAGTGAAACGACCAATCCGCCGGAAGGATGCACATCCGCTGCCATCGGCTGGCTTGCTGCGGCACTGTAATGCGGTGGTGACCTGACTGCGGCAGGCTGGTGGACGCCATAAGCCGACGCCTTAAGAACAGGGTGGCTGTCGTGTCCGAGAGAGCGACTGACCGTAAGCCGCGGAGCAGAGATGTCACTGACGGCTATGAGCGTGCGGGTGCGCGAGCGATGCTGCGTGCCGTGGGGATGACCGATGCGGACTTTGACAAGCCACAGATCGGGATCGCCTCATCCTGGAACGAGATCACGCCGTGCAATCTGTCGCTGGATCGCCTGGCCCGGGCCGGCAAGGATGGCGTGCGCGAGGCAGACGGCTTCCCGCTGGAGTTCGGCACGATCTCGGTCTCCGACGGCATCTCGATGGGGCACGAGGGGATGCGTGCCTCGCTGGTCAGCCGGGAGGTCATCGCGGACTCGGTGGAGACGGTGATGTTCGCCGAGCGGCTGGACGGCGTGGTGCTGCTGGCGGGATGTGACAAGTCGCTGCCGGGGATGCTCATGGCCGCCGCCCGTCTGGATGTGGCAGCCGTCTTTGTCTACGCGGGCTCGACCCTGCCCGGCCGCCTGCACGGACGGGACCTGACCATCATCGACGCCTTCGAAGGGGTCGGGGCGTGCGCTCTGGGCAGGATCAGCCGAGAGGAACTCGACGCGATCGAGCGGCACGCCTGCCCGGGCGAGGGCGCCTGCGGAGGGATGTACACCGCCAACACCATGGCCAGCGCCGCCGAGGCTCTGGGTATGTCGCTGCCCGCAAGCGCCTCCCCGCCTGCCCCTGACCCCCGCCGCGATGAGCTGGCGCGCCGCTCCGGCCAGGCCGTCGTGAAGCTGGTCGACGCTGGAGTCACCACGCGGCAGATCATGACCCGCGAGGCGTTCGAGAATGCGATCGCCGTGGTCATGGCGCTGGGCGGCTCGACCAACGCCGTCCTGCACCTGCTCGCGATCGCCCACGAGGCCGGAGTCGACCTGGTCCTCGACGACTTCAACAGGATCGCCGACCGCACCCCGCACCTGGCCGACGTGAAGCCCTTCGGTCGGTACGTGATGACCGACCTGGACCGCATCGGCGGCGTGCCCGTGGTGATGAAGGCCCTGCTCGACGCCGGTCTGCTGCATGGGGACTGCCTGACCGTTACCGGCAGGACGGTCGCGGACAACCTGACGGCTGTTTCTCCACCGGAACCAGACGGGAAGGTCATCCACCCACTGAGCAGTCCGCTACACCCGACCGGCGGACTGACGATCCTCCACGGCTCCCTCGCCCCCGAGGGCGCGGTCGTCAAGAGCGCTGGCTTCGACTCCCAGGTCTTCGAAGGCACCGCTCGAGTCTTCGACGGCGAGCAAGAGGCCATGGACGCCCTCACCGCAGGCACCTTGCACCCCGGCGACGTCGCCGTCATCCGCTACGAAGGCCCCAGAGGCGGTCCCGGAATGCGGGAGATGCTCGCCGTCACTGGTGCCATCAAAGGCGCCGGTCTGGGAAAAGACCTGCTCCTGCTCACTGACGGGCGTTTCTCCGGCGGCACCACCGGCTTGTGTATCGGCCACGTCGCCCCCGAAGCAGCCGCCGCAGGCCCCATCGCCCTGGTCGCCGACGGCGACCGGATCCGCCTCGACATGCCCTCCCGCCGCCTCGACCTCCTCGTCGACGACGAAGAACTGGCCCGGCGCCGCGCCCACTGGAAACCCCACACCCCGCGCTACACCACCGGCGTCCTTGGCAAATACGCCAAACTCGTCGGATCCCCCGCCTACGGCGCCATCTGCGGCTGAACCTCATGCACTCCTGAGTGGCGCTCTTGTGCCATGCCCGAGTCTCACGGCGATGAGGCACACTGAGGCCTTCGCGCTCATCGGAAATTCCTTGCGTGAAAACCCCGCCCTAATAAGCGGAACAAGCTCACTCGCCGCCGTCCGTTGGTGGCCCCGGGCCTCGGGGCGGGCCACCAAGGGACGGCGGACGATGGTCACTCTGCGCAGGACCGATGACTCCCAGGTCGAGCTCCGCCATGACACCCCCTTTCGTCTCCTGCTGTGATCAGGGGGTGAGGTCCAGTACGCGGACCGGCTCCCCTGCCCACCGGTTCGGGGCGGTGGTGGCGATGATCGCGCCGTCGGGACGGTCCGGGGTGGGCTGCGCCGCGTACTGGCTGTGCGCCGCGGCCCAGGTCTCCTGCCGTGCGACGGCCAGGGCGGCAGACAGGTCCAGATCGAGGACGGTGATGCCGGGCAGGGAGGCCAGATGCTCGGCCGTGCCAGGCCCGGCGCGATCGGCTACGACTAACGCGCACGTCGGGGCGTACAGGAACCAATCCGCTTCGGCGTGGGCGCGGTGGATCAGACGAGAGGCGAGGACATTGCCCTGGCTGGCCGCAGCCATCGCGGTGTCGTCCAGAACGATGTGCATGGCGTCGGTCACCGGCCGGTCACCTGTGCCAGGCGCCGGTCGAGCTCGCTGTCCAGGTCCTGCTCCTCGGCAGCGGTCGGGGCGTAGCCGTTCCATTCCTTCAATGCGGCCAGGGCCTTCTCGGCCCGCTCGGCACGCTCGGCCGGAGTCAGCAGCGTCTCAGCGAGACGGGCGAGATACGCGCGCAGCGACAGACCCTCAGCGGCAGCTATAGCGGCCAGCCGGTCCTTGGCTTCCTCGGGGATACGGACGTTGGCATCGGACATCGTCGTGCTCCTTCCCATCCCGCCAGGGTACGGGTACGTACCCGTATCCGCCAACTGCGACAAGTCTGGAAGGGGGACGGCAGTGGCCTCACAAGCCGAGCGCGCCCAGGGTTGCCGTGGTAGCTGGCGCTCGCGCCTCGGTCAAGCGGCGCCTGTCGGTTCTGGGTGAATGACCGCCGCAGCCCCTCTTGCATGTCGGCCTATGCCATACCCCATAAGTTACTGAAAGGTAGCCCGCTTGGTGGGCTATATCGTCGTCGGGAAGATGGTGGGCAGGTGAGTCCGCGCAGGAGTGACAGCCGTGACCGGATGATCCTCAGTGCTGTTGCTCTGCTGCGTGAGTACGGGGCAAGCGCGACCAGCATCGACCGGGTCCTTGCCCACAGCGGAGCCCCCCGTGGCTCTGTGTACCACCACTTTCCCGGCGGGCGGACTCAGCTCATCGACGAGGCGGTGGCACTAGCGGGAGACTTCGTCGCGGGTCTGACCGACGCCATAATGCAGGCCGATGATCCGGTGGCGGCCATCGACGCGTTCTTCGGGCTGTGGCGCGACCGGCTCTTGAAGTGCTCTCCCGGCTGGAGCCGGGAGATTCCTGCTTACCTTGCGGCAGCGGGCTTGACGCGCTTCGCGCGTCTGACGACTGCCCTCCCGGCAGCCGGGATGAGCGCGTGGCCCATCCGGTACAGGTACAAGACGTTCCGGGCTGCGTTGTGGTCGGCGTTGCCCGACCAGCCGCAGTCCGGGTTCTTGCACACGAACACGGCCTGGCTCTCCCGGTTGCCGGGCGTGATCAAGCCGCACGCTGAGCAGCGCCTGGAGGTGCCGGGGGCGGGGACCTTGTGCAGGGTGCCGCCGAGCTGGGCGGTCTTGTACGTCAGCATGGTGACCGTCCGGCCCCATGCCTCCTCGCTGATGGAGCGGTTCAGCCCAGACTTCTGGGCAACGTTCTTCCCCGGCTCCTCGATGGTTCCCCTGGCCGACTTGACCATGTTCGTGATGGTGAGCGCTTCGATGACGACGGTGCCGTATGTGCGGGCGATGACGGTGGTCGTCCGGTGCTGCCAGTCCAGGGCCCGGCGCTTGGCTTTCGCGCGGAGTCCTGCGATCTGGTCGTAGGTGCGGTGCAGCCGGCGGCTGGTGCGCTCGCCGGGCTTGCGGTGCTGCTTACGCCGGGCGGCGCGCTGCTCCAACTGCTGGAGCCTGGCCTTCTCCTTGCCGGTCAGCCATTCGTCGTGCTGGTACGTCTCGCCGTCCGAGAGGGCGATGGGCACGGTGACGCCCACGTCGATGCCGACGTCCGGCCCCGGGTGGGGATCGGGCCTGGCCACTTGGGTCTGGACGCGGAAAGCGATATGCCAGCCGAGCGCGTCCTTGATCAGTCGTGCCCCGGTGATCCTGTTCTCCGCGCCTGCACGCGTGCCGACCGGAAGGTCTTTGGTCCATCGGAAGCGGACCCGGCCCACCTTGGGGATGTTGGCCATGCCCCAGCGGCGGTGCACGCGGGTGATGTTCAGGTCGCGGCCCTGCGGGATGTCCACGGACATCACCGTGCGGAACCGGCCCTTGAAGTTCGGGGCGTCGGCGCGGCCCTCCCAGCAGTTCTTCCACGCCCGGAAGTACGTCTTGAGTACCGCTTGCGCGGCCTGGGCGGGGAGGACGGCCAGGAAGTCGATGTCCTCGCGGGCCTGGCGGATCGCGGCGTCCGCGTTCGCAAGAGTCCGCATTTCCTTCGGCATCATCCGCCACCACGCGTGCAGCAGGTTCCACATGGTGCGGGCCGCGTGCGCCTGACCATCCGTCTTCAACACCTCGGTGCGCGATAGCGAAAGACGGGCACGGTGCCCGAACTGCCGTTTGACCAGGGTGTCTTGACTCACGACCGAGAGCATAACATTGGTTTATGTCACCGTGCTGGAATCCTGATCCCGACGTACGCACCGGACTCACGTCGTCTACAACCTTCACGTTCACTTGGTTTTTGTCACGAAGTACCGGCGGAAGGCGTTCACCGACGCCATGCTGACCCGCACCGAAGAGATCATGCGGGAGGTCTGCGCCGACTTCGAGGCGGAGCTGAAACAGTTCAACGGCGAACAGGACCACGTCCCGTCAGCTCCCGCAGGCTCCGCCAGGAGTACGACAGCCACGTCCGCCGGTACCTGTGGCGCGGACACTTCTGGTCCGGCTCCTACTTCGCAGGATCATGCGGCGGGGCACCCCTGACCGTCGTCAAGCAGTACATCGAAAACCAGCAGCGTCCCGTCTCACCGTCACCCCGCAGACGCAGAGCACTCCGGCGCTCCGCGCCTCCGGGCCAAGGACGGCCTTCACCCCCGCCCTGAAGGGCGGAGCACTGGCCAAGATCAGAGGTAGATCCGGAACCCGGTGAGCTCCTCTATCTGCTCATGGAGATACAGCTCTCTGCCCTGGTCCCAGGTGAGGGTGCGGCGCAGGGAAGGGGGCAGGTCGGCAGTCTGCTTGACGAGTGCGTCGCGGACCTGCGGGGCTTTCCAGCCGTGGGGCAGGTGGACGAGCCTGGTGTAGCGGGTGGCACGGTCGACCAGCGTGCCGATCGCGGACGCCTGTCCCCTGCCGACGATCAGGTCGCCCTCCCAGTGCCCCGCCCGCCGGCGCTCGTCGGCTTCCTGGGGGCGGGTGTGCAGCGGGCGCATGCGCGGGATGGCGTTCTTGGAGGGTATGCCCCGGCGCTGTCTCTTCCGGCGGGTGCGCCGGGTGCGCAGTCGGGCGGTGCGCTTGTCCAGCAGCCCGTTGTAGAGCCCGCGGTAGATGGTCTCCGGGCAGGCGTTCATCGCCGGCTCCCCGGGGCGGGTGCGGGCGAGCTGACGGGTGATCTGCTGCGGTGACCAGCGCTGCTTCAGCTTGTTGTTGACGAAGGCACGAAGCTCGGCGCTCAGACGCAGTTTCTCCGGCTTGGGCCGGCGCCGGGCGCAGGATGGCCTGGTTGTGGGACCACCACGGATTGTAGGCGCCGTCGGGGCCACGGCCGCGGGAGATCTCCCGGTAGACGGTGGAGCGATGCTTGCCGATCTCTTCGGAGATCTGTGACGGCGGACGGCTGGCCAGCAGACCCTCGGCGATCGCGATCCGGTCGTCCTGGGTGAGGTAGCGCTCGTCGATGGGCCTCCTCGGCGCACAGCTCGGCGGATCCAACTACAATCCGGCAAATTTCGTCACCATGCACGCCTACGCCAATTCCCCCGTCATGCGGCATATTGAAAACCAAATCAGGGCCGCAGTCGAATCCGGTGAGACCATCCAGTACAGCGTCACCCCCCGATATAATGGGACCGATAAAATCCCCACGGGGGTGGACATCGAGGCTTACGGCTCGGACGGTTTCAAATTCACTCAGCACAGAAGCACCGGAATCACCGAGTCGGAAAATATTGCATTTATACCCAACCAGAAGAGGGGTGGCTGACGAGAGCAGGCGAGTGAAGCCGGCCCTCCCTGTCGCCCGGACCCATCAATCCTCAGGAACAGGACCTCCACCATGAGCAACGCCCTTACGCGTCTTTCCGAAATCGCCCCGGCGCCGAGCGAGCCCCGCCGGAAGGATTGGGATGAGGTCGAGCGCAACCTTGGGGTCGAGCTTCCCGCCGACTACAAGGAGCTCATCCACGTCTACGGCGGAAGCAACTGGGACGACTATCTGTACGTCCTCGAGCCGGGCTGCCCCAACGAGAATTACGATCTCATCGAATGGGCGAAGAATCAGGCCGAAGACTTGGAAGACCTGTGGGAATTCGAGAAGAAGCCGGCGGAACTGGAGGTCGAGGGGTCCCGAGTCATCCCATGGGCGACGACGGATAATGGAGAATGCCTCTACTGGCTTGTTCGGCCAGGCCTTGAGTCGAACCAATGGACCGTCATGGTGAACGAGGCGCGCGGCGACCGATGGGAGCATTTCTCCGTATCCTGCACGCAATTCCTCGCGGCTTCCCTTGGTGGAGAGCTGCAGTCGAACATCCTCTCGTCCTTGTTCCCCCGGGCTACACATGAATTCCGCCAGCTCGGTGCGGTATGACGACGGGGGCGGCCCAAGGCTTCGGCGTAGTCGGATGACGTCCGATTGCTAATGCTTCGTCGGGTTGGGTGGCAGGGGCGTTTCAAAGTCGTGGTGCTCACGTAGACCGGCTGGTCAGGGGATGTTCAGCAGGTCCAGTGGCCGGTTGAAGGGGTCGTAGGAGACGTGTCGGATGCCGGCGGCGATGTTGCGGTGTCCGTGCTGCCGGAGCGTACTGATCGCAGGGTTGCGCAAGGTGGCCATGTTCTCAGGCCCGCGGCCGGTGCGGATCTTCGAGGCGTCCTCGCCGAAGGTGGTGTCGCGAACGAAGTGGAGCCGGTTCTCGATGGTCCACTGTGACCTGGCGAGCCGGCCGAGCCGCTGGGGCGAGGCTTGCCGTGGACGAGCATCCGCGATCATGGAGTTTCTCTACGCTCTGTGACCTTGAAAAGCCCGTGCCTGCCGACGCACGATCCCTGATCACCCCTGCTCTTGACCAGCTCGGCCCGCATCCGGAGGCCGCTGACAGCGAGATCCCGGGCCGTCGATAAGGCCATGTTCGAAGCGTGCTCAAGACCTTCACTGACGACCCTTGCGAGGACGCAGTCATCGACCACCAGCCTGCCAACAAGTAGGCGTTCGTACCCGCGTGTTCCTGTGACAGTGACCTGCGGCCGCGCGGTCGCGTTGGTGCAGACGTGATGACGTACACGCTGGGGATTGAGGGCGGTCCGCTGGACGGCGGGGCGGCAGCCGTGGATGCAGACGAGGACGGTCCGCCGCCCTACCGGCAGTGCTGGAACGGCGCCGTGTACGTACGCGAGCCGTTCGGACTCGAGCCGCACGACCTACACTGGCACTACTGCCACCGGGGTCAGAGCCCAGCCTGACGCGCAGGACTCCGCGGGCTACGCGACCCTGCGAAGCCCCCGGGATCCGAAGACGCTTGAGGCGAGCGCCTGAAGATCAGGGGGTGGCCCAGGCTTTAGTGCAAGGCCATGAAGTTAAGGCTTCTGGGCTGGTGGCAAGGGGCGATCTGGCTGAGTGCCGGACGTAGGAAGCGGAGCCCCGGTAGAACGGCTTGTC
>NZ_JBFBAS010000052.1:0-36006 GCF_040682335.1 Streptomyces sp. NPDC051219
CCGCCGCGGGCTACCCCCTCCGGGCCGGCGGCGCCGGCCCCCGCATTAACCGCCCCCCCCCGGCGGCCCCCGGCCGGGGCCCCGGCCGGGCGCCGGCGTACCCGTCCGAGTATGACGACGGAGGCCACCGCGGTGAAGGCGCACCAGATGGAGACGAACTCCAGCCGCCACAGCAGTGCGCAGATCACCGCGCCGGCCGCGACCAGGACTCCCAGCAGCCGCAGCAGCGGATCTCCGCCGAGCAGCAGCGAGCCGACGGTGGCCGGCAGATAGCCCGCGACGAGCAGCTCCGAAGCGGGCAGATCGAGGACATAGCCGAGGGTGTGTCCGCGCGTCTCGGCCGTCACGGGCCGGGTGGCCAGGCAGTACGTGAACGCCGTGGCGGTGGCGAGACCCGCGGCCCGGTCGCCACCAGCAGTGGGCGGGCGCGCGCCGGTGCGGCGAGCAGCACGGGGCACCCACAGCGCCGGCACGGGCAGGGCGATGATGGCCCAGGCCACGGTGGCCGGGCCCGTTCCGCCGCCGGAACGCCAGACGACCGACTCGATGATCTGGTGGGCGCCCAGGAGCAGCGGCAGCGAGGCGAGTGGCAGGTCACGCGCCCGGCGTACGTGCGCCAGGCAGGCCACGCCGATCGCGGAGATGCCGGTGCCCGCCACAAGGTCGGCCGTAGCGCTCCAGCACATGACGTCACCGGAGTTCCGGAAAATAGTGGTGAACCAATGCATATCGCGTGCAACCGTATGCTCACCGCAGATGTCTCCTCTTGTGACACCACTGTCCCCGTACCAGGAGAAATGGGGGACGTCATGTACCACCGTCAGCGTCTCGCGGCTGTTGCCGCCGGCATCCTTCTCACCGCAGGGGTGGGCGCCACGCTTCCCGCCTCGGCTTCCACGCAGTCCCGGGCAGCGCAGCAGGCCCCTGCGACCGCCCTCGTCGTCAACGCCCGCTGGGGCGGCCATTCCACCTTCGACCGGCTCGTCATCGATGTCCGGGGCACGATGCCTCCGGTCAGCGTGAAACCTGTCAGGGAACTGCGCTACGACGGCTCCGGGAAGAAGGTCCCGCTCGCCGGGAAGTACTTCCTGGAGATCAAGCTCTCCCCCGCCGCAGCACACAACGAGGCCGGCAAGTCGGTGTACAAGGGGCCGCGGCTTTTGAAGACCTATCTGCCCGCACTCAAAGGCATCGCCCTGACCGGTGACTTCGAAGGAGTGGTCACATTCGGGGCCGCGTTCCAGACCAAGCCGGTCTACAAGGCCTACAAGCTCCATTCGCCCGAGCGCTTCGTCGTCGACATCAAGCACGCCCCTCCGGCCGGCTGCTCCGCGCACTGACGGCCGTCGGGTTCGCCGGTAGCCGTCGCGTCCGGGGCACAGCCCGCCTGTGGCCCGGACGCTTCGCCGTTCCTCCGTTGGCGCCGGTGACCGTGCCGGGAAGCGCCGCCCGGATTACGCTGGTGCTCTGCCAGGGGGGCCTGGAGGTCCGCGATGCCACGCCCCGTGTGGAAGGGAGCCATCAGCTTCGGGCTGGTGACCATCCCCATCTCCGTGCTGCCGGCCACCGAGAACAAGTCCATCGCGTTCCGGCAGTTCCACCTTGAGGACATGGGCCGGATCCGCACCCGGAAGGTGTGCGAAGCCGAGGGCAGGCCCGTCCCGAACGAGGACATCGGCCGCGGATACGAGCTGCCGACCGGCGACACGATTCTGATCACGGACGAAGATCTGGACGCCATCCCGCTGCCGACGGCTCGGGCCATCGAGATCCTCGGGTTCGTACCGGCCGAGTCGATCGACCCTGTCCGCATCGGGACGAGCTACTACCTCGCGGCCGACGGGGCCGTCGCGGCCAAGCCGTACACACTGCTGCGGAAGGCGCTGGAACGGTCCAGCAAGGTCGCGGTCGCCAAGTTCGCCTGGCACAACCGCGAGCGCCTGGGTCTGTTGCGGATCAAGGACAAAGCGCTGGTCCTGCATGCCATGCACTGGCCGGACGAGATTCGCGACCCGTCCGCGGTCGACACCCCCCAGCCGATGGACGTCCCGGACGAGGAACTGGACGCCGCCCAAGAGCTGATGGACGCGTACGGCAAGGTCAGGATGGAAGACCTGCGCGACGAGTACCGGGCCGCCCTGGAGCGGGTCATCGAAGCCAAGGCCGCCGGGCAGCGGCCTCCGCAACCCGAAGCGGCGCCCGAACCCGCCGGGCAGGTCGTCGACCTCATGGCGGCCCTGCAGCAGTCCGTGCAATCGGCACGCGAGTCCCGGGGCGAGGACGCCACCGTGCATGACATGCCGGCGCGGAAGAAGGCCACACAGAAGGCGGCCAAGACGGCTCCGGCGAAACAGACCGAGGCGAAGAGGACCACCGCCAAGAAGTCCACGGCGAAGAAGACGGCCGCCCGGAAGCCGAGAAGCGCATAGCCTCTCCACCCAATGGCCCCATTGTCCTGGTTTGCTGGTTAACGCCCTGGGCAGAGGCGCCTTGACGGGGACCGACGCGACGCCCCGTGGAGGATTCGATGTCTACCAGCACACTCATCGCCGTCATCATTCTGATCGCGGTCGTGTTGATCATCATCGCCGTGGCGCTGTGGATGGTGGCGCGCCGACGGCGCCTGCAGGAGCACTTCGGACCCGAGTACGACCGCACACTCGAGGACGAGGGCAGCAGGCGGGCCGCCGAGCGCGAACTGCGCGCCCGCCAGGAACGCCACGACAAGCTGGACATCAGGCAACTGCCGGCGGAGCTCCGCCATCAGTACGCCGACGAATGGAGCAACGTCCAGGAACGCTTCGTGGACCGGCCGGATGCGGCGGTCGGGGAGGCCGACCAGTTGGTGACGCGGCTCATGAGGGACCGCGGCTACCCGACCGACGGATACCAGCAGCAGCTGCAGGACCTTTCGGTGGAACACGGGCGCACGCTCGAGCACTACCGCGCCGCCCACGAGGTGAATGTACGCAGCAGTGGAGGGCAGGCGACCACAGAGGAGCTGCGCGGGGCGATGGTGCACTACCGCGCGCTGTTCGAGGAACTTCTCAGCAACCAGGGCGGCCGGTCCCGGGCCGACGGTCCATGAGCCGACGAGGTGAGATGACATGCGACGAGATGACATGCGGCAGCCTGGCGACACTGGCGGCTCGTCCGGCGAGGGAGGTCTGACCACGGAGAACCTCGCCCATCCCCAGGAGGCCGTGGACGAGGACCGGGACACACGCGCGGAGGCCGTCCTTGGGCGCGAACCGGCTCCCGCCGAGGGTGAGTCGGCCGTCTACCCGGGAGAGGCGACAGCCGACTGGGGGGAGAGGGACGACCGGGCGAGCGCTCCGGACGCCGCCGGAGAGGCGCGGGCAGCCGAGTCGCGGACCGACGAGCAGGAGGCGGGTGCGGCGCGGGACGAACAGGGTGATCAGGACCAGCCGCTTCTGGGTGGGGAGGACGCCGAGGGGTTCCGGACCACCTGGGTCGAGATACAGGGCAGGTTCGTCGACGACCCACGGGACGCGGTGCGCTCGGCCGACGCGCTGGTCGCCGAAGTGATGCAGACACTCGCCCAGTCGTTCTCGTCCCACAAGCAGGGCCTCGAAGGGCAGTGGGACCGCGGCGAGGAGGTACCCACGGAGGATCTGCGCCTGGCTCTCCAGCGCTATCGCTCGTTCTTCAACCGACTGCTCAGCACCTGACGGCCTCCCGGCACCCTTCACCCACTACTGGCAGGAAAGGGATGGAGGGGGCGGTACGACGGAGAGCGGAAGTGCGTTACGTCAGTGGAGCACCCGTATGCGGGAGGGCGGTGCCGGACCGCCGCAGAGCGGCCACCGCTCCGTCCTCACGCTGGGCGTCAACGGAACCGCGCACAGCCTGACGCTCGATCACCGCACGCTGTCTGCTACTGGCCGCCGCCCACGACGGAGCCCGTGTCACCACCGTTCGAAGGCCTCGCCGACGGTGGGCGTCTACACCCCCTCCAGGATCTGACCTCCGCGCGCCCACCCCCCAGCGGGTCCGGCTCGGCGCGGACGCCGACGGCGTCGTCAGCGCGCGAGCACCGGGTGACGCTTCCGGTATGTACGCCCTGGAGTGCGCGATGGACGAACTCGCCCTCGCCGCCGGGCTGGACCCGGTGGAACTGCGGCTGCGCAATGACCCGGACACCGAACCAGACGGTGGGCAGCCTTCAGCAGCCGTCACCTCGCCGAGTGCCTGCGGGAGGGGTCGCGCCGCTTCGACCGGGCGCGGCGCGACCCAGTCCGCCGGAGAGGTCCGGATGCGCCGGCTGCTCGGCGTCTACGCGGTCGGCCGCATCCTCAATCCCCCTACCGCGCGCTCCCAGTTCATCGGCGCGGTGATCAGCGGGGTGGGCGTGGCTCTGACGGAGGGCAGCACCCTGGATCGCGCCTTCGGGGACTTCGTGGAGAGCGACCTCGCCGCGTACCACGTGCCGGCCTGTGCGGACCTCCGGGCGATCGAGGCACACTGGATCGACGATGCCGATCAGCACCTCAACCCGATGGGCAGCAAGGGCATCGGCGAGATCGGCATCGTCGGCACGGCCGCGGCCGTCGGGATCTTCCTCTCACACCCGACAAGCTGCTGTCCGCCTTCGCGGTCAGCGGGCGGCCGGGGCCGGGGTGACCGGCCGGACAGCCGTGAGAACAGGGGCGCTGACCGCGACCACCGGCTCACGGTCCCAGGCCGGTTCCGTCGGCGGCACGAACGCCGGCACCTGCGGGACCGGAGCCACCGAGACCAACGGGACGCGCTGAGCCGTCTTCACCCGTCGGCTGAACCAGATCACCTTGCCCGTGGGGGTGCCGCACGTGCCCCAGCTGTCGCTGAGGGCCGCGACTTTGGCGAGGCCGCCCCTCGAGGGCGAGGAACTGAGCAGCCGGGGCAGACGCCGGCCCTTGTCGGCGACGGAGGCGATCAGATGCCGCCCGGTGAAGCGCAGTTCAATGACACAGGTCTTGTCATCGGTGACGTGCTGGGCGACGTTGCCGACCAGTTCGGCAACGGCGCCACACACAGGTGTGATGTGGGCTTCGAGGTTCCAGTACCGGAGATGCGCCGCGACAATGCGTCGGATCTGGGGAACCCGCTCTGGTGATGCCTGCACTTCCACCGCGTAGCGGCAGGCGACCGGGACAGTCATGGCCGTGCTCCTCACCGCGCCAGCTACACCCCTTCAACGTCAGAGCCCCGAGTGCGAAGAGTGAGCAATGGTCGCTTCTGGGTTACGAACAGAGTGACCTCGTACGGGCGTATCCGCAACACCAGGGGCGGACGGGGAAGCGGTGATCCTCTACTCTGCATCCGCGTCGGCCGCGCGGCCGACCTCGTCGGCGACTCTCTTGTCCAGGGCCGCGCGGACCAGGGCAGCCGCGAAGGCGGCGGTGCCGGCATCTCCCGCCAGCCGGGCGAGTGCGTCGGGCGCGGCCGGCAGGCCCAGGCGCCGCGCGCCCTCCAGGGCTTTCTCGTCCAGATGGGGCGCCACCTCGGGCCAGACGTCCTGCGCCTCGCGCAAGAAGATGTCGGCGCCCGTGGGCCCGATCCCGGGAACCCTCTGCAGGAGCCGACGCAGCGCCTCGGTGTCACCGCCCGCCTCGGCCCGCATTCGCCGCAGGTCTCCGCGCCACTCCCGCGCCACCATTTCCGCCCCCTCCCCCAGTTGGGTGGCGGTGCGCTCGTCGTAGCGGCGGTAGCCGCCCCGGCCCAGCGCATCGACCCGCTCCTGCCACGTCGCCGCGGCCATGCGCCGCGGGTCGCGCATCCCTGCGTCGTTCAGCGCGCGGGCGGCCGCGATCGCCGTACTGCTGCGGATACGAGCGCTCAACAGGAGCGACAGGACGAGGAGTTGGTACAGCGGCTGCGGCGTGTTCCGCAGGCGGATGTCCGCTTCCTGCGCGAAGGTGCGGCCGCACGAGTCCAGCAGCGCCTTCACCACGTCGCCCTGCCTCATGGCGCCACCTCCAGCGACTTCCGGTCATCTCTCGGGTGACCGGTTCATGCAGCACTAAACGCACAGAAAACGCACAGTTCCCAATAGTTCCGGCACAGCGGGAGAGGCCCCTGCCGGTGCCGGGAGTGCGCGCACACGGGACCCGGACAGAAGGGGCGGCTCACCCCCTCGCACGTGTCCCCGGAATGGGGATGTGAATGTCGAGGACGGGTCCGGGTCTTGTGGCACGAGTGGTTGGCGCGTCCAGCCTCTCCAGGACGTGGAGCATCGGTGCGTTGGCGGCGGCGACCGTCGCGGTCAGGGTGTGATGCCCTGCCCGGCGGGCCACGTCGGCCGCGTGTGCGGCCAGGGCGGTACCGAGCCCCTTGGACTGCCATTCGTCCTCGATCAGCACGGCGAGTTCGCCGACCCCTTGCTGATCGGTGCGCATGACGTTGGTCATGGCGATGATGCGGTCCGTACGCTGGGCAGTGGTGGTGACCAAGGTGGTGCCACGCTCCGGGTCGGACAGCACCCGCCATCCGGCCGGAGACAGCTCGGGCTTGCCCGCGTGGTAGCGCAGGGCTCGGCTGCCCGGCGAACAACGGCGGTGCAGCGCCTGGATCGGCCCGAGATCGGCGGGGGTCACCTCCCGGGTGCGGGTGGGCGTGCCGTCGGTCAGCGTGATCGGGTGTGCGGTGCCTCGAGGGCCGGCGTCGGGCATGCGGCGCTCTCCTCACATTGCGAACGTAACTGGTGCGCCATGGAACCGAAGTACCACGGAGTCCCGCCTGAGACGCATGTCGCACGCGGCTTCCGCGGCACAGGAGAAGTCTTTTGCCACTCCCGGACCGATCCAAGGGGTGTTCACGCCAAATCAATTACGCTTCGCGCATCCACTGTCACTCGCCGGAGTGAGGGTTATGTGAATACGTGAACCCCCGGGACCGCCGACCACCAGCCCGTTCACAGATGCATCGATCGCCCGGACGGCAGGCCGGATCCGCTTCTGCTCCCGGCCTCCGCAGGCGGCGGCCGGCTAGTCGACGACCGAGCCGCAGCTGATGTTGGCGACGCTCGCAGTCATGGCACTCGCCCGGTCCGAAGCCATGAAGGCCGCAACGTCCGCGACCTCGGCCAGTGACGGCGAACGCTGAAGCAGAGGTCCCGGGACTCCGGGAGAGCCGTCCAGAACGTCTTCGAGCGTCATACCCATGCGCTCGGCCGCACGACTCCAGACCGTCCGGGCGTGCGAACCGAGCATTGCCGTCTCCGGGATTGCGTCGGGCCTCAAGCAGACGACCCGGACGCCATACGGCCCGAGTTCTCCCGCCAGCTGGCGGGAGAAGGCTTCGACGCCCGCGCACGCGACACCGAATCCGTCCGAAGGCAGGGTGACGCGAGCCGCCGTGGCCGACAACGTCAGGATCACGCCGGAGCCCCTGCTCACCATGTACCGCGCCGCCGCGGTGGCGGTGAGGAATTGCGTCGTCGTGTAGGTCGTGATCGGGAGGCTGTAGTCCTCTGGCGAGAGTTCTCTGAGCGGCGTTCCCTGAACATGGTCAATCCCGATGGCATTGAACGAGACATCGATACTGCCGGCCTCCTCGACCACGGCGTCGGCATGCTCTTGGACGGCTTGGCGGTCGAGAGCGTCGACCTGCGCCACGTCCGTCTCGCCTCCCTCGGCGGAGATCTCCGCGGCCAGGGTGTCGAGCGTCTCGAGAGTACGGCCGGCGAGAAAGACCTTCGCCCCCTCACGGGCGAACGTCCGGGCCACCGCACTGCCGACGGCCCCCGCCGCACCGTAGATCACGGCGGTCTTGTCCTGGAGCAGCACGATCGGTCCTCCGGTCGTCGGGTTCCCCGGCGGGATCGCCCAACCGACGAAGGCACCCACCGCGAATCTTCCCCATCCTGCTTCACCTCGCTGTCGCGGAGACCGAGCGCAGGGCATCACCCCAGAGAATCAGCCACTCGCCACACATCCGCCACGTCCGGCACGACCGCCCGAAGCTGAGCGACTGTCACAGCCGGAAGGGAGGCGCCAGATGACCGCGGCCGTGTCGCGGCGGCCCGCCCTGTGTTCGACGGCGTGATCAGCGACGTTCGCAACAGTTCTTTCGCGCGGTCCGAGGGCTCCGCCCGCGGGCCGCCCGGAACCCGGCCACCGGGGGCGAACCTCCTCCGCCAAGGCGCGGTGGAACGGGCCCGCCGCACTGCGCACACTGGGAATATGGACGGCGTGACCGTCGATGAGACGGCGGAGCTCGAGGACCTGCTGACGGCGGCCGTCGTCAGGGCCGTCGAGGGGACCGGCGCGTACGCGGGGAGTATTTTTCTCCGCTCCCGCGATCGCCGCTCGATCGTGCTTGCCGCGACCTGTGGCATGCCACCGTCCCTCCTGGGCGGCTGGCGTCTCATTCCGGTGGGCAGTCCCATTCCGGTCGCCGCGGCCTACACCTCGGGGCGCACCATTCACCTGGCCGACGCCGACGAGACGGTACGCAGGTATCCCCAGCTCGCGGTGGCCCTGCCCTACGCCTTCGGCTCCTGCTCGGTGCCGGTGGGGACGGGCGAGGAGACCTTCGGGGCGCTGGCGATCGTATGGGCGGCGCTGCCCGGCAGCGAAGGGCTGTCCAAGTCCCAGCGCCGCCAGCTGAGGACCGTCGCGAGCCGGCTCGGGTCCTCGCTCGATGCCCTGCGCGCCCGTACGGGCGATCCCATCGAGTGCGGCCCGCAGACTGTTCCCGTCGAGGCTCCGGCTCTCTCCGCACCGGCCGTGAGGCTCGGCCTGTTCGACTGGGACCTCCTCACGGGCACGCTCACCGGGGACGAGGAGTTCTGCTCGATCTTCGGTCTCGACCCCCTCGCCTTCGACGGAAGGGCCGATACGCTCGCTTCCCGCCTCCACCCCGGCGACCTCGCAGCCTTCCGTGCTGCGGCCCGCGCGGCAGCGGCCGAGGGAAGGATCGTCGCTCGGCGCATGCGCGTACGGGACGGAGACGGCGGGCACGGCGGCGAGGGGCACCGCACGGTCGAGTTGTGGGGCCGCGTACCCGAGGTCGACGACATTCGGTCACGCTCCCATCTGGTCGGCGCGGTCGTCGATGCGCGGGCCGGCGGTACGGCCCTAGCCGCGTTGGAGCGGCTGCGGGACGGGCTCTTCTCCCTCGCCCCCGACGGGCGGGTCACCTATGTCAACCACAGCGCCGAACAGCTTCTGGGCGTGCGCGGCGACGAGTTGCTGGGCCGGTGTCTCTGGGACGTCCTGCCGTGGCTGTCCGATCCCGATATCGAGTACCGGCACCGGTCCGCGATGATCTCGCAAGCGCGGTCCTCCTTCCACGCCTGCCGTCCGCCCGACCGGTGGCTCGCCTTCTTCCTCCACCCGGAGGCGGACGGGGTGACCGCCCGGGTCACTCCCGTCGGCAGTCCCACCTCGGTTTCTCCGGCGCCCGCCGCGTCGTCCGTAACGGCACCCGCCGCATCCGGTGTGCCGGCGCCCGCCGCCGCACCGGCGCGCATGGGCGTCATTTACCACGTCCTGCAACTGGGCAGTGCGCTGACCGAGGCGGTCACCGCCCGCGAGGTCTGCGAAGTCGTCGCCGACCAGCTCCTCCCGGCCTTCGGTGGCCAGGAGCTGGCGATCTACGTGGTGCGCGAGGGAACCATGCACCGGCTCTTCCAGACCGGCCGCCACGAGGACTTCCTCCAATGGCTGGAGGGCGTGCCACTGCACGCCCGCCTGCCCGGCACGGAGGCCCTGACCTCGGGGTCCCCGCTCTTCATCGAGTCACAGCGGGATCTCTCTCAGGGCTACCCGGGCATTGCCGGGGGCGGGGTGAGCTCCTGGGCGTACCTGCCGCTGATCGCCTCCGGCACCCCCGTCGGCACCTGCGTTCTCGGCTTCGACGAGACCCATCCGTTCACGGAGAAGGACCGCGGCGTCCTCACCGCACTGGCCGGGCTGATCGCCCAAGCCCTGGAACGAGCGCGGCTCTACGACTCGGAGTTCGCACTCGCCCGTGGCCTGCAGAAGGCGCTGCTGCCGCACCGGCTGCCCCTGCTCCCAGGTCTCAGTACCGCTGCCCGCTACCTGCCCGGCACCAGGGGGATGGACATCGGCGGCGACTGGTACGACGTCATCGCCACCGGCGACGGGGTGTCTCTCGTCATCGGAGACGTCGAGGGGCACAGCATCGCCGCCGCGGCCACCATGGCCCAGCTGCGCAGCGCCGTACGCGCCTTCACGGCGGTGGGCCACACGCCCAGTGACGTGGTGGCGGGGGCCAACCAGACCCTCATCGACCTCGGCTCCGGACTGCTGGCCAGTTGCTGCTGCATCCGCCTCGAGTCCCCCGGCCATCACGCGTACGCCGTCGCAGCAGGCCACCCGCCACCACTGCTTCGCCGTCCCGACGGGTCGACCGACGTCCTTGACCTGGACGTCGGTCCCCTCCTCGGCGTGGATCGCGCGAGCGCCTATCCGGCAACACGGATCGGCCTGGCACCGGGCTCCGTCCTCGCCCTGTACACGGACGGTCTGGTCGAGGAGCGCGGCAGCGACATCGACGTGGGGATCGACCGGCTGCGGACGTCCTTGGCGCACGCCCGCGCGGACGGCCTGGACGAACTCGCCGACCGCCTCCTGCTTGACGCGCGGCGCTCCTCCTACCGCGCCGACGACATCGCCCTGCTGCTCACCGCATACGGCTAGGGTCTCCCGTCTGGATCATGCCCGGCATGATCCAGACGAAAGACCCTGAGTCCCCTGACCTGCACTTCTCGGGTTCCCCTGCTCCCCCGCCCCGGCTGGCGCTTCCGCGTGGACGGCCGGCCGGGGCAGGGGACGCGCGGTCAGGGATGGCTGACGAGGTTGGCCACGTTCGTCGAGGAGTTCGAAGGTCCGCCTCTGCCGTTGATGACATGACGGATCGTCCCGGTGCCGCCGAGCGAGACCGTCACCATGCTCTGGAAGCGCACATTCGGGTTGTCAGGGGCCTCGAAGGCCCGCTCGGCGGTCACGCTCGGATTCACGTTGAAGTAGCAGTAGCTGCCCAGCCCGAACGCCTGATGACTGGTGACCGAGTTGGCGACCTTGTACGCGGCGAAGCCCTGGGTGGAGCCGTTCATCCAGGCAGCCTGGTTGGGCGGGTCGTACGGCATCTCGTTCTGGTAGAAGTACGTCCGGCCGCCGTTGCCGTTCCAGATGGTTTGGTGCTTCTGGTAGTGCTCGACGAACAGCCCGTACATCGTCACGTCGTTGCCGTTGACGATCAGGCCGGTGTCGCCGGTGTTGACGGTCCAGCCGATGGTGCCGGGATTGCCGTGGTCACCGCGCCAGATCCACATGTGGTCGCCGATGACGTTGTGGCTGTTGACCACCAGGCTCGTCGTCGCCTTGCCGACCGTCTGGCCGCCGACCCGGAAGTAGACGTCGTGCAGCGAGGTCGGGTTGGCCGCGTGGCCGGCGGAGGCGCCGGACGGACCGATCTCCACCAGGGTGGGCGAGTTGACCGGACCTGCGTCGAAGAGGAGACCGGCGACCTTGACGCCGTCGACGTCCGCCACGCGCATCGCCGTGATGCCGTTGTCGGGGACGAAGGTGGCGAGGCCCAGACCGAGGATCACCGTGTCGGGGCGGGTCACCTGCAGGGTCTGGTTCAGGTGGTGGACACCTGGCGTGACGAGCAGGTTCTTGCCCTGGGCCAGCGCGGCGTTGATCTGCGCGGCGGTGGTGCCGGCCCGCACGATGAAGAACGAGTCCATGCCGAGCGAGGTGCCGGCCGCGGCGCCGCTGGCCCACGTCGTACCGGCGGAGTTGCTCCGCAGCGACGGTACGAACACCCGGTAGGCGCCGGCGCTGTCCACGTAGAGGAACGGCTTCTCACGGATCGTGGGGGTCTGGTTCACGGTCGTGTAGGGCGGGTTGGGGAAGGTGGTGCCCGGGACCCCCTGGCTGCCGACGAAGACCATGTTCCAGTTGGAGCCGGTCCAGCTGCCGAGCGTGGAGTTGCGGGTGATCCACTGCTGCTGACTGCCGGACCGCACCTGACCGTCGACCTTGGTGTCGGCCGTGAAGCCGCCGCTCGCCCACCCCCCGTCGTCCAGCGCCAGGTTGCCGCGGACGTGCATGCGGCGGTACGCGGACGCCTGCGAGACCGCCCAGCGGTCGGTGCCGCCGGTCGGATTCACCGACAGGTTCTCGGCACCGCGCCAGAAGTTCTGGGTGGCGTTCTGCGGCGGGAACCAGTCGGCCTCGACATGCACGGCGCCATTGATCGTCACCGAGTCGGGCGACTGGCCGAGGCCAAGCACCTGGGTGTAGAAGCCGACGTTGACGTCGTTGCTGTAGGTGCCGGGCTTGAACATCACCGCGTAACGCTGGGAGCCGAACTGGTTCTGCTCCTGCTGCTGGAAGATGGAGTTCAGCCGGCTCTGGATGGTCGCCGACGGCATCGACGGGTCGAAGACGACCACGTTCGGGCCGAGGTCCACATCACCGGGAGCGGTGTTCACCGGCGCGACCTGGAAGCGCTGGGCCGCCGAGTTGTTGCAGGTGTACTGGACCAGCTGCACGCTGTCGGCAGCGGACGCGGAGGGCACGTCCAGACACTTGCCGCTGTGGCGGCTGACGAAGTGGTACGCGCCGCCGCCCTCGTCCACCGCCTGCCACTGCTGGTTGTTGCCGCCTCCGTACGTCCACAGATGCACCGCGGCGTTGTCGGAGGTGGACGTGTTGCTCACATCGACGACCTGGTTGGCGTCATTGCGGTTGTTGATCCGCACATAGCCGTCGCTGGTTGTCGTGAAACTCCACTGCTGCGCGGCGGAGTTGTTGCACGCGTACTGCTGGACGGCCGTACCGTTCACGGTGGCGGCCGAGCGCGCGTCCAGACACTTGCCGCTGCCGCTGTTGACCACGGTGGCCCAACTGGTCGGCAGAGCCGCGGCTTTGGCGGCAAGCGGCGGCCGAGTGCCCGGCGCGGCCACGGATGCCTGGGTGGACTGGGTGGACTGGGATGCCTGGGATGCCTGGGTGGGGACGGCGGCCAGCGTCGAGCCGGCCGAGGCCACGACCACGAAGGCCGCGATCAGGGGCCGCCTGCGGCGGAACGTCGACGAGCTGTGTCGACCCGCTCTGGGCGTTCGCAAGGATCGGAGCACGGTTTCTCCTGTGCCGGTGATACGGCCTGGGTGGGGGGTTGGCAGGTGAGAGATGGGTGAGGTGTGTCAGCCGGTGCACTGAGCGAAGTCGCGGGTGAAGTCCCACTGCCGCCAAGACATGTCATGCATATGACATGTTGAGGCGTAGGGACGACGCGCCAATTGAGAGTGGGGGACTTAGTTCACTACGTGATTTAAGAAGTGAACTAAAGGTGTGTCAAGAGCTTGGTATGGACCACTGTCTGTTTCGGTCCACCGCGCCCCGAGGACAGGACCGCGACCACGGCCTGCGCCGGGCTCGGTCGGCGAGTCGGCGTGCCGGGCCCGGCGACCAACCCCATCCTGCACTCGACCACGAACACGGAGTGACCCCCGAGCGCTCCGTTTCCATGGTCAGAGCACCGGGTGGGGCGTTTGATCGCATACGCGGTAACTGATAGCAGTTCGTGTGGCGTATGCCCTCCGGACAAGGCTCGGCCGCCCGGTCGAAATCGAGCACTGACGGAACGGGCCGCCGACCGGCTGCGTGGCGCCGCCGACGCGCGGCCCATCGACCACATGAAAGTGGGACGGCTGCCCCAACCCCCCTGCTGCTACCGGCGTCCCGCATCACCCCGCGCCGCATGCCGGTCCGTAAGGACGTCGTGCCTGATGGCGGCGATGTCAGGCCCACCCCGCTCCCCACCCCGCAGCCGCGCCGAATCTCCACCGAACCCGCCATCCATTCTGTGGAATACCTCTTACGCCAGCGCCCTACTGATGAGTAACGTACGCGCACCAACCAGCACCACCCGCCCGCCTCCCCGCGGCGGCAAGGAGCAAGTCGATGTCGTACCACCACCCCTTCCCGGAGCCACCCCCCTCGCCGCACGCGTGGGACCCGGCCGCACACTCCTGGGACGCGCCCCCGCCGCAGCATGAAGACCACCGCGAGCCGCACAGTCCTCACGGCGACCTCGACGCCCTCCGCTCCGGCTACCGCAAGCTGCGCCGCGTCGCGACGCTGACCGCGCTCGGGTACTTCACCCTCTTCCTGTTCCTCTCCGCCTTCGCGCCCGGGCTGATGACCGGCGAGATCACCCGCGGCCTCAACACCGGCCTGATGCTCGGGCTCTGCCAGCTGCCTGTCGCGCTCGCGGCGATCGCCCTGTACGAGCGCATCGCACGCGACCGTATCGACCCGCTCTCCGCGACCATCCGGGAGCAGCACGCCCGGCAAGCGGCACAGGAGACCCGCGCCCCTCGGGCCCGCGGCGGCTCCCGGGCGGATGTTCCCGGGTATCCAGACCACGGGCAGTGGCAATGGTCCGACGGCACCACGGGGGGTGTCCGTTCATGACCGAGTTCAGCTCCCACGCCCAGACCATGTCGCTGGTCGCGTTCATCGCGGTCATCACAGTCACACTGCTGCTGTGCGTGATGACCGGGCCCGATCACGACGACCTGGGTGAGTTCTACACCGGCTACCGCTCGTTGTCGCCCGTACAGAGCGGCCTCGCCATCGCCGGTGACTACATCTCGGCGGGCACCGTGCTCGGCACCATCGGCATCATCGCGCTGCTCGGCTTCGACGGCATCACGCTCACCCTGAGCACCGTGCTCTCGCTGGTCCTGATGATGTTCCTGCTGGCCGAACCTCTGCGCAACGCCGGCCGGTTCACGATCGGCGACGTCCTCACCCGCCGCGCCTCCGGCCCGGTCGTGCGGATCACCGCGGCCATGGTGACTTTGACCGCATTGCTGCCGCTGGTGATCTTCCAGCTCGCGGGTGCGGGTGATCTGCTCGCGGTCGTCCTCGGCTTCCATGCCGACGGTTTCAAGACCGGGGCAATCGTGTTCCTCGGTCTGCTGATGATCGCGTATGCGGCGATCGGCGGGATGAAGGGCACCGCATTCATCCAGATCGTCAAGACCGTCGTTCTGCTCGGCGCGGCAACCGCTATTGCGGTGCTCGTCCTCAATCGGTTCGACTTCAGCCTGCCCTCGCTGCTGGACGCCGCCAAGAAAGGGAGCGGGGCCGGAGACGCGTATCTCGCTTCCGGGCTGCAGTTCGGAGGCGACGACTTCGACATGATCGGCACACAGTTGACGATCGTGCTGGGCGCGGCGGTGCTGCCGCACATCACGATGCGTATGTTCAGCTCGCGCAGTGCGACAGCCGTGCGGCGCTCGATGTCCTGGGCCGTTTCGACCGTCGTGGCCACCTGCCTGCTGCTCGCCGTGATCGGCTTCGGCGCGGCCGCGATCGTCGGGCACGAGGGTCTCGTCGCAGGCGACCCGCAGGGTCAGACAGCGTTCCTGATGGTCAGCCAGGCCGTGATGGGCACGGATCCGAACACCGTCGAGACACTGCTGTTCACGGCGGTGGCCACGGCGATCTTCCTCACCCTGCTCGCCTCGGTCGCCGGAATTACCCTCGCCTGCGCCAACACGCTGGCGCACGACCTCATCGCGCACGGGCTGCGCAAGTTCGCCCCGAAGCACTCCACGGAGACGGCCATCGCCCGGGCGGCCGCGGCGGGAGTCGGGCTCGTCGCGATCGCGTTCGCTGCCGGTGCCCGGCACTTGAACCTTCAGGCGTTGCTGACCCTGTCCTTCTGCGTCGGCGCGTCCGCGATCGCTCCTGCGCTGGTCTACAGCCTCTTCTGGCGCCGCTACACCCGCACGGGCCTGCTCGCCACCCTGATCGTGGGCACCGTCGCCTCGCTCATCCTGATGACCGGCAGCAACCTGGTGTCCGGATCACCGCAGTCCGTCTTCCCCGACCAGGACTTCAACTGGTTCCCGTTCACGACGAGCGGTATCGTCTCAGTCCCGCTCGGCTTCCTGGCCGGCTGGCTCGCCACGATCCTCTACGACCAGGACGCAGCCGACCAGCTCCGCCGCTACGAAGAAGTCGAACCGACGATCCTGGCCGGTACGCCGGCGACGGCGGGCGCCGGCACTTCCTGACCCGCCTTCCCGGCACACGGGCGCCCGGCCTGTGGACAGGCCGGGGCGCCCAACCCGCGACCACCGCCCTAGCCGCAGGTCCGGCGTGCGCACTCGGCGACCACCTCTCGCAGACTGCCGGTCCGGCGCAGCAGATCACGCTGGACCTGTGCGCCGTTGCCGTCCTTGAGGAGTCGGGCCAGACCCTCCTGGGCGGGAATCAGGTCTCCGCAGTCGTCCAGCGCGTCCCGCACGTGGTCGAACAGGGCCCGCACGACCGCTTCGGCGGGCGCGGGGCTCATGGTGCCGGGATGGATCAGCTGTTCGTCCAGTCCCGACCGGCCGGCCCGCCACGCGGCGAGGCGCAGGAGGCCGACACCGTGGCGAGCGGGCGGCTCGCCCGCCCGCCACTCCCGAGCAGCCGTCTCCACGAGTCCGCGCACCAGCGTGGCCAGGAGAACCGTCGTCGAGTCGTCCAGGCACACATCCGCGACCCGGATCTCGACCGTGGGGTACTTGTGCGAGAGCCGCGCGTCGAAGTAGATCATTCCTTCGTCCCGCAGCGCCCCGGTCCCGACCATGGACCGGACCTGCTCGTGGTAGCGATCGGCGGAACCGAAAATCTCCACCGGGCCGGACGACGGCCAGCGCCCCCATACGCGGCTGCGGTAACTGCTGTATCGGCTGTCGTCTCCCTGCCAGTACGGCGAGTTCGCGCTCATCGCGAGGAGTACGGACAGCCAGGGCCGGATCCGGTCCAGGACCGCCACGCCCTCCTCGTCGGAATCCACCGACACATGAACGTGGCAGCCGCACGTGATCTGCTCCTGTGCTGTCATCCCGAACTGCTCTTCCAGCCACCGGTATCGCTCGCCGGAACTGATCGCCGGGTCGACCGGGAGCGGTGACGTCGCCAGAGCGGCGACCGCCGCGCCCACCTCCCCCGCGTGCCGGGCGGCCTCGGCACGGCAGCGGCTGATTTCGGCCGCCAGCTCGCCCATTCCCGTGCGCGGGTGCGTGGCGAACTCCAGCTGCTGCCGGTGCAACTCCTTCTGGAAGGTCTGCCCCTCGCCCTCACCCCCCTGGGACGCGGCGGCCAGTACGGCCGTCGACAGAGCCCGGGGGTCGCCCGTTTCGGCATCCACCAGGAGGAGTTCCTCCTCCACTCCTACGCTGCGCACAAAAACTGCCTTTCCGCGGCTCCGGCTCGATCGCGTGATGGGGTGCATCGTCGCGCCCGCGGCCGCCACGCGCTCTCACCGGGAGCACGGGGACCGAGGTGTCACTCGTTTGCCCGCTGCCGGCGACTTCAAGCAGCGAGCTCCAGCGGGGCCGGCTGTCGCGGGACCGGCTCCCACCAGCAGTCGGCGCTCACCGGCACAGGGAACGCGCGCGCACCGCGAGGGGTGACCCGGTCGCCCAATCCGGCGGGCGCGCGGCGACGAATCACTCGTAGGAGGTGAAGGTGATGAGCACAACGCTCGCCGTTCACCACAGGCCGGGTCCGCAGTCCTACGCGTCGTGCTCCCTGCCCGGCGGCGACGACGCTCCCGGCGTCGCCCGTCGGATCGTGTCCGAGCAGTTGGCCTCGTGGCGGCTGCTCCACATCGTGGACGACCTCTGCTGGTCGCCGGCGAACTGGTCACCAACGCCGTGCGCCACGGGACCGTTCCCGTCACCATCACGCTCAGCCTGCACGAGATGACCGCCCCGCGGACGGCCGGGCTCGTACGCCTCGAAGTGTCCGACACCGGCAACGGCTTCGACACCGCCGAGGTGACGGCCTCGTGGCAACGGGCGGGAACGGTTTTCCGCGAGCACGGCAGGGGCCTGGTTCTGGTCGACGCGCTCTCCGACGACTGGGGAGCGCACCCCGCCGACACCGGCCACCACCTCGTGTGGGCGGACCGGTCCATCGCCGAGCAGCGCCCCGCCGCTCGGGTCCCCGTGCACCGCTGAGCGGTTCGGCCCCGCCACCGTACGGGTCCGCTGCGCCGGGCAGCCCGCGCGGGGAGCCGTTCCCCCAAGTAGCGGGAGCCGAATGGCCGGACCGGCCGGGCAGAGGCAGCGTGGTGCGCACGCAGTGCCACCCGCCGTCCCCTACCGTTCGCGAGGTCCGGCCATGACTCAGACCTCAGCCGTGGCGTCGGGCCCTCGCGAGGGCGAACCCCGCCAGGGCCTGAGCCGGGCGACCATGCGCGATCTCGCGTGGCCCGGCTTCGTCGCCGCCGCGTACACGCTGCTCCAACTGGTGCTCGTCCTGCCCGGCTCGGTCCTCGGCTGGGACGAGACCGTGTACGTCAGCCAGGTCAGCCGGGACGCACCCGCAGCCTTTTTCAGCGCGCCCCGTGCCCGCGGTATCACCTACCTCGTCGCCCCCGTGACGTCCCTGACCTCGTCCCTCGACGCACTCCGCGTCTACCTGGCCCTCATGTCGGGCCTCGGTCTCCTGCTGTCGCTCCGGGCGTGGAGGGGCCTGCTCCCCAGCCGGGTCATCGCTCTCGCCGGTGCCCTGTTCGCCGGCCTCTGGTTCACCGTGTTCTACGGTCCCGCGGCGATGCCCAACCTGTGGGTCGCCTACGGGGCGATGATCGCGGTCGGCTGCTTCCTCAGGGCCGCGCGGGACCCGTCGGACCGCGCGGCCCTCGTCGGCCTCGGCGCCGGGGTGGCACTCGCCGCGCTGATGCGGCCCAGTGATGCGTTCTGGCTGGCTGCGCCGCTCGCCGTCGCCGCGCTGTGGGTCAGGGCATGGAGGCGACCGGCGCTGCTCCTCACGCTCGCCGCCGGCGCGGTGCTCGGCGGTGCGGAGTGGGTCGTCGAGGCGTACCTCCGGTACGACGGCCTCTTCGCCCGGCTGCGGCGGGCCAGCGAGATCCAGGGGAATCTCGGCTGGAACCTGGCCTTCGACGACCAGCTGCGCGGGCTCGGGGGACGTACGCTGTGCCGCCCCTGCGAAGGGCCCTGGCGGCCGCTCACCGGGGCGTGGTGGTTCCTGCTGCCGCTGCTCACCGCGGGCGGGGTGATGGTCGCCGTCCGTGCCCGCCGGCCGGCCGTGCTACTGGTGCCGATGCTGGTGGGTGTGTCCCTGGCAGTGCCGTATCTGCTGCTGATCGGCTACGCCGCGCCACGCTTCCTGATGCCCGCCTACGCGCTGATGGCGCTGCCGGTCGCCGTGTGCCTGACCTGGCTGGCCGGCGCCGTGAAGCCACGCCCGCTCGTGGTCGGGATGCTCACCCTGGCGGTGGCAGCTCATCTGACCATCCAGTACCTGGTCCTCGAAAGGGTGACCACCCGCAGCCGCGTCGCGGGGGTGGCCTTCGAAGCGGTGGCCGCCGAGCTGAAACGCCAGGGCGTGCGTCCGCCCTGCATCGTGAGCGGGGAGCAGGCAATTCTGGTCGCGTTCCGTGTCGGGTGCGCCTCGCGCCAGACCGGCGGCCACGACGGCAGCATCACCCAGCCGGGGATGACGGCCGCGGCCCGCAGCCGGCCCGTGGCCATGCTGGTGTCGGGGGCCGCGGGACCGCCGGACTTCGCCCGCGGCTGGCGGCTTCACCCCCTGCCGGATCTCCCCGGCCGGCCCAACCTGCGGGCCTACCTGTCCCCCACGGCCAAGCCCGCCCCGGGTGCCCCTTCGGGCGCAGCCGGATGGCACAACGGCCCGAAGAGTCATTGAATGCAACAAATCACACACTATCCATAACGCACAGCAATCAGGTGTGTCCAGGCCCGTGAAGTCCGGCGGATGGAGCAGCGCCCATGCCTTCCCAAGCAGCCGAGCCCAGCAACGAACAGCGCTTCCCTCCGACCGGCGCAGAGGGTGCCGAAGCGATGGATGGTGAGTCGATGCAGACGCTCCTCTGGACGGCGGCCACCCGCCGCCCGGTCGAGGAAGTCGCCGCGCTGGTCACCCTCCTGCGGCGGACCGGCGAGATACGCAACGCCGGCGACGAAGCGCTGCGCGCAGCCGCCGTCACCCGTCCCGTGGACGAGGTCATGAAGCTGGTCGCCCTGCTCAACGCCCAGCCGGACGAAGGCGATGACGCCGGCACCGCGTTGCGCGCCGCGGCCGTCGGCCGGCCGATCGAGGAAGTCGCTCAGCTGGTGAGCGTCCTCGGGGCCGAGGAGGAGTACGGACCTGCCCCGGACTGCGTGACTGCCGGGCAGCCGGACGCATCCGGCGACCGCAGCAGCCCTGGCGGCCCCATCACCCCGGCCGGACCCAGCATGCCGGGCGGGCCCATCAGCCCCGGCGGCCCCGGCAGCCCTGGCGGCCCCATCACCCCGGCCGGGCCCAGCATGCCCGGTGGGCCCGTCAGCCCCGTCGGGCCCGGCCCCGGCAGACCCGTCGGCCCTGTCGGAGCCATCAGCCCCGTCGGGCCCATCAGCCGGACCAGCGCCCCGGCCGTCCTCGGGGAGCGGCGCGGAGCCACGCCGGTCCTCGCCGACAGCACCGCGGGTCGTCAGCCCGCCCCGGCCCTGCAGTCCGTATTGCGCCTGCCGGCAGCGGCGGCACTGTTCGGCTGCGGCGTGATCCACCTGCCGACGGACCTCGGCGACCTGCGCTCGGGCGGCTACGCCGACGCGGTGTCCCTCGCCATAACTGTCTGCTGCCTCGTGCTCGGCGTGTGGCTTGCCCTGCAGGACACAGCGCCGGTGTGGGCGGCGACGGCCTCCACGACCGTCGGGATCATCGTCGTCCACGGTCTGTCCGGTCTCGGCGTCATCAGCTTGCCGGAGAGCAGTCTCGGCGCGGCGTTCGCGTGGGCGAGTGTGGTGGCCGTGCTGCTCGCAGCTGCCGGCGCGGCTCTCGCCGGCTACACCCTGCTGGCCCATCAGAGAACGGCCGGTACGACGACCCGCCTCCGATAGCAGCCCTCCGGCGACACGGCGTCGCGCGTGCCTCATGGAGGCAAGGGTGGAAGGTCACCGCAGCGGGCTGCGCCCCCCGGCCCCTGCGGCCCTACCAGTGCGAACTGAAGGGTGGATAGACGGTGCGGTCCGTGCGGCTCGTGTTCACGCTGTGCCTTCCCGTCGTGGGCTGCGGCCTCGCATACGCCATCACGATCGGGGTGATGCGCTGGTGAGCCGCGTTCCCCGCTTCGTACGGGACAACGGACTGACCCTGGCGTTCGGTCGTAGTCGCGTACGACGAAGTGCAACTGCAGCGCGGTTCACCAGAGTCCAAGCCCGTGGGTGCGGCGCACAGCTCCACCGGCGTCGAGGGCTGACCCTCAGTCGTCCAGGTCATCCAGGTCATCCAGGGCGTCCAGGTCGTCCCCGCGGATCACGCTGTTGCGCACGCGTTCCTTGAACCGTTCCACCTGCGGATACCGGGCCTGCTGCTCGCGCGAGTGCCGGTCGAGTTCCTCCACCAGCCGCTCGGAGCGCTTCTCGACATCCAGCTCGTCAAGGATGCGGTCGGCCTCGGCCAGCAGCGCTCCGTAGAGCTGCCAGTGGGCCGGCTCCTGACGGGCCATGTCGAACAGGAGAGGCCCCACTCGGTCGCGGCTCTCGCGGCCGGCGGCCAGTTCCTCGGAGAGGCGCTCCTCCGCGTCCTCGGCGTTGGCGCTGACCTCGGTGGTGATCAGTACCGCGAAGTTCTGGATGGCTCCGGCCAGATGGGCGAAGAGCTCCTGCAGGGCGGAGGTGATCTCCGGCGGGAAGATCGGCTCGTCGGTGCGCGTCTTGGCAAGGTCGGTGAGGGTCCGGCACGTCACGCGCAGCACCACCGCGCAGATCTCCAGAGCATCCAGGCCGGTACGCAGGACGAGACGGGAGAGCAGACCCTCCTTGACCCGGGGATTGAGCCGCAGACTGTCCTCCGCCTGCTGGAGCGCCGCGTCGACCTGCACGATGTCGTGGTCCAGGCGCCGCGCCTCGTGGAGCCGGGCCGCGGCCTGTTCCACCGGTGTGTGCTCGGCGAGTTCCTCCCCGATGTGCCCGAGCAGCCTGCGCATCCGGCCGGCCAGATCGATGATCGCCTCGCTGGCGGAGTTCACCCATACGGGGGGCACGAGAAGCACGTTGAACGCCAGTCCCACCACGGCGCCGATGAGCGTCTCGAGCACCCGGTCCCAGGCCGTCGACGTCACCTGCGCCACGCCGAGCACCAGCATGGCGCTGATCGCGACTTCGGGCACGAACTCACCGACCCGGACGAACCGGCCGATGACCAGCGACGCCAAGATCACCAGCCCGAGGCTCCACCAGGTCAGGCCCACCAGCGCGCTGAAGCCGATGGCGATCAGAACGCCCGCCACCACGGAGTTCACCCTGCGGATACCCGTGGTCAGGGTCGAGTACAGGGTGACCTGTACGACGAGCAGGGCGGTCAGCGGCGCGGTCAGCGGAGCAGGCTCGCTGCTCAACTGGAGGGCGATGACGTACGAGACGACGGCGGCGGCGGTGGAACGCAGGGTCTGGACGACGGCGGGTTCGCGGCGCCGCTGCACGAAGGCGCGCAGTGGTTCTTTCGGTGCGGGCACACCATTCCTTTCGCGGGATGAACCCGCCGCCCGCGGGTAGCCCCCGGGAGACGGGGACGGACGACCCGGGAGGCGACGTCGATGAGCGGTACGGATGCACATGCTGCTGGAGAGGCGTATGACGCCACCCCGTACGTTCCCCGCCGTGGCGGCCTCGAGGCACACCGACGCGCCGCAGCGGGCTGCAAGGGCTGCCCGCTGTTCAAGGAGGCCACCCAGACCGTCTTCGGGGCGGGCGACCCGATGGCGCGGCTCGTACTGGTCGGCGAGCAGCCCGGCGATCAGGAGGACCGGCAGGGCGAGCCGTTCGTGGGGCCCGCCGGACGGCTGCTGAGGAACGCCTTGAAGGACGCGGGGCTTGACCAGGAGCCGGTGTATGTCACCAACGCGGTCAAGCACTTCAAGTTCACCGTCGCCGAACGGGGTAAACGCCGGATCCACAAAGCTCCGAGCCTGCGGGAGGTGGCTGCCTGCAAGCCGTGGCTCGACGCCGAGATGGGAATGGTCGACCCCGACGTGGTGGTGGCGCTCGGCGCGACGGCCGGCAGGGCGTTGCTCGGAGGGTCGTTCCGCGTCGCCAAGGACCGGGGCGCACTGATCCCGATGCCTGTAGGGGAGAGCTGCGACCGTGGCACCGAGGAGGCGAAGCGGCACATCCTGGCCACTCTGCACCCCTCGGCCGTCCTGCGCTCCGACGATCGCGAAGCCGCGTACGGGGGTCTCGTCGCCGATCTGCGAGTGGCCGCGGACGCTCTGCACTGAGGGCGCGGGCCGCAGGCCGTCACCGCTCCGGAGGGCCGATGTCGGCCAGTGCCCCGGACATCTCACTGATGACGTGGTGGGCGCCGTCCTCGTTGCCGGTGACCACGACTCCCGCGACGCGGTTGTACGCGACCGGGCGGTTGTCGTCGTCCGTTTCCGACAGCATGGCGTCCATCCGCTCCAGCACCCGCTGCGCCACCGAGGAGGGCCTGCCCAGCCAGGTGGGCGAGGCCATGATCAGGATCTGTGCGTCGAGCAGCTTCTCGCGTACACCCGGCCACTCGTCACCGTCGCCGGCGTCCGAAGTGACGCCCGGTTTGATGTTCAGGTCGACGGCGCGGACGTACTCGAGGTCCGCGCCCAGTTCCACCAGCCGGTCGGCCACGACTGTGGCCAGGGCATCGGTGTTGGACGGCTCCGGCGAGGGCTTGAGGGTGCAGTTGACGACCAGCGCTTTCACTTTCCGCCCTTCTGCGCGGCTCAGCGTCCCAGCTCTCGCTCGAGCTCGGCCTTGTTCATCGAGGAGCGGCCGTGGATGTTGCGGCGCTGGGCTTCGGCGTACAGCTGGTCGTAGGTCGGCCCCCGGGAGCCGCTGTGGGAACGCTCACCACCGCGCTGGGACGAGGACTTGGGGTCCTGGGTGGAACTCTTGCTGGCGGTGCGGGACTCGCCCGCTCGGGCGCGCTCCTTGTTCACCGTGCGGGCGGCGATCTCCTCGGCGCGCTCCTTGTTCTCTCCGCGCTGCTGCGCACTCTCCTTGATGTGCTCGTACTGACGTTCCCGCTTGGGGCTCGAACCGCGAGGCATGATTGCTCCGTTCTGAGGTCGTCCGTGTCTGGAACGCTTCCCGTCTACCCTGCGCCGCGCGGCATACCCCCGCAAACGGGTGGGGATTGATCTCCGTCTCCTCCGCCACCACCGGGCCGTACCGCCGGCACCCCCGGCGCGTAGACGCAGACGCAGCCCGGTCGCTCACGCGGCGGCGGTGACTTCCGCCAGGTTGTCGACCACGTCGCGGAGGCCGCCTCTGCGTCGGTAGACGGCCCGCTGGTGGTCGGCGCCGCTGCCGAGGCGGCACCGACGGGCGAAGAGCCGGCGAACGAGTTCCAGGTCGCCCGCCGCCCGGAGCCCCGGTGTCGCGCGCTCGAGCAGGGCGTTCATCAGTTCATGGACGGGCACGTGCCGCCCGGTGAGCGGGTCGAGGAACGGCCCCGCGGTGCCGTAACGGGCCGCATGCCAGTGAGCCGCGTGCAGTCGGGTGACCGGGACGTCCGGCGGACGTGCGCCGGGGCGCCGGGCCTCGGCCAGCAGCGTCGCGGCCAGGCCGCGGACCAGCGCGGCGTAGAGCAGTGTGGTGTCCAGGTCCGCCGCGACGTCCGCGACGCGCACTTCGAGCGTCGGTACGTGCTCCGACGGGCGGGCGAACCAGTAGATCATCCGGCGGTCCAGCAGGATTCCGGAGGTCACGAGCGTTTCGGCGCTCTCCTCGTAACCGGCGAGGTCCAGGAGCGGCGGTGGCTCCGCCGTCGGCCAGCGGCCGAACTGCACCGAACGCCAACTGGCATAACCGGTGTCGCGCCCGCAGGAGAAGGGTGAGTTGGTCATGAGCGCCTGAAGGGTCGGCAGCCAGGGCCGAAGGTGATTGGCCAGCAACAGGGCCTCGGCGCGGTCCGCGGTACCGATGTGGACGTGGCAGCCGCAGGTCACTCCGGCACTGCCGTCCACGAGGGCGCCGCACAGAGCCGCCATCCGCCGGTAGCGCGAAGTGTCCGTGACCGGGAGCGGCTGCTGCGGCGGCACCACGGCGGTGCCGGAGGCCACCAGCAGGCAGTCCGCCTCCCGGGCCGCCCGTCCCGCCATGGCCCGCAGCCCGGCCAGCTGACCCCGCAGATCGCCGCACGAGGCGGTGGGACGGGTGCACACCTCCACCTGCGCCCGGTAGAACTCGGCCTGGACCTGATCTCCGAGCACACGCTCGGCAGTCTCGATCACCTGCGCCGCCCGGGCCACGGGTGCCCGGCTACGGCTGTCGACGAGCAGGAACTCCTCCTCCACGCCGATGGTCGGTACGAGAATCTCGCCGGTGGCCACCCCCGTGGGCACCGGTCCGGGCCCGGCCTGCGGCTCGGTCTCAGGCAGGTGGCCTGCACGCGTGTACGGCTCGACAGCGGTCATGCGCCGCATGTACCCCAAGCCTGACCAGGAAACCTTCCGCGCCTCGGTCATTCGACCGCGAGTTCGTACAGCAGTTGCTGTCCCTCGGCCACCAGCCCGCCGAGCGACGTGGCCGTCTCGGGGTCCTGTTCCGCGAGCCGGCCCTTGATCCGGGCGTGCACGTCCCATGCCCGCGACACCGCCCTGGCACGCTCCTCACCGCCGCCGTCTCCGCCCGCGCCGGCGGGGTCCCGGTATGCGACGCACACGTCGGCCGCGGCGAGCAGCAGTTCCGGCACCTCGGCGAGGACGGAATCGGGCGGCGGGGCGAGTCTGCGGCGCTCTCCGGCCGCGTCGGCGAGTATGCGGGTGAGGGCCGCGAGGTGCTCGACGATTCGCTCCCAGCCGTGGTCCCAGTCCGCCGAGGGCAGCGGCGGGCCGGATCTGCGCAGTCGGCGGCCCGGGTTGAAGCGGTAACTCTCCGTGGTCTGCTGCCGCGCGTGGCGCAGGTCCGCGAGCACGGCACCGAGGCGGTGCGCCCGTTGGTGCCATGCCTCGGCCTGCCGCCGGTCATAGCCCGATCCGATCTCCTCGGCCATCGTGCGCAGAAGGTCCGCGCTCTCCCCGGGCAGTCGGTCCAGCGAGTCGCGGACACTGCGCAGGTGCACGGGCGGCAGGATCAGCGCGTTCACGGTGATGCCGATCAGGCCGCCGATGAGGGACTCGAGCAGCCGGTGCAGGATGTCGAAGCCGGAGTAGGTGCCGTAGGCCAGCACGAAGAGTGCCGTGGTGGAGGCGTACATGCCCTGCTCGCCGAAGCGGCGGTAATTGCCGAGCAAGGCCGTCAGCGGCAGCGCTACTGCCATCGCGGCCAAGGTGTTTCCCGTCAGCACCGCCGCTCCGGTGGCCAGCGCGGTTCCGACGGCGATGACCGCCATCTGCTGCAGCCCTGACCGCACGGAGCGGTAGACCGTGCTCTGCACCAGCACGACCGCGGCCCACGGAGCCATCAGCGCCATCGGCGCGCCCCACCACCAACCCGTCACCGCCCACGCGAGCACGGCGGCTCCGGCCGCCTTGAGGGACTGGGTGGTCAGGTCGCGCTCGGAGCCGGCGGTCGTCAAAGCCCGCCGCATCGAGCGCCCGATCTCTGCCGCCTCCCAGGTCATCCACTGCCACAGGCGCATCAGGGCAGTGGCGTTCCGCCGGTGGCGTTGACGATCTCCGCGGTGATGTAGCTCGCCTGTGGCGAGGCGAGGAAGACATAGGCGGGCGCCATCTCGACCGGCTGTGCCGGGCGTCCGATGGGCGACTGCTTCCCGAACTCGGTGGTGTCCGGCATCGTCGCGGGGATCAGCGGCGTCCAGACCGGGCCGGGCGCGACGGCGTTGACGCGAATGCCGTCCCGCGCCAGCATCTGCGCCAGCCCCTGGGTGAAGGTGACGATGGCACCCTTCGTCATCGCGTAGTCGAGAAGGTGGGGGCTCGGCTTGTAGGCCTGCACGGACGTTGAGTTGATGATGCAGCCGCCCTTGGGAATGTGCGGCAACGCCATCTTCGACAGCCAGAACATGCCGTAGAGGTTGGTGCGCATGACCCGGTCGAACTGCTCCGTGGTGATCGCGCTGATGCCCTCCGGCTGCGACATCTGGTAGGCGGCGTTGTTGACCAGGATGTGGATCTCACCGAACTCCGCTACCGAGCGCTCGATCAGCCTGCGGCACTGTTCCTCCTCGCGGACGTCGCAGGTGACGGCGACGGCCTTCCGGCCCGCTTCCTCGACCAGCCGGGCCGTTTCGCGGGCATCCTCCTCTTCCGGGGGCAGGTGCGTGAACAGCACATCCGCGCCCTCGCGGGCGAAGGCCAGGCACACCGCCCGGCCGATGCCGGAGTCCCCGCCGGTCACGACGGCCTTGCGGCCTTCCAGGAGTCCGCTGCCGCGATAGGACTCCTCACCGTGATCGGGCGGCGGATCCATCGGCCCGGTCCAACCGGGGTGCGGCTGGTCCTGCTGGGGGAATTCCGGCTCCGGGTGCCTGGTGACGGGATCCTGCGGGGCACGGTCCTTCTCTGCCACGGCGGCCCTCCTGGCGGGCATATCGATGAACAGGTGACAACCCTCGCGTTCCCGCAAGCCGATCAACGAACCATGCGGAGCGCGTTCGAGCCGAGCGTGGCTCGATGGGGGATCATTTGGCGCGAAAAGGGTAAGCGGATCGCTGCCGATCCCGCCCCGCCGACGGTCAGGACGCAAAGCGACGGAGACCATGTGAAGAACTACGCCGAAGGCGGTACCCCGCACGCCGAGGGGCCGCTGCCCGCGGATCACACCCAGGCCATCCTGGAGACGACCAAACGGGTGGCGAGCCTGCTCAAGGCGTCGGGCTGTCCCTTCGCGCTCGCCGGCAGCGTCGCCGCGTACGCGCACGGCGTGCCCGCGAACCTCCAGCACGACACCGATTTCGCCGTCCGGCGGGAAGATGCGGAACACGTCATCCGGACGCTCGAGGAGGCCGGTGTGGAGATCCGGCATCCACCCGAAGACTGGCTGATGAAGGCCAGATGGGGCGGCGAGGAGATCGACCTGATATTCGAGCTGGCTCACCGGCCGGTCACCTCCCAGCTGCTCGGACGGGCTCGGATGCTCCCGGTCGACTCGGTCCACATGCCGGTGCTGGCACCGGACGACCTGCTGGGCAGCCTGCTGTACGCCCTGTCCGAGCACCACTGCGACTTCGGAGCCCTGCTCCCCATCGCCCGGACGCTGCGGGAGAGGATCGACTGGAACCAACTGCGCCGGGAGCACCGCGATTCGCCGATGCCCGACGCCTTCCTCTACCTGCTCGAACGTCTTGGCGTGATCGACCGGCAGGAGGAACGACCATGACTCAGGGCGAGAACACCGAGTACCGCATCGCCCACCTGCGAGAAAGGCTGGCGAGCGAGGACATCGCGGAGCTCGGGGTACGCATCGAGATGCGCGGTGGATCGGTCCTGCTGTCGGGCACCGTCTCCACTCCGGCCTGCCGGGACGAGATCCTCCGCATCGCGGCAGCAGAACTGGCCGGGCTGCCCGTTCTGGACGATCTGACGGTGGCCCACTCCAACGCCCCCGACGCCCCCGAGGAGCTGGCGTGATCCGTGTGGCAGCTGTAGGCGACATTCATCTGGGCAAGGACAGCAAGGGACTGCTCCGGCCCGCCTTCGACACCCTGGGGAACTCTGCCGACGTACTGCTGCTCGCCGGCGACCTCACCCGCCACGGCACGGTGGAGGAAGCGCGTGTGGTGGCCGGGGAGGTGCGGGGCCTGCCGGTGCCGGTGGTCGGCGTGCTGGGCAACCACGACTACCACAGCGACCAGGAGGAGGCGGTGAGGGCCGTGCTCGCCGATGCCGGAGTGACCGTACTGGAGGGTGACGGCGCCCGGTTCGACATCGGCGGCACCATGCTCGGTGTCGCCGGTACCAAGGGCTTCGGTGGCGGCTTCGCCGGGCGCAGCGCGGGCGAGTTCGGTGAGCCGGAGATGAAGGCGTTCGTCCGCTACACCCGCCGCTGCGCGGACGGTCTGCGGCGGGCCCTGGAGGAACTGGCGCAGGGCGGCTGCGACGTACGCATCGCCCTGACGCACTTCTCGCCGGTGCCGGACACCCTGGCCGGTGAGCCGCCGGAGATCTACCCGTTCCTCGGCAGCTATCTGCTCGCCGAGGCCATGGACACGGCCGGCGCGGACCTGGCGGTTCACGGCCACGCCCATCTTGGCACCGAGCACGGCATGACCGTCGGCGGGGTGCGCGTACGCAACGTCGCCCAGCCGGTGATCGACCGGGCCTTCGCCGTGTACCACGTGCCGGTGAGGGGCCAGGACGCGTCCCGGACGGACGGCCAGTCCGTCACGGCCGGCCTCTGACCCGGGCGGCCGCGGCGCTCAACGGCCGTCGAGAAGCTGCTCGGTCCAGATGGTCTTGCCGGTGGCCGTGTACCTGCTGCCCCACCGGTGCGTGACCTGCGCGACGAGGAAAGCCGAGGCACCGTGGTGCGGCACACCGGCTCCCGGGCAGAACTGATGCAGACGTCCGCCGAGGTGCTCTTCCCACTCGGTGCCCTCACGGCCGGTCCGCACAACCGGTTCACCACCTGTCTGAGCTGGGAGCGCATACCCGCCGCCTACGCGGCCCAGTTGGGCAGCACACCAACTGCACGCACCCTGGTCCACCACTACCGGGCCGTCTCTCCCACCGGTGACGTCACCCTGCACGCCGTCAGCTACCTGTCCCCCACCGCGGTTACCGAGATACCGCTCCTGTCCCGCTACCGGCGCCATCTGCCCCACCACTCCCGGAGCGATCTCCGGCGCCTGTACCAGTGGATGGCGGACGCCGGTATGACTCTGGAGCACCGCGAAACCCTCACGCTGGCCACCCCGGGGGCCGGCGCAGCGGCATCGCCGCGCGTCCGGATCCAGCGGCACGTACGCGACCAGTACCACCGCACGCTGGAAATCAGCCGGATCATCCCCGCGAGCGGCGACCTGACCTACCAATTCACGGCCCCGGCCAAGCCCGCTTTCCAACCGGCTCACAGCGGCTGACAACGGCCGACAAGAAGAGGATCTGTTGCGGGCGGGCACCTTCCGTCGCCCGGACCACCGTCGGTCCGGGCGGCGGGAATCCCCACGTGGCCCCGGACGTGGCCCCGGGCCATTCCAGATCGGCCACCACCTCAGCCTCAGTCCATACATCGTGCGCCGCGACCTGTCGTCGACGCACGCACCCAGCGCACTCCCCGACGTCCTGCATGAGGTCACCGCTGCCGCTCAGGAGGGGCAGGTCAATTTGCGGCCGCCCGCGGCAGAATCGTCGAATCCGCCGCGGCCTGTGCCGAGAGCGGCGTGGCGATCTCCTCCAGCGGTTTGCGCTCCGCCGCCACCGCGAAGAACAGCGCCACCAGGCCTGCGGCGACCATCAGGGAGGCGCCGACACAGAACGCGAGGACGGTGTCGCCGACGACCCCGCTCTCCGTCAGCCCGGCGAACAGCAGGGGGCCGGAGATGCCGCCGGCCGCCGTGCCGATGGCGTAGAAAAAGGCGATGGCCATCGCGCGGGTCTCCATGGGGAAGATCTCGCTGACGGTGAGGTACGCCGAACTGGCACCGGCGGAGGCGAAGAAGAGGACCACACACCAGCACGCGGTCATCGTGGAGGCGGACAGCCAGCCGTTGTTGAAGAACCACGCGGTGAGGAAGAGCAGTACCCCGGACACGATGTAGGTACCCGCGATCATCGGCTTGCGGCCCACCGTGTCGAACAGGCGGCCGAGCAGCAGCGGTCCGAGGAAGTTGCCGAACGCGATGACGGTGAAGTAGTAGCCGGTCGAGCCGGTGGGAACGTCGAAGAACGTCACCAGGATCGTGCCGAAACCGAAGGTAATGGCGTTGTACAGGAACGCCTGCCCGATGAAGAGCGAGAGTCCCAGCACGGCACGCTTGGGGTAGGCGCGAAACAGGGTCTTGCCGATGAGTACGAAGCCGATGCTGTGCCGTTGCTTGATGGTGATGGAGCTCTCCGGCTCCGGCAGCGGTTCCCCCTTCTCTGCCTCGACCTGCCGTTCGGCGGCCGCGACAAGGCCCTCTGCCTCCTCGTTGCGGCCGTGGATGAACAGCCAGCGCGGACTCTCCGGCACGTTGCGGCGTACGAGCAGGATGACGAGGCCGAGTACGACTCCGAGGGCGAAGGTGAGCCGCCAGCCGAGATCCTTCGGAAAAATGTCGGTGTTGAGCGCCAGGACGGACAGCAGCGCACCGGCCATGGCGCCGAGCCAGAAGCTGCCGTTGATGATGAGGTCCACGCGGCCTCGGTACTTGCTCGGGATCAGCTCGTCGATGGCCGAGTTGATGGCGGCGTACTCGCCGCCGATACCGAAGCCGGTGAGGAAGCGGAAGAGGAAGAACCACCACGCCGAGAACGACACCGCGGTCAGGGCCGTGGCCCCCAGATACACCGCGAGGGTGATGAGGAAGAGTTTCTTGCGCCCGAAACGGTCGGTCAGCCATCCGAAGAAGAGCGCTCCTGAACAGGCGCCGGCCACGTAGAGGGCGGCCGCGATGCCGGTGACCTGGGCGGGGCTGATGGCCAGTCCGCTGCCCTCCTCCGAGAGCCTGCCGGCGATGCTGCCGACGACGGTGACCTCAAGTCCGTCCAGGATCCACACGGTGCCAAGACCGATTACGATCATCCAGTGCCACCGTGACCACGGGAGCCGGTCGAGTCGGGCGGGGACCTTGGTGGTGATGGTCCCGGTCTGGGCTCCTGCGATGTCGCTCATGAACTCTCCCCGGCGCCCCGGCGGCTCCGTCGGCGCCGGCGACCGACTCCGCGTACCCCTTGATCAATCGGGTAAACCGCGTCGCCGAGCCGGGGAACAAGCCCTGTTTGTCGGACCGTTGGGAAGCCCGCTGCCTGTGCCGGGAAAGGCGCAGGGCCCGCACCCCGATCCGGGGTGCGGGCCCTGCGCTGCGGGGTCCTCAGGCGGGGACGATGTTCTCCGCCTGGGGGCCCTTCTGGCCCTGGGTCACGTCGAAGGTGACCTTCTGGCCCTCCTGGAGCTCACGGAAGCCCTGGGTGGCGATGTTCGAGTAGTGGGCGAAGACGTCGGGGCCGCCGCCGTCCTGCTCGATGAAGCCGAAGCCCTTTTCCGAGTTGAACCACTTCACAGTTCCGCTGGCCATGTGTCTCCTCCAAAGGGGACTCGTAGCGGTTCCCGCACCATGCGGGAACCGGAGGTGATCGCCCTGGTCCAGAGACGCTGAACAGCAAAAACGCCCGTGCCACACACGCTCACGAGCGACCGGTGCTTCGGAACCACGACAGCTGTACGTGACGCTACACGGCCCGCCCCGTCTCGGCCAGCAGAAGGATCAAGCCGAAGGCCGGATTGTGTCGGCGCCCGCCCAGAGGTGAGCCGCTCTGTCGAGCCCCCGCGCGGCGCGCCCAGTCCCACCCGCGCGTTCCCGTGGGCCGTTCACCCGTTCCTGGATTTGACCGGAATGGGCGCATAAGCGTTACATGGGAGTTAAAGGGCAGATAAGGGCTTCTATCAGGAGGCGGCCCGCAATGACCACCCACCCGAGCATCGAGCAACACCCCGACCTCGCCGAGATGCGCTCTCGGTTCGAACGGGTAACGACCACACCCCGTGCGCAAGCCATAGAGACACTGGCGCTCCTCACGGGTCTGTACCTGGCGGCCTCGCCGTGGATCGCCGGTTTCAACGGCCTGACGACTCTGGCCGTCTGCAACCTGATCACCGGCATCTGCTACGCCCTGTGCATGGGCGGGTTCGGCTCGGCGTACGAGCGCACCCACGCCATGGCCTGGGCCGCCGCCGCCATCGGCGCGTGGACCATCATTTCTCCCTGGGTCGTGGCCGGTGATGTCGCCACGACACGCAGTGTGGTCAGCAATGTCATCGTCGGCTGCGTGGCACTGCTGCTCGGCCTGGCCATGTCCGCCATGGCCGAACGCCGTGTCGCAGGAGCAGGTGGCACCCGGGCCGCCCGCGGCCGGCCCGGCGCCGTGGGCGAAAGCATGGATCCCATGCGCTGACGCGCTCGCGCGAGCCCGCGGGGCCCCGATCTCTCTGAGGTCGGGGCCCCGGTCATATCCGCTCCGCCCCGTCGGATCCGGCCCCGCGGCAAGGCGCCACCCATCTGCCCGCGCGCGGTGAGCTGGTCGCGGAAGCGGTTTGGATCGGGCTGCACGCGTTCGTCGACGAGCTGATGCGTGGCGTCGGTGCCCTGATCGCCCAGTACACGACGAGAGCGCGGAGGCGGCCGCGACCACCGGATCGTGGTCGCCCCGCACCCCACGGTCACCTCCGGTACTGCCGCCGCCGAGGCCCCGCATGGGGCGCGCGGGACAGCCATGACAGCTGGGCGACGACTGCTCAGGCCTCCGGTTCTCCGGGCAGGGCTGCCGCTACCAGCTCCGCGAACTCGTCCGGAGTCGCGATGCGGACACCGAGGTCCTCGGCCTTGGCCCGCTTGGAGCCGGCGCTCTCCCCGGCCACCAGCAGCGAGGTGCGCTTGGAGACGCTGGAGGAGGCCCTGCCCCCGGCACGTTCTATGAGTTCGTTCACCTCGTTGCGGCTGAGCTTCTCCAGGGGACCGGTCATCGCGCCCGTGACCACCACGGTCATGCCGTCCAGCGGCCGGTCGCCTTCCCCGTCCGCCGGAACGCCCTCCTCGCCGGTCTCGGGTGGCGTCGCACCGGGCTCGGTCATGTTCACCCCGGCGGCCACGAGCTTGTCGATGAGCGGCGCGAGTTCGGCGAGCTCCGCGACGATCACCGGGGCCTTCTCCGCTCCGATGCCCTCCACCTGCTGGACGGCTTCGGCGTCGGCGGCGCGCAGATGCTCCATCGTCGCGAAGTGCCGCGCGATACGGCGGGACATGGACCGGCCGGTGCCGCGCACACCGAGCGCCGCCAGGACGCGGGCCAGCGGCCGGGCCCTCGCCTGCTCGATCGCGGCCAGCAGATTGTCGGTACTGGTCTCCCCCATCCGGTCCAGGGCCAGCAGCTGCTCCCGGGTCAGCGAGAACAGGTCGGCGAAGTCCGTGACGAGGCCGGCGTCGACCAGTTGCACGGCCCGGGTGCCGCCGAGGCCTTCGATGTCGAGCTGGTCCCGCCCGACCGCGTACGCGAGGGAGGCGACCACACGGCAGTTGCGGCCGCGGCTGCATCTCCACCGCTGCTCGGAGGTGTCGATACCGGATCCGCACTGCGGGCACACTGCGGGGAAGGCGATCGGTGTCTCGGAGCCGGTGCGGAGATGGGCGACGGGCGCCTCGATGCGGGGAATGATGTCGCCGGCCTTGTAAACCATCACCTGGTCCCCGATGCGCAGGTCGCGGCGGGTGATGTCGGCCGGGTTGTGGAGGGTGGCGTAGGTGACGGTCGATCCGTCTATCTCCACCGGTTCCAGCACGGCACGTGGGGCGATGATGCCGGTGCGCCCCACGTTCCACTCCACCGCCAGGAGACGGGTGACCTTCTCCACCGCCGGCAGCTTGTACGCGATCGCCCACCGGGGTGCCCTGGAGCCGGACCCGGCCGCGCGCCGGTCGGCCGCGAGGTCGGCCTTGACGACGATCCCGTCGATCCCGAACGGCAACTCGGCGCGCAGCGCGGCGATCTCCTCCACCCGCGCCTGCACCTGGCCGGCCGCGGCCACGGTCCGCGGCGGAACCGCCGTGTCCGCCGCGGTGTGCACTCCGAGCCCGGCCACGTACCGCAGGACCTCGCTGTGCGGCTCGTCCTGGAGCATGCCCGTCAGCTCGCCCGAGCCGGCCAGCGGCAGCGCGTCGTAGCAGAAGAACGTCATCTCCACCGTGTACGGACGGTCCTTGGCGCGAAGGGTGCCGGCCGCGCCGTTGCGCGGGTTGGCGAACGGGGCCGCGCCGTGCCCGGTGCGGGTCGCGTTTGCCTGTTCGAACTGGGCGGTGGTCATCAGGACTTCGCCACGGACCTCGAGCGTGACCGGCCGGGCCAGCCGGCCGGGCAGTCCGACGACGGTGCCTATCGCGTGGGAGACGTCCTCCCCGGCGGTCCCGTCGCCCCGGGTGATCAGCTGAACCAGTTTCCCGTCGTGGTAGCGGGCGGCCACGGCCAGTCCGTCCAGCTTCGGCTCCACGCTCCACTGCTCGAGCGGCCGGCCGATCCGCCGCTCCAAGGAGGCCGCCCACGCCGCGAACTGCTCGGCGGAGAACACGTTGTCCAGGCTGAGCATCGGGACCGTGTGCGGCACATCGCCCACGGCCGCCCCGCCGGCCACCTTCCCGGTCGGCGAGTCGGCCAGCACGTCGTCCGGGTGCTCGTCCTCGTAGGCGGCGACGGCGCGCACCAGACGGTCGTACGCATCGTCGTCCAGCGGGCTCTCGCCCGTCGCGTAGTACGCGGCCGCGGCCGTCGTGGCGGTCTCGACCGCCTCGGCGTACGCGGCGGTATCGGCAAGGGCGGCGGAAGTCGTCTTCATGACCGTCATCCTGCCTCCCACCACTGACAACGCCGGCCTGCCGGCTCCGGAGCAACGACCTCACCCGTCCGGCGGCGCGTTCACCGGTCGCCGGACGGGGAAACTCAAGCGAGGCGCCGCCCCGCGGCACGGAACGAAGGATTGAGATGGCAACTGGCACAGTGAAGTGGTTCAACGCCGACAAGGGTTTTGGCTTCATCCAGCAGGACGACGGAGGCCCGGACGTGTTCGTCCACTTCTCCGCCATCGTCGCCCAGGGCTTCAAGTCCCTCGACGAGGGCGCCAAGGTCGAGTACGACGTCACTCAGGGCCCCAAGGGCCCGCAGGCGGAGAACGTCAGGCCCCTCTAGGACCGCCGTCCCGGAGCGTGCTCGTCGGGAGTCGTGGGGGGGGGGGGGGGGGGCGCCCCCCCCCCCCCCCCCCCCCCCCCCCCCCACCCCCCCCCCCCCCACCCCCCCCACCCCCCCCCCCCCGCCCCCCCCCCCCCCGCCAAGGGGGCCACCGTCCCCGTGCCCCGGGGGGCCCAG
>NZ_JBFBAS010000053.1:0-33808 GCF_040682335.1 Streptomyces sp. NPDC051219
AACGGCCGTCTCATCCGCACCGCGCCGAGCACCTACAAGATCACTCTCCCTGATGCCTTGACACCGCCAACAGGGCCTTAACTTCGTGGCATTGGATGCTGGACGCGATCCGGTACCTGGTCGCGGGCGGAATCTCGTGGCGGGCGATGCCCGCGGACTTCCCCGACTGGGGTCGGGTGTATGCCTTCTTCCGCCGCTGGCGCGAGCACGGGCTGATCAACGAGTTCCACGACCGGCTGCGCGGCCGGGTCCGTGAGCGGGAGGGACGCGAGGCGGAGCCGACGGCGGGGATTATTGACGCACAGTCCGTCAAGGCAGCCGCATCAGTGCCCACAATCTCGCGGGGCTTCGACGGCGGGAAGAAGATCAACGGCAGCGGCATCGAGGTCGCCGACCTGCTGATGACGATGCGCCCGGCCGGACGGCACCGATCGTCGGCCACCTCCTACAAGCCGTTCCTGCGGCACATCGCCTCCGGCAAACCCGAGCGGACCCGGACGATCAAGCTCAAGAACGGCCGGAAGCACCCCCGCGTCCTGACCGCCGCCCAGGTCCAGAAGATCCTGGACGCCTGCTAACGCCTGCGGGACCGGCTGCTGTTCGCCCTGCTCCTGGACACCGGGGTCCGTATCGGCGAGGCCCTCGGCCTGCGGCACGACGACATCGCGATCGCCGAACGGCAGGTGACCGTGGTGCCGCGGCAGAACGACAACCGGGCTCGGGCGAAGTCCGGCCGGTCCCGCAGCATCCCGGCGAGTGCGGAGCTAACCTCGCGCTTTCGCGAGTGTGAGTGTCCGAGGCTTGATCAAAGCGAGGAGTGCCTCTGACCTGGGACGATGGGACTTGTCTAGGGTCCTGTTCGTCGTCAGGAAAGCTGCACTCCTCAGGTGAAGAAGAGTATCGGGTCGTACCCCCGTGTCCGTGTCGAGGGCGGTGGCCGCGGAGCGGTCTCGCAGGCCGGGGCCGTGCTGTTGGTGGAGACGGTCCGCAAGAGCGGCCTGGATACGGCGATATCGGCGGCGTTGGCACCGTGGCGCAAGACGCGGACGGTGCATGATCCGGGCAAGATCCTGCTCGATGTGGCGCTCGCGGTGGCGCTGGGCGGGGACTGCCTGTCCGATGTCGCCATGCTGCGGGCCGAGCCGGCGGTGTTCGGGGCGGTGGCCTCCGACCCGACGGTCTCTCGCCTCATCGACACGCTCGCCAGCGGGAAGCGCGCGCTGACCGCGATCCGCCGGGCCCGCGCTGACGTCCGCGAACATGTCTGGGCCCTGGCCGGCGACGCCGCCCCCGACAGCGGCGGACAAGTGATCGTCGACCTGGACGGAGTGCTGGTGATCGCGCACTCGGACAAGCAGGACGCCGCGGCGACCTGGAAGCGGACGTTCGGCCACCATCCGATCATGGGGTTCGTCGACCACGGGGCGGATGGTGCCGGTGAGCCGGTGGCGGGCCTGCTCAGAGCGGGAAACGCGGGCAGCAACACCGCCGCCGACCACATCACCGCCACCCAACTGGCCCTGGCCCAGCTCCCGAAGAGGTTCCGGCGCGGGCACCGCACCCTGGTCCGCACCGACTCCGGGGGAGGCACCCATGAGTTCGTCAACTGGCTCGCGGCGCGGGGCCGGTGGCTGTCGTACTCGGTCGGCATGACCATCACCGACGCCATCCACCAGGCTGTGCTGAAGGTCCCGGCATCGGCCTGGACGCCGGCCGTCGAGCCCGGCGGCGAGGTCCGCGACGGCGCCTGGGTGGCCGAGATCGACGGGGACTGCCTGAAGGGGTGGCCGAAGGGGATGCGGCTGATCGTCCGCAAAGAGCGCCCGCACCCCGGAGCCCAACTCCGCTTCACCGACGCCGACGGCATGCGCCTGACCTGCTTCGCCACCAACACCCCCGGCGAGGCGATCGCCGGGCTCGAACTGCGCCACCGCCAGCGCGCCCGCTGCGAGGACCGCATCCGAGACGCCCGCTCCACCGGCCTGCGCAATCTTCCCTTGCACGGCTTCGCGCAGAACCAGATCTGGCTGGAGATCGTCCAGCTCGCCCTGGACCTGCTGGCCTGGATGCCGATGCTCGCCCTGACCGGCAAGACCCGCCGCTGGGAACCGAAGAAACTTCGCCTCCGCCTGTTCTCAGCCGCCGCACAACTCATCACCACCGGCCGCCGCCGCTACCTCCGCCTCGCGGCGCACTGGCCCTGGACCGACGTGATCAGCGCAGCGGCCGACCGGCTCCAAGCCCTGCCGAACCCAGGCTGACCAGCACCTTCGAGTCCCTCCGAGCAGCATCACCCCACCGGAGCAGTGGAACCCGGCGCCCACCCGACGCGACAGCCGGGCCAGCAATCACACAACCAGGCCAGAACAGCGAAACGGCCCGACGGAAGAACCGACGGACCGTCATGCAAGATCGAGGTTAGGGTGTCGTGCCCGGTGGTTGCAGGATCGGGTTCCAGGCGAACCAATCCAGGTTCTCGGCGCCCAGTTCCCACGGGGACTCCAGCAGCAGTTTCCCGGTTGCCTCAAGGTCCGCGGTGATAGCAGCCGGAGCAGGGCCGATACGGGTCATCAAGTCGCCTCGTGTGCGCAGGAAATCCTCGTCCTCGCCGCGCAGTCGCCGCATCGCCGCGTCCACACAGGCAGCCCATTTCGGCATACCGTAGTGGTCGGCGTGAGTCCCGAGCTGAGGAGCGCCGACGAAGACAAGGAAGTCGTCAGGCGGCAGTCTCTTCTCGAAGTGCCTGAGCATGTCGATGCGCTGTTTCACGTGCTTCTTGATCTCTCCGAGGAATCCCCAACCGAAGTCCGTCAGGGTCCCCTCGCATCCCGGCCAGACCATGTCCCGGTCCAGGACCAGGTCCTCCAGTTCATAGAGACGGAACTGGTCGTCGGAGCCCAGGGCTTCGAACGCCTGCCGGGTGAGCCAGGTATTGCGGGCGAACATCGTCCCGTCGTGCAGTGCCTTGCGCCGGCCGGTTGGACGGGAGGCGTGCGCGTCCTCGATCGGGCCGTTGCGCCACACGGCCTGGACGAGGCCGTGGGCCGCTGCCCACCGCAGTCCGTCCTGCGCCTCGAAGACGCCCATCTCCTTGAGGCGCTGTCGTGCCCAGTCCAGCGCATCCTGGATGTCCTCGTCCACCGGCTCCCTCTCCCCCATGGTTTCCCACTCCTCCTCTTCCCCTTGGTGTTCCTGCCCAGCTGTGCGATGGAGCGCTCGTAGGAAGGGTCAGATCGTACGCGGCCTCGCCGACGCCTTGGCGTCGTCTTCTGCGACAGCCGTAACGTCCGCCGGGCCGCTCTCAGACAGACCGGACCGTCGGAAGGCTGCGCCGAGCGCGTGCAGTTCAGCGCGACGGACCAGCATGAGTTCCTCTGGCTGGCACAGAGCGGTGTCCAGGACCCACACCCCGCGGCGGAACGGCTGGAAGCCGATGCTCTCCCACAGTGCGGCGATCTTCTTCTTCGCCTGGCGGCGATAGGTCTCCGTGGCCTGCTCGCGGTCCTTGGGGTACTCGCCCATGGCGGGGAACGCCGCTACCGCACAACAACCACCGGACAGACGGCGGATCGCCTCAGCGGCCAGGACGGGGCCCAGCCCGAAACCCCTCCACGCCGTGTCGAGGCTGACACGGTCGAGGATCAGCAGATCGCCGACGGGGTGGGTGACCGCCTTCTCGAACGCGGCACTGTAACCCGTGCGGCCGGCTCGGCCGAGAACAGCCGAGACGATGACCTCGAGATCGCCGGATTCGGCATCTGCGACCTCCCATCGGTTGCCCCCTGTGTAGTCACGCAGCCTCCACAGGATCAGGTGCCCGATCTCGGTGCCCGCGGCCGGAGCGCGGCTATCCCCGCCCTCTTCGTCCTCCCACTCCTCGTCACCCGCCGTCCCGTAGGTGATCGCGACGTACCAGGACTCCAGAGTGTCCTCGTAGTCGTACGGTACTGCGGGATGTCCGTGACCGTAGTGCAGGTGAAGACGGCCGGGATCGCCCGGGAGTTCAGTGACCGGCCGCTTGGGCCTCGCTGATGCCATGCCTCAGAGACTAGGAGCGGGCACTGACAACCCAGCGGGAAACGGTACGAACAATACCGTGAGAAAAGACCTCAATTGACTGAGCACCACCGCTGTTCCGCCTGATCGCGCATCGATCCGCGTCGTCAGTACATCGAAGAACGGCTTCCTCGTCGAAGGTCCGTGGCGGGTCGGCCGGCGTCGTTGAGCATGCGGAGTCCTGCCCGCCCGCCGTTGGAATTGCCCGTGCCGGTCCTCACGGCCCCGCCCGTGCTCGGCAGCACGGCTCGCGCCCACCGGAAACCGCAGTCTCGTCAAACTTTCCGTCGTGGAGGGTGCGCTCCGCCTCGGCGGAGCCTGGTGCCGAGGCAGGGCCGCCTGCGGCACCAGGCTGGGACGACTCCGGCCGTACTCCTGATCCCGTCACGGGGCCCGGAGTCTGGCCCGCGCACTCCATGTCGGCACGGGCTGTCAGGAGCCTGGGCCCCGCCCGGGTCGGCAGGGGCGCGGTCCTGCATCTGCGCCGGAGGACGAGTGCGCCGCCTCGCGGGCCCAAATCTGGCTTGGCCTCGCCTGTGAATCTCGCCTCGTGGCGCACCGTTCACCGGCATCTGCCGTGCCCGCTGTGCTGGCGCCGGGCGACGCCCGGGCCGCCGAGTGGGCGCAGGGCCTGCGGATGCCGGAACTGCGGGACCTGCTGGAGGTGGCCGCGACCGCCGAGGATGTGGCACGGGAGGGTGCCCGTATCGTCTTCGACTGCCCAGCGCTGGCGTCGAGGCCGCGGACCGTTCTAAGGGCGGTTCTTCGACGGGTCCGACGAGCTGGCTCTCCGACCGGGGCTCAGCCCACCGCGGTCGCCCCCTCGTCAGTCGCTCCCCTTGTCGTGGGGCAGCACACCTTCCGCTCTCGGGATGGGAACGTGGCCGCCGTCGGCTCGAATGTTCGCGACAAGCCTCCCGAGTTCGGCCAGAGTATCCTCGCCGAGCAGCGAAGGGTTCGCCTCGAGCATCAACGCGACGTACTCCCCGATGCGCTGGGGCGTGAGGTCGTCCGTCGCCCCCACCTCGACCGGACCGTCCTCCCCCTCGTCCACGACCCGGGCGTTGCGCACCAGCCGTAGCTGCCCATCGCTGTAGATCCTGGCCATCACCGCAGCAGACAACCGCTTCCGCGCCTCTGCGCCGCTCATGGTCTTTCGCTGATCGCCTGAAACGCTGACGGCTTCCTGCAGGTCCTCTGCGACCTCTGCCCGGCGGTCACTGGTGCGACTTCGCACGCTGGTCCACTTCGCCTTCACGGACGGGAGCGCCTGGTCGTTCCACTTCGTCTTCATTGCCGGAAGCGCTTGTTCAGACCACCACTTCCTGACGTGCGGCGCGGCCTTCTCCGCCACTTTGAGGCCGATCTGGAGGACGACCTCGGCGAAGAACTCCGCGTTCTCTCGACGCTCCTGCTCCCGGGCCTCCGATTCGTACTGGTCAGAGTCGGGCCAGCCCTGCGGGCACGCTGCCACCGGATCCGGCTCGTTCTCCTCCTTCAAGAAAATCTCGGCATTACCCCTCTCGTTGGTGTCGGGGTCACGTGTCATGCCGCGATGAGCGCCCGCGGTCTTACTCGACCGCGTGAAACGCGCACCCTTGCGGACTCTGACAATGGCCTCGTACTCGTCGTACTCGCTGCTGTCCATGCCCCCCCGCCTTCGGCCTGCGGCCGCCGCCCGCACCCCGGGAGCGAGCTCCCGACACTGTATGCCCGGGCGCCGACCGTCCGGCCCCGGTCGGTGAAAGGTCACCTCCGCGGGGGCAGAGGGAGCGTGGGGCCAGCCAGGCCGGGTTCTGATGAGGTGTACGAGCGGGCCGTGCACGAGCCCAACGACCTCGTCGGGGAGGTCCGTTGCACGGTCGAGTACGGAATGCACGATCCCCGGGACTCGGTGGAGATGGTCTGCGCGGCGAAGGAGACGACCCAGGCTAGGGTGACCGCGCTGTCGGGCCTGTGGTCCCTCTACACCCCGCAGGACGCCGCGACGGTCGCATCAGGGCTCTTCGTCCAGCTGCAGCACCACGCCGACGCCCTCCAGGAGTTCGGACGTGCGAGTCGGACGGATTGCCGAGCGCGGCGAGGCAGAGCTGCCCGCCCGGCGTGCCCGGGCAGCCGGCGAAACGTCCCGCGGGAATGGCCTCCGCACTCTGTACGCCGGGCGGCACGCCGCGAACGCTGGCTGGGTAGATGACGATGTCGGCCCCTTCGTCCTCCGTGGCGTCAACGTGCTGGGCTGCGGCGGGAGAGACGGGAGGTCTGTTGCTTGGCATCCAGGGCCTCGGCCCGTCGGTTGGCTCCACTCCAGAGGCAGCCAAATCAGCTGCGTGCGCGGCACGGAACGACAGCAGAGATCACTCCCACAGAGGGCAGACCACAGCCCACCGAGAAAGGGAAATTTCGCGACGATCACTACAATCCGAAACGATCACTACATTCGCAGCTCAGCGGCCTTCCCAACATCTCCGCCCTATGAAGACCCCTGCCCAGAGCAGCGCCACACCAGAGCACGAAATCCGGAAACGATCACTGTATCCACAGGTCAGGAAACTGCTAACTCAGTGATCAACAGCGGACTGTCACAGCACGCCTCGCCGACCTCGACCACGCTACCCAAGTCCTCACCGAACCAGCCCGCTTTGTGCGCCCTGGCTTGATGTAAGCGGACCTGATCGACGAGTTCACCCTCCTCCACGGCAGGCCGCCATTCGTACCTGCGCAGGGGCAGCCGCAACTGGTCCCAGGAAATTGCGGCTTCTGGACGAAGGTTACTTCGCGCGGAACGTGCGCACTATCGAAATCCTCGCCTATTGCGACCCCACGATTCCACTGTCCCGGCGCCCTCGGGATCTACAACCGCAGTCGGACTGGTGCTGCTGCGAACCCTTCCTCTCCGCCGCATCAGCAGTAGCATGCTCCTGATCAGCCACACGAAGATCCATTGGGGGGGGGAGTCATGGCCGAGCTCAATATTCCTGCGATCTATTGGAATGACAACGAAGCCGTGCGTCTTTTGGTGGAGTACTTCACGCGGCGGCGCGCCAAGGGCGACCTTGTACTACTCCGGGGCATACTTCGAGCGGCTCGGCGGCGGCGGTGACAATGAAGCAGACGCGAACCGTTTCACGAGCGACGACCTTGTCGCGATCACGATGCTTGGCGTCCACGTGCGTGGACATGGCGCGGTCGACCTCCTGACCGACCCGGACGGCCACTGGGCGCGACTGTTGTCGGCCATCCCGCGCAGCGCTCGGCTGGAGGATCCCGACAGCGCCCCGCTCGTTGCGGAAGGCGGCCAGCATGGCAGCTGTGGGAATGTCTCCGTAATGCCGAGAAGTACCCCAACAAGCCGGACGGAGTCGGGCCGGTCGTCGCGGGAAAGCTACTTGCCCGCAAGCGCCCCCGATTGATCCCGGTGTACGACATCCGAGTCAAGTCCCTCCTGGAGCGCCCGAAGGTGGACAACACCTTCTGGGCTGCGCTGCGTCAAGCGCTGCAGGCAGACGAGATGGCGCTGTACCGGCAATTGCTCCGGCTGCGCGAGAAGGCTGGAATCGGTGACGACATCGCAGCACTGCGAGTCTTTGACGTCATCGCCTGGATGCACGAGGGCGAGCGTCAAGCCGCAGCCTAGTAGCGTGTCGTTGCTTAATTTTGGGCTGTTTGGTTGGGATGGTGGCGTCCGGTAGAGGTTCCTTTTCTTCTGCCGGACGGGAGTTGGTGCGATGGGTTCGCAGAAGGAGAGGCCGGTGGTGCTGACCGCGGCCGATCGTGAAGAGCTGGTTCGGGTGACCACGACGGGGGTCCATCCGGCATCGGTGATCAGGCGAGCGCGGGTGCTGCTCGCGCTGGATACCTCTACGGGTGAGATCGGCTCGCAGGATGCGATCGCTGCCCGGGTCGGGGTCTCGGGCGAGACGCTGCGGCTGGTCGCCAAGCGTTTCGCCGAGACCGGTGGCGATGTTCACGCCACGATCGCGCGTAAGAAGCGCGACCTGCCGCCGGTGCCCTCGCCGGTGACGGGCGAGGTCGAAGCCCGGCTGATCGCGATGGCGTGCTCACAGCCACCCCAGGGCTATACCCGGTGGTCGCTGCGGCTGCTGGAGAAGCACGTCGCGCTGGTCGAGGACATCCCCGATCTGGACCACTCCACCATCGGACGGATCTTAAAAAACGGAACTGCGTCCTCATCTGAGGAAGTGCTGGACCATCCCGCCACGAGCGAACGCGGAGTTCGCGGCCCGGATGGAAGACGTCCTGGCCGTCTATGCCCGGCCCTACGACCCGGCACGTCCGGTGGTGTGCATGGACGAGAAGCCCTACCAACTCCTCGCCCATGCCCGCGACCCGCTGCCGGCCCGCCCTGGTCACGACGCGTGCCAGGACAGCGAGTACATCCGCTGCGGCACCTGCTCAATCTTCGTGTGGGCCGAACCACTGCGGGGGTGGCGTCGAGCCCAGGCCCTGCCCCAGCGGACCCGGATCGACTGGGCCGGCCAGGTCAAGCAGTTACTGAGCGTGGACTACCCCGACGCCGAGGCCGTGGTGCTGGTGATGGACAACCTCAACACCCACGGCTTCGCCTCACTGTACGAAGCATTCGAACCACAAGAGCCTTCGCCCTGGCCCAGCGCCTGGAGATCCACCACACACCCAAACACGGGTCATGGCTCAACATCGCCGAGATCGAACTCTCCGCACTGACCCGGCAATGCCTCGACCGCCGGATCGGCGACCTCCACACCCTCAACGCCGAACTCTCAGCCTGGCAAAACGCCACCAACACCGACCAACGTCAGGTGAACTGGCAGTTCACCACCCACGACGCACGCATCAAACTGCGCCACCTCTACCCCAAACATTAGCCGCGACAGTCTACTAGTGCCGGATCAGGCAACGTTTGCCCTGTTGTGATGTGACGCGCCGTCCGGGTGCTGTGCCGGGCGGCGTGTGGCCATCACCCTGTCGGGGTGGCAGAACGAGTACGCGTACGTGAGATCGATGACGATGAGGGGCGGCGGCTGCTGCGGATCATCCGCAGGGGCACCGGGTCGGTGGTGACCTGGCGGCGGGCCCAGATGATGCTGCTGTCTGCGCAGGGCATGCCGGTGGCGAAGATCGCCGAGGTGTCGTTCACCAGCGATGACCGGGTGAGGGACGTGATCCACAACTTCAACGCCGACGGCTTCGAGTCGCTGTATCCGAAGTACAAGGGCGGCCGCCCCAAGACGTTCACTCTGCCCGAGCGACGCGAGATCAAGAAGATCGCGAAGTCGAAGCCGACCGAGCACGACCTGCCGTTTTCGACCTGGAGCCTGACCAAGCTGGCGGACTTCCTGGTCGCCGAGGGGGTGGTCGACGACATCAGCCACGAGGGCCTGCGCATCCTGCTCCGCGAGGAGGGCGTCTCCTTACGTTGTTGGTGGGTTGATTCCGGTCACTCGTAGGATCGGGAAACCCAGGGATGTCGGGTGTGGCTGTGCGTCTCCAGCCCGTCGGTGGCTTGAAAGGATTGGCCGCCTGGCATCCCGCGACGACTCGACCACTCATTGGGATGCGCGCGACAAGATCGCTTGGTAAGGACACGTTGGCGAGGTCGTCTGCAGGGACCGGTGCTGGAACGACTTCGGAGGTGGCCGTGCCCGAACTGTGGGCCGGAACGGATGCGGGCAAGGCAGAGCACCACTGCACGGTGATCGACACCGGCGGAAAGCGGAGACTGTCGAGGCGGGTCGCCAACGACGAGGACACGCTGCTCCAGCTGATTGCAGATGTTCTCGCGTTGAGCGAGGGCGAGCCGGTGACTTGGGCGATCGACCTCAACGCCGGCGGAGCCGCGCTGATGATCGCCCTTCTGACTGACAACGGACAGAAGATCCTCTACATCCCCGGCCGGACCGTGCACCACGCCTCCGGCTCCTACCGGGGCAACGGGAAGACCGACGCGAAGGACGCCTTCGTCATCGCCGACCAGGCCCGCATGCGCCGCGACCTGCAGACCATGCACCGGGGGGACGACATCTCCGTCGACCTGCGGATCCTCACCTCGCGGCGCCTGGACCTGGCGGCTGACCGAACGAGGGCGATCAACCGGATGCGGGCCCAGATGCTGGAGTACTTCCCCGCCCTGGAACGAGCCTTCGACTACAGCACCTCCAAGGCCTCGCTGGTGCTGCTGACCGGCTACCAGACTCCCAGCGCCCTGCGACGCGTTGGCAAGAGTCGGCTCGCGGTCTGGCTGAAGAACCGCAAGGTCCGCAACTTCAACGTCGTCGCAGCCGCCGCGGTCGCGGCCGCCGAGGCTCAGCACGCCGTCGTTCCCGGGGAGAAGCTGGCCGCCGCCGTGGTGGCCAAGCTGGCCAGGGAGGTGATGGCCCTCGATGAGGAGATTGCTGAGACCGATGCCCTGATCGAGGGCCGGTTTCGCGAACACCCGCACGCCGAGGTCATCCTGAGCATGCCCGGCATCGGTCCCATCCTCGGCGCCGAGTTCATCGCCCACACCGGCGGCGATATGAGCGTCTACGGAAGCTCCGACCGGCTCGCCGGTGTCGCGGGCCTGGGCGCCGGTCCCGAAGGACTCGGGACGGATCAGCGGCAACATGCGCCGGCCACGACGCTACTGCCGACGCCTGATGCGAGTCTTCTACATGTCCGCCATGGTCGCTGCCCGGTGCTGCCCCACCTCGAAGGCGTTCTACGAACGGAAGAAGGCCGAGGGCAAGGGGCACCAGCAAGCCGTCATCGCACTCGCGCGCCGTCGACTGAACGTGCTGTGGGCCCTCATACGCGACGGCCGCACCTTCGAAATCACGGCGCCCCCGAACCCCATTCCACTGGGCTGACACGCTCACAGTGAGTAGCCAGACCGGCTTGACAACTTCATTGGGAATCCTTTCAACGCCTGAAGACCTGGAAGACCTCCCGCGATCCGGACTACGCGGCCAAGAAGGCCCGCGTCGAGCACCTCTACGCGATCGCAGACGGCGAGGTCATACCCGAGGAAGGTGAGCCTGAAGTCATCTTCTGCCTGGATGAGTTCGGGCCGCTCAACCCGATGCCCCACCCGGGCCGCCAATGGGCCGAGCGCGGCGGCAAGCACAAGAACCCCGACCGTGAACCACGCCGCCGGCGCCGGGCGACCTACAACCGCTACGGCGGGGTGCGGCACCTGTTCGCCGCCCTGGACCTGGCCAAAGACAAAATCTACGGCCACATCAAGCCGATCAAGAGGCGGACGCAGTTCCTGGAGTTCTGCCGCTACCTGCGCAGCCTCTACCCGGACAACGTCCGCATCGCGATCGTCTGCGACAACTTTTCCCCGCACCTGACCACGAGGAAGTGCCAACGGGTCGGCACCTGGGCGGCGGCGAACAACGTCGAGATCGCCTACACCCCAACGAACTCCTCCTGGCTCAACCGGATCGAGGCCCAGTTCACGGCCCTGCGCTACTTCACCCTCGACGGCACAGACCATGCCGACCACAAAGAACAGGCGAGCATGATCCGCCGCTACATCATCTGGCGAAACCGCCATGCCGACGACCGGCGCCTACGCGCCGTCGTCGACAGGGCGAACGTTGCCTGATCCGGCACTAGTCAGCAGCCGGGCAGATGTGCATCAGCTCGCTGAGCAAGCCAGCACCGTGCTGGAATTGACGAGCATGATCATACGAACGGATGACAGAGCCGACATGCTCGAACGCGGTAAGGCAGCCCAGGCAGCCTGCGATGCCTTCGTAACCACGGCCAATGCCGTTCTGCACACCTGAGATTGAGCACCGTTCATCGGCTCGGTCGCCGCGGCGGGGGTGCCACTCCCCACCGCCAGTGGGGCGGCCTCGCCCCGGAGGGGGCGGGCGGCCGAGGGCGTCAGCCCCAGGTGACGCGCAGACCCCGGGCCCGGGCGTACTCGGCGAGCTCGTACAGCCGCGCCCCGGTGTAGCCCCGGGAGCGGCCGCAGTCGGTGAAGCGGCCGTCCGTAACGGCGGGGCGCCCGGCGTCCTCTGGGTCCAGGGCGAGCGCGAGCAGGACGCGGCCGAGGAAAAGCTGGGCATCCTTGTCGCCGTACAGCTCGGCATATCCAAGCGTGCCCAGCACGCGGGCAGCGTTGGAGTTCGCCATGTTCACCGGCTCGCCAGCGAGTTCGGCGGTGAAGGTGACCGACATGCTGGGCTCCCCTCGAAGGGTGGGTGTTTTCGGTTGCGGGGGGCGCCACTCCCCCGCCGCCGGGATGGGGCGCAGCGGGCGGGCCGCACCCGGGGGCCGGAGCAGCCGTGGGGCTGCTCCGGCCGTGGTTCTCAGAGCTCTTCGAGGCTGGTGAGCAGAGCCAGGACCTTGTCCTTGCTGAGCGCACCGTCTCGCCCTCGGCGTCCGCGCCGCCGGTCAGCAGGACGGGCCCGTGGTAGTCCTGGTAGGTGAAGCCGAAACGGAACGCCAGCACCGTCGCCAGCTTGTTGACCGGGTGGTTGTAGAGCCCTTCGTCGTCCAGCCACATGTCCAGCTGGCTGGTGAGCCCCACGACGTCCACCCGCTCACAGCGGATCACGGAACGCATGACCGCGATCGAGGCGCCTCAGCTGTGGGCGCGGACGAGCAGCGTGCCGATTCTCCGCGGGCCGGGCGGGGCGGGCAAGACACGGGCTGTGGCCGCAGTAAAGCCGTGCTGGTGCAGGATCTCCACCCACCGCGCGGGTCCGTAGTCCCAGCGCTTCACGACGAGCGGGTCCTCGTCCTCGGACCGGTTGATGTACGAGGCCTGGCAGCCGTAACAGCCCTCGATCGCCGGCCGCTGGGAGAAGGCGAGCACGCCGCCGGGGCGCAGCCGCTTGCGGATCGCGGGCAGGAGCTCCGTCGGGTTCGTGAACCAGGCGGCGCCGAACACGGAGTAGATCGCGTCGAAGTGCTCGCCGCTCTCGGTTAGGAAACGGACCGCGTCCGTGCGGTGCAGCACCAAGCCGGCGTCCGCCCAGCGCGCTTCGGCGGCCTTCAGCTGGGCGAGGGACACGTCGACGCCGACCGCGCGGGCGCCGAGTGCGGCGATGTGGGCGAGGTTGCCGCCCTTGCCGCACCCGAGGTCCAGCACGGTCGCACCGGGGCGGATGCCGAGGACTTCGGCGCCGGGGCCGTGATCGGCGTACTGGGTCCAGTTGAACCAGGTTGTCTCGCCGCTGGCGTTCGTCGCCCGCCGCTCGGGCTTCTGCTTCGAGTAGGTGTCCCACGCGGTGTTCGTCACCTGCTGCTCCGTTCGCGGGGCCAGCCGCCCGGCATACCGCCGGGCGGCTGGCGGGCTGGTGCCTACTTGCTCTTCTTGCCGCCGTTGGGGCTGTCGCTGCACCCAGCGTGGCACTGGGAGCACTCGCCCATCTTGGCGGCTGCAGGCCACAGGTCGGGGTCGATCGTGAATCCCGCCTGGGTGATGGCGGCGAGGGTGCGCTTGAGCGCCGCCTCTGGTCCGCCGTCGGCCTGCTGGCCGTCCTCGGTGGGGACGTGGTGGATGAACCGCCCGGCGACCTGCTCGCAGAAGAGGGCGTAGTCGACGGTGTGGAGGATCCAGGTGTGCCAGCCGATGTCCACCAGCTTGCTCGGCGACAGTTCGTCCCCGGAGCGCTGGGCGCTGGCGGCCAGGAACGCGGCGGCCTGGGCGACGATGCGCCGCGCGGTGGCCCGGTCGATGTCGGGGTGGTCCTTGGTGATGCGGGCGCTCAGGCTCTCCATCACCTCGGGGCCGACGAGCGTGGCCGGGTCGGTGGAGCCCACGGGACGGTCTAACGCGATGGTCATGCTTCCTCCTTGTGGACGACGCCCTCGGGTGAGGGCCTTACCCGTCCGCGCCGGGTCGAGGGGTGCACCGGCGCGGACGGGAGACGGTGGGGTGTTGCTGCGGGCTACTGGCAGTCGGTGGGGTCGGCGTGTATGACGACGCGGACGTCGGGGCCGGACATGCGCGGCACCCAGTGGATGAGCCGTCGGCGGCGTGCCGGCCGCACGCGGAGCAGATGCCGGTGCCACGCTCGGGCCGGTCCCACATGGGGCTCACCGTGGGCTCGTTCCGGTGCAGCGCGGGCATGCGCAGGGCGGGTAGGCGAGGGACATCGGCGGCCCTTCGGAGGCCGGGAGGACGCGCGCCACGGCCGGGGTCCGGTCGAAAGTGCGCGGGCCGACGCGGTACACGCTGATGGTCATGCCCGGGTGTGTGCCGTTACGTGTGGTCGTCACGGATTTACCATGGACCGAGCACAGAGAGTTGCGCGGCGTCAGTGCGGGCGTCAAACCGGCGACACACGGGGCGTCATTTCGGTGTCATTCCAATGGAGTTGGAGCTACCGTTTCCCTCATGGCCACACCGAACAGCGCCCTGCGAGCGGTCCGCCTCGGCCTGCTCATGTCCCAAGACGACTTCGCCCGCGCCGTGCGAGATGCCGGCACCCGCGCGGGCCAGCCCAACGACGCCAACAAGCGCCTCGTACAGCGCTGGGAATCCGGCGTCACCACCGCCCCCCGCCCCGTGTACGCGCGCGCCCTGGAATCCGTCACCGGCCTGCCCATCGAATCCCTCGGCTTCACCGGCACCATGCCCACTGCCCGCGTCTCCGAGGACGGGCACGGCGGCCACGACGTTGAGACCTCCGAGAACGGCATCGCCCCCGCGGCCGCCACGCAGCAGCCCGAACCGCAGAGCGCCCACCGCAACTACAGCGGCGTGTGGCTCAGCCGCTACGAATACTTCAGCTCGGGCCGCGACTCAGCGTTCACAGGGCAGCACTACGTCGTCGTGCTGCAGCACGGCAACCGGCTGACCGTGCGCAGCCTGCCCGGATCATCGGACAGCCCGCTGACGATGGACCTGGAGATCGACGGCCACGTCGCCACCGGCACCTGGACAGAACAGACCGCGACCGACGGCTACTACCGCGGCGCCAGCTACCACGGGGCGATCCAGCTGCTCGTCGAGCCGACGGGCCGGCGCATGACCGGCAAGTGGGTCGGCTTCGGCAAGGAATTCGACGTCAACACCGGACCGTGGGAGCTCGTATTCCAGAACGCCTCGACGAACAAGGCGACGCTCGCCGCGTACAACAAGCGGCCAAACGCCTGACCCCGGCCGCACGGCCGCGTCCCCCGCCTGCCAAGCGGAAGGGCGCGGCGTCGGCCGCAGGCCAGGAGGCCAGCCACCACCAACCGCCCACACCGAACCCGCCCCGTGCTCGGGCCAACGACTCCGCGGGCGCTTAGGGCGCCTGACGGCGCAGCCGCTCCCGCCCCAGCGGATCGAATCCATCGCCTCCCCCGGCGACCCCGACTAGGACCGGTTCCCCGACCTCCCACGCACCTGACCCACCCCAACCCCCGGCGCCCGGGCCACGGGCCCGCCCGCACCAACGCGACCACCCACCCGGCCCGCCAACGGCAGGACCAACACCGCAGTCCGCTAGGTGAATGCGTGCCGGCCGAGTCTGTCGACCTCGCCCGCGGACGGCACCGCACCGAGCGGCGATGGCCCGCATCCACACGGCCGCCGGGCAACCCCGCCCTGCGCGCCCTGGCCCGATCGCCCGCAGCCGCAGGCCGGTTCTCCCACAGCCCGCTCCACAACCCCCTCACCGGCCGCCGGGTGCCCACCGAGGACCTGCTCACCGCCTTCGCCGACGCCTGCGGCGCCGACAAGGACGCGGCCACCGCGCTGTTCGACGCCCGCCGCCGGATGCTGAACGGCCCGGCCCGGCCGGCGCTCGTCCGCTACACCGGATGCTGCGACCACCTCGACAGGCCGGACCCCGAGTACGACCTGGAGGGCAGGCGCGGCCCTGACTCCCTCCGGCGCGCGAGCTCGACTGGACTGGTACGAGGAGCAGCAGCGCGACGAAGCCGAAGCCGAGCACTACCGGCGGCACGCATGGATCTACGAGCCCACCGACGAACCCACCCCCCGCACACACCAGCACCTGACCACGGACAGCAGACCCCCGTCACCAGGCGCAGCCCGCGCACGGCAGCCGGGCGGCAGACAGCGGCCGGCGGGTAGCAGAAGACGGCCGGACCAGGCGACCGGGCAGCGGGCGAGCGGCGGCCCGACACACGCGCGGCACCGGGCGGGCCGAACCGGGGCCGGACGCACCGAAGGCCGGCACCGAAGGGTGCCGGCCGGGCGCTGGGCGGGCGCGGGCCAACGCGCCTGCCGCTTTCCTGAGGTTCGGGCTTGCGACCAGTCGCCGTCAGGAGAACACCCGCCGCCGAGCAGCCGGTGTCGTCGCTGCGCACTCTTGTACTGAAGGGGCCAAGACCGCAACCGAGCGGGAACGAACACTGGGCCGCGAACTCGGGCGCCGAACGGTCACCAAGCGTCTGCCTGACTGGGCCGCGGGGGCAGTGCCGCAACATTCTGGAGCGCCCACCAGATTTCCCGGGTGGGACTGGCAGGAATTCCAACAAGGACCAGCGGAACATCCAGTAGGCCAGAAAACGGCGTAACAGACAAAAGGCCAGGAGGGTCGAGCGGAGGGTACCCCGGGCGTGGAAAGCTGAGCGCACCGCGCAGCCCCGCCACGCCGGCAGGGCCAACTGCCGCAAAGCTGCGCTCGCTTGCGACCATTCAGCCCGGGTCCCGGCCATCGGCCGGGACCCCTTCAGGACGGAGTCATGCTCTCGTGAACTAGCTTCCTTCCCCTCACCCGCCGGCCGCCGATGCTGCGTCCCGCGGGCGCCTGGGGCCTACGCACGCCCTGATCCTGCTGATCGCCTTCCTCGCGCTCGGGACCCTTCTGTTTCGCGAGGGGACACCGATCGGCGACGTCTTCACCCTGCTTGGCGGCTGCGGGGCTATCGGTGCGGCCACCCTGGCCGCCGCCGGCGGCGGGCGCCGCCTGGTTGCCGTCCTCGTCGAAGCCGCCGTGCGCTCCGGCGCGGGCAAGTAGGTGCTGCCCGTGTCCCGTTCCCGCGCCCTTCGCGCCGCGCGCCTGCCCTACGCCGACTTCGCCATGTACATGGCCGCTCTTCGCAAGGCCGTCGGGTTGTCCCAGCGCGACCTCGCCGAGGCAGCATCCGTCTCCCGCGGCACCGTCCAGAATGCCGAGTCCGGCGCCTCGGTTCCCTCCCTCGCGACCCTGAATGCCCTCCTCGACGCCTGCCGGGCCTCCGCGGAGTCCCAAGTCTGCGCGCACAACCTGCGCAACCGGGGCCGGCGCAAGCACCGCGACCGCCTGGGCGACCTCGGCGCGCCGGCCCCGTCTCTCATCCACAACCGGTCCGGATTCAGCGCCGCGCTCGCCGCGGCAGACGAGAAGGCCGGCGCCCCCTCCCCAAGCGTCTTCAAGCGCCCCGGACTGGGGCGGGCCCCCATCCCCCGCACCGCCCTCCGTTCCTGGCTCGCCGAGCGGCGAACACATTGGCCCCACACACTCAACCGGCATGTCCTGGTCTCCCGGCAGACGGCGAACGGCACCAGTCGCGTCAGCGCGTACTTCCTTAAACGGCAGCTCACCCTGCACGGCGTCAGCCTCGACAGGGTTCGTGCCGACCGCGTTCTCGGGGAGGCCTTGGCCACAGGAGCCCGACCCACTGCACCTGACCGCGATCTTCGACCTCTCCGAGACCACTGCAGTCAATTACGCGACCCTCGCCCGCCAGCTCCTCCACGATCCGACCGACCAGGTGCCCAACCTGTCGGGCGCCGAGTAGACCTCATTGGCGACGCAGGGTTGTCGTCAGGGAGGCCACCCAGTCCTACGGCGGTTCGGCCCTCGGCGGTTCGGGCGAGGCAGATCTGTCATGTGGCGCTACTCCGCTCAGGTGGCGGTCGGCCAGCCCGGGAGCTTCGGCGACCACGCGCCGCAAATCCGTGTTGGCGCCTCGTCAGCCATGACTCACAGCTACGAGAAAGTCATGAAGATCTCATCCCGGTTGTCACCTGCGGCAAGCCGAAGGCCACCCCACCAACGGCCCTTCTCCTTATGCGGATCTCAGCAACCCGACCCTGGCTTGGAGAGGCTAACGGCCGTGTGCCCGCTTGCTCTTCGAGCGGCGGACCGTGGCCTCCAGCAGAACGTCCACCAGTTCGGTCTTGCTGGTCCTGGTGAGTAGCCGCTTGGGCACGATCAACAGGCCGACCTTCCAGCCGAGGCGGCCGGTAACGACGTAGACCCGCTCCGTCTCGTAATAGCGGTACATGGTGCGCCACGGCACCCGCATGAGTTCCTCGGAGCCTCGGGAGACGACGCAGCCGGCGGCGTCGATGACGGCCTGCTTCTCCCCCGTGGCCTGGTCGGCACGGAACATACGGCCAGCGAGCATCGGGGGCAGGAATAGGCCGAGCGCACCGTAGACAAGGGCGAGCGTCAGCAGACCCGCGTTGATCGGGTCGCCGTTAGAGGAGGGCTTCAGGCTCAGCGCCGCCATCAGGGCCGCGGCCACGACAATGAGCCAGCGCAGGTGTCGGAACCATCCGGTTGCTGCGAGGGCCTCGTCGAACTCCTCCCGCGTCAGGATTCCGCTGTAGGTGATGGTCGTCTGCCGTATGTCGTCCACGGGCGCGGAGCCTACAGGTCCGCGCCTCGCCCGCCGGTACCTGGTCGGGAACATAGGTCCGAATGATCTGAGCCTGAGGTTCGGCATCAGACCTCATTTCAATTGGTGAGCCTGCCGTGGCAGACGAGTATTTCTGCCCTGTTCTCCGAAGGCTCCTTTAACTGGGCTGCGGATGCCGTTGGCGGTGGGGTTCGGTCAGTCGCTCTCCCGGTAGTTCATGAACCAGTGTGTGTCGAAATAGCGGGCCATCGTGAACGGGTGGTGCGGGTCGATGAGGATGCGACAGACGAACTGCGAGGCCTGGTAGCCGAAGGGGACATCCTCGCCATCAAAGGACCGGACAACGACGGGCCAACGGTCGGGGTCGTCGCCGTCGGCCCGCCAGCAGTACAGGTCCTCGTACTCCGTGCCCGCCCAGATGAGTAGCCCGTCTTCCCTGAGATCCGTCCACGGCTCCTGGTTCAGGCTCAGATATGCGTCGAAGGCGCCCTCGCCGAACGTTTCGACCATGCGCTTGTAGTCGGTCGGGAGGCGCAGTTCCCAGGCGCGACTCCACCTCCGCCCAGTTCACGTCCGGCCGCTGGGCGGACTGCGTCCAGCCGGTGATCCGTATGAGCCGCTCCATCCAGTCGACGTCCTCGTCCTCGTCCGGAGCGACCGCTAAGGGTTCGGGCACCTGCCTCTGAGCGACCACCAACACCGACTGCTCGACGCCTTCGTCGTCTCGCGCCGTACCCGTGCCGACCCAGCGGCTCGCAGCTCCAGCATGTCGCGTTCCGGCTCCGGGCGACCGGAGCCGCCGACGTCCGCGGACTCGTCCTCGCCCGCGTTCCCTGGAGCGGGTGAACACCGACACCGGTCCCACAGCCAGGCACCGGGCTCCACAACGGCACGAAACGCAGCAATCTGCGAGATTGTCGGATGAGCAGTCCGTCGCCGAGGTACGTTGTCGAGCAGTCCCCCCTGGACGCCGCGTCCCGCCGGGCGCAGGCGCGGCCGGCGGCGGTGTACGCGCTGTCGCCTGGTCGGCGCGCCGGACGGCTTCCAGTAGCTGCAGGCGGTCGTTCCTCGGTATGGGGCCTGACCAGGCACCTCGTCGCCCTCGGCCTGTGCGTCTGTGTGGGGATCCTGATGGCTCTTCAGGAATCCCGAAGGTTCATCGTGATCTATGCGGATCTATCGCTCCCGTCTGCCGGGCTGACCTGCGGCAACGGGAGATGAAAGCCAGGACGGACCCGCGGGATGTCGCATACTACGCGGGCCAGGTGCTCGCGTCGCTCGAGGACCGGAAGCCCGGAGCGGTGCGGAAGCCGGGGCGGCGACTGCGGTCGGTGCCGGCGGCGTGAACCCCTCGCCGTTCGCCCCTGGCGCGCAGACTTGTAAAGTCTGTGATCATCACAGGATCTTCACTGGGGGGCGGGGTGGACCAGCGCGAGGCTGCACGGAAGGTAATCGTCGATCCGGGGCTGCCGGAGGAAGAGCGGCGGGTTTTCGCTAGGACCCCCGGGCCCTGGCTTCCCCCGGGGGACGGGCGCCTGCGAAGCGAGGCGGATCCCGCAGTTGCGCTTCGAGATCGACCAATGCGACCGTGAACTGAAGGAGGCCCGTCAGGAGTACGTGTTCCAGATCGCCGGGTCGGTGGGCGTGGCAATCGTCGCCGCCCTTGTCGGTTGGGGCCTGATGTGGTTGTCCGGATTCTTTCTCGCAACCTTCTTCCACTGGGCCGCCGGGATCGCCTTCGTGGCCGCAGGGGGCGCGGTGCTCGTCGGCGGCATCTGGGTTTACCACCTGCCAGGGGACCTGCGGCGGCCGTTCGTCATACCTGGCCGTCGTAGGGGGCATTACGTGCGTCTGTGTGACGTCGCGGGTAGGGAAGGCGAGCTGCTGAAGCGTGCTCTTCTAGCCGCCGATGCCGTAAGGAAGTCCGCCGCGCAGCGCGAGGGCGTCATCGACCGTGCGCGGAATGAGACGGAGCTGCCGCAGCTGGTGTGGGAGATCGCCGTCCGTGCACAGGCGGTCTCCCGGGTGGCGGTACGGCATGAGCGGTTCGAAGCTACGGGCAACGCGGTCGTGGGTGAGGTGCTGGCCAGGCGGGCGTCCGTCGTGGACGAAGGCCGGGCCGCGTTGGAGAAGAGCGTCGGCGCGTTGGAGGAGTACGCGGCGCGTGTGGGCACGATCGACCAGCTCATCGCTCTGCGCGAGGAAGCCGAACGGGAGGAGCTGGAGGTGCCGGGCTACATGGACCTGCTCGCCTCGACAGCAGCAGCGGACGCAAGCATCGATGCCGTGGATGCCATCACCAGGGAAGCCGACGCTGCGGCGCAGGTCCTAACGGATGTCCTGAAGGACCACTACGACACGCGTGGCGTCCCTCGGCCCGCCGAATGAGCCACCCGGGGAACCTTTGCAGGTCAGCTACGGGGGAAACAGTCACGCCGGGCAGAGCGTGAACGCTTCGCCGCGATGTGGACGGGCTGGCCGCCGGTGCTTGCGAGACTTGGCGCCCACCGCCGGATGGGTCGCGATAGTCGGGGTCCAGGTCGACGTTGGCCGTCTGGGTGTCGCCGTGGACGGTGAAGACAGTGGCCCAGGACGCGGTGTGCATGGAGTCGGCGGCGGTCCGCAAAAGGCATCGACACTCGCCGCCTCCCAGACCGACTGGGGGCGCGCGGAGCCCGATCTCAGCCGGCCGAGCCCTTGGGGAGCCAGTCCGCGAAGACCTCTGAGAGGCGGTCCAGGTCCTCGGCCGTGACCGTGACGAGACGCAGGCGATGGTGGCGGGCCAGTTCACGCTTGCGCGCGACCTTCGCTGCGTACGCCTCTTTCGTCATCAGGCCCAGGGCTTCGACGAATGTGCCGTCCGCCAGGCGCCAGTCCGCTCGCAGGCCGGTCGTGTTGAGTTCCGGGTGGCGCGGGTAGGCGGGCTCCGGATCGTGAGCCACACCCCAGTGGTGGAGGAAGTCGTCCACGTGCCGCTCGAATAGGGATCGGCACAGGTGCCCGTCGGTGGCCGTGGTCGCCGTGCCCATCGACGTACGCACCCCATCCGTGAGCAGCCCCGCGTACCCCAGCCACTCCGTCCAGGTTCGGGCTGGGCGCGCCGGCCGTGCGCTTAGCAGCGTGGAGCCAGGGCGCGGCACCAGGAAACGGCAGAGCATCGCCTCGTCGATCACGTCGGGGTCCTCAAACGGAACACAGACGCGGTCCAGTTGGGCGAGGGACGGCGGCCCGGAGAACTCGATCTCCGCGAGCCTGCGCAGCGCGTACACGATCGCTTCGGTCCAGGCGCCGTCCTCGCCGTTGTCCCTCAGCACCCCGTTCCTTGCGAGGGCGCAGCAGCCGTGGCAGCAGAAGAGCCTCGGGCGTGCCGATTGGGCGGAGCGCCCGCAGAGTCGGCACGGCCCGCGCTCCGCCGGATCAACGGGGGTGCCGAAGAGTGAGTCAAGAGCGCGCCGGTAGTACGGGTTCTGCGCCGCGTCATCGATGAGCGGCGGCAGCAGGTTCCCGGCCGTCGCCGCGGCCCGCGCCGCCCCGTCGTAGGGCTTCACGTTGAGCCAGCGGCGGTGAGGCTTCGGAATCAGCCGCTGAGCGGCGGCCGTCACCCGGCTGGAGCAGCTGACCGGGCTGCTCTCGGTCGGCGCGACCGCGGCCCGGAGGTTGTGGCGCTCCACCTCTTTCCGCGGCGCGCCGCAGGTCACGAGCAGCGGCTGCACTCCGTGCCGGCGCAGCAGCACCGTCAACGGCTCGGCGAGCGGCGCGGCGTATACGGTGAGCGTGCCCGAGTCCGGGTCGAGCCAGCCGACTTCGGGAAGCCCGTCCCGCGACATCCCCGGCTTCGGGAGCCGGATCGACCAAGCGCCTGCGCCCGCGACGATCAGCGCGTCCGGGAAGCTGCCGAGGGCCTCCAGGTCTACGGGCGCGTCCACGTCCACCCCGTGCTCGCGCAGCGCGTCGAGCGCTTCGGCGCGCAGCAGGACGTCGTTCCACTCACCGAGGCCGGGGTGGGGCAGGAACTCGAGGATCGCGTCGCGGAACCATCCGGTGAGGAGCGCGTCGTCTTCGGCGATGCGGTCCCGGCCAACGCTATCGACGTGGCGGCCGACTGGCAGCGGTGGCCTCGTTCAGGGGCATGGCGGCAGAGGGGCGCCAAGAGCGTGGTGGTCATGTCCGTTCAACAAGTGCCGCTCACTGGCCGTACCGCCGAACGAGGGAAAGCGGCCCGTCACGGCCGAAGCCCCGGGCACCAAGACTGATCCCCGGGGCTCCAAGGCGTTACTACACGAGCGTGCCCAGGGCCTGCTCAGCCATCTGAATGCCGACCTGGGCGGCGGCCGTCGCCCCGGCTTCCACCAGCATGGTCTTGACCTGGGTCGTGAACTGCCGCATCCGGCCCGGCTCGAGGTTCGGCGACGTCGCTTCGTCCCACGCGGTCCGGGTCGGGCATGCCCAGGGTGTTGCTGATCTGGCCGACGTAACCGGCCAGCTGGACGAACGCGCTCGGGTCGATGCCGGCAGTGTTGTTCTGGGTGACGTTCTGCTGCTCGCCGATGATGACGCCCTGCGCGTTCGGCAGGAAGTTGTTATAGGTGGTGCCGGGGCGCTGCTGGTTGGTGTGGTCCTGCACGCTTCCTCCTGACAGGGCACAGCTGACGCCCTGAGTGGTGATGGCGACCGTGACGGGGTCGGTGCCGATGGGTTCGATGAGGTCGTTCTCCGCCAGGTGGACGAGCGCCTGCTGAAGGTCGGCCTGGGGAATCTCGGCTCCGGCGAAGAACGACCCTGGAGTGGCGAGGAACAGGCCCGGGTCGGTGGGCGCCTGGTCGCCCGCGGTGTCGTACAGCCACCGGAGGAAGGCGTCCATCGTGTGGCGGAGACGAGCGGCGCGGTCCTTCTGCAGGTTCTTCAGGGTGTGCACGGCGACGCGGCCTTCGTCCGTGAGGTGAACGTGAGGCGCACCACCTCCGAAGGAGCGGGCGAGGTCCGCCATGCCGCGCTGCTCCAGCTGGAAGGCGAGCACAGACGCGTCTTCGGTCAGTTCGTGTTCTTCGACGAACTGGGTGACGTCGACGTAGTGCCCAGGGTGCTGCTGAGCGTAGGCGTCCAGCCACATCAGCAGCCGTGCCAGGTGGGCGCTGCTCTCGATCGCCCCGCCGTTCAGCGCGCCGCCTCCTGTCGTGGTTGTCTCGAACTGGACGGGCACGCGCGAGGGGTTTTGACGGGCTGCTCGCTCCAGGCTCTTGTTCGCTTCCTTGACCAGGCCCTTGGCCCACTTATCGAGTTCACGCCGATTGATGCCGTTGCGGGCCACGTTGCCCCTCCTGTCGCAGGTGCTTGGGCGACAGGGTACGGGCGGGCACTGACAGTCCGGGGTGAGCGAGCATCCCTTCGCACTGGCATTCGCAAGCTAGGCCGAAGGCACCTCACAGAACGCGGACAGCGGCCTCCAGGCGGTCCAGGCGTTCGTAGAGCGGGCGGACGAGACGGGCGCGGTGGACGCAGCGCACGGTGCCCTCCACCGTCGCGAACAGCCGGCCTTCCGCCTCGCGCAGGACGACGTCGGCGAGCGCCTTGAGCCCGCTGTTCTTCGGCAGCTGGTCGGCGCGGCGTCGGACGTCGGCGGCGCGGGCGCGGGCGTGGCCGGTGAGCTGGAGGGTGATCTGCTCGTAGTCGCGGGTCGTGAGCGTGTCCTCGCCGGTCCACGCGAGGACGGCTTTGACGAGGCTCTCGTGCGGTTCGCGGTCGAGCGGGAGCCCGGCTTCGATCAGTCCGTCGGGGTCGTGCAGGACCGTGTGCGTGCTGGTGTGCATGGCGGGCCTCGCTGCTGGGGCGTCTTCGCGCGGGTGGCCGGGGGTCACCGCTGGTGTCCTCGCTGTCGCCGGGCCTGTCGTCCTGGTCCTCGGTCCGCGCGGGCCAGCAGAGCCGGGGAGGGAACTCCGTAGACAGGCGACTGGAGGCCGCGGCCCTCCGGGGCCGGGGCGGTGCTGTCGGTGTGTGCGCGCATGAGGCCCCGCCTCTCCGTCTGGTGGTCCGTCGGTGCCTTCGACGCTACGCAGCTACGGGCCGCACTCTCAACGAAGTTGCGAAGAATTGCGGAGGTTCACTCCAGGGCGTCGATCGCGGCCCGAATGAGGGCGCGGGCGGTGTCGCCGTAGACGGCCATTTCCGCGAGGCCGGCGAACGCCTTCGCGTAGTCGGCGAGCTCGCGCGGCTGCGTCACCTTGATCTCCGCCGTCAGCGGGCCTGGACGTCGTGGACATAGAACGCCTCCAGCGGCCACACGGTGCGCTGCGCGGTGAACGGGATGATCCCCAGATCCCCAGCGAGACGGACATGGGCCTCCTCGGAGCGGCGGTCGATCTCCAGCAGCACCGGCACCTTCGAGGCCGGCGCCCGCATCACCAGGTCCGCCCTCTGCACGAACCCGCCTGCGAGACGGTGCCGGACCTCGGTCTGGAAGGCAAGCGGGTGCCCGATCCCGGCGCGGTGCAGTTCGGCGGCCGTCGAGGTGTACCGCCGCAGCGTAGTCGTCGTAGCCGCCCGCGAGCAGTTCCCCGGTGACCGGGTCATACTCCTCCTTGCGCAGCACCGAGACCCGTATGTTCTTCGGCTCCAGCAGCTTCTTCGCTTCGCGGTGTTCTCGGGCAGTGAGCATCCATACCTGTCGCTGGTCGTCCGGGACCGATTCGATCCTCACCAGTGCTCCAAATCCAGGAGGTTGTCCCGCCTGAGCTTGTCGTGCCGGTTGTCCGGGCGGGTCAGCTTCCACAACTGATCGGGCGTCGCCCGCTGGAAGATGCCGAGGGCTTGCAGCAGCTCCCCCTTCGCGGTCCTGTCGCGTGGCATCTGCCGCGCACACGAACAGGTTTGATCGCGACAGCACCGGGCGCTGGCTGGTGGAACGACCGCTGGTGCGATCTGCGAGACTGGGCCGGAATTGGTTGCGGTCCCGCTCCGGAGTGCCGGAGCTCGATTTGATATGTCGTATGGGGTGGGGAATGCCGAAGCACCGGTTGTCCAGGAAGAACCGTTACATCGCCTTGGCGGCGACGGGTGTCGTCGTCGTGGCCGGTGCCGGGGTCGCGGCGCAGACCTCGATGGCCGCCCCGGCGTGGCCGGCGCAGAAGACCTACACGGGCCGGGCGTTCGACGCCTGCACGGCGCCCTCGCTCACCGCGATGAAGGCATGGAAGAAGGACGCCTACTACGGCGGCGTCGCGGTCTACGTCGGTGGCAAGAACCGCGGCTGCGCCCAGCCCAACCTGACCAAGTCCTGGGTGAAGTCGGTCGACACGCTCGGCTGGCGGGTCATCCCCCTGTACGTCGGCGCCCAGCCGCCCTGCCAGAAGAGCGGAAACAAGGAGAGGTTCACTGCGGCCACCGCGGCCTCGGTCGGGGTGAGCAACGCCAACGACGCAATCGTCAAGGCCTCGGCACTCGGCATGAAGGCCGGCAGCCCCATCTACCTCAACATGGAGTCGTACGACATCGCCGACAAGGCGTGCAACGACGCCACCCTTACCTACGTGCGGTCTTTCACCAAGACCCTGCGCGCCAAGACCTACCGCGCCGGCCTCTACGGCTTCAGCAGCTCCAGCGCCAACGCGATCGCCACCGCCGAGGACCGCACGGACCTGCCAGGCAACCTCTGGTACGCCCTGTGGAACGGCCAGGAGACCACCACCAAGGACTGGCCCTGGAACCCGAAGCTGTACACCGACCACAGCCGCGGCCACCAGTACAAGGCCAACAGCAAGGAGACCCGCGGCGGTCACACCATCACCGTCGACCGCAACGCCTGGGACGCCCCGGTCGCCATCATCGGCTGACCGGTCGGGGTGTGTTTTTAACGGCTGATCTTGGTTGTTGAGTGGTCAGTTGTTGCTCGGGTTCAGGCGGCCTTCGAAGGCGATCTGGAAGGCGTTGAGCGGGGCCTTCCAGCGCATGGTCCACCGCTTGCGGCCCTTGTCTGTATGGTTTCGTCGCACGTCGCTGAAAATGACCCGGCCGGTCGTGTGAGAGTGCCGATCCCGACCTCCGGACTCGTAGAGGATCGGCTCTCCAACGGCAGGAAACTGGGACTGCCGCGCCGCAGGCCGAAGCCAGCGACGCGGCAGTCTGCCGGCATCAGCCGCTGCTGCTGCATTCGAGCTGAGCGTCGATCTCCTCACCCGTCATAGGGCCGTACGGAGTCCAGTACGCGCCCTCGGGCAGCTGAGCGGCCGCCACCGCCCTTGTATCGAAGACCGTGCCGGGGCCTGCGCCCGATGCATCCGAGACGGAGATGTCCAGCAGCGCCGGGACCTTGGCAGGCTGCCGGCCTGGACCTGCGGTCCTGTAGTCGTCGGCCTTCCAGAGGGTCAGCGCACCGAGGATGCCTTTGGGCGTCTTGGGGCCAGTCGCCTTCCACAGCAGTTTCTCGGTCGTCGCGTCGAGGACTTCGACGCGGTCGGCTTTCTCAGTCGGGCACAGGGGCCCCTTGACGGACACCCGATTGCCGTCGATCCGCATGCCGAGCACGACGGGCTTGTCCGGGGCGGACATGCTGTAGACGCCGTACGTCCACATAACAATCACGACGAGGGCGCCTACGCCGAGAACGACGCCGAGGGCGACGAGCAGTCCGACACCACGCGTCCGTGACTTCCGTGTCGCGTCCGTCAGCACCGGTAGCCTCCGTCGCGGTAGTTGGCCCGCCGCTCCCATTTATTGCGGCACGGGTTAACTCCGGCCATGAAGTACATGATCCCGAATCTCCAGCCGTACCGCTTCCACTGCCTTCTGTGGACTTTCTCGTGCCTCATGAGCTTTGCGCTGGGATTCCTATTCGACGTGAAGAACGTGGTGCCCAGGGTGGTACCGCCCCTGGAATGGAGGCCGATTCCGCCGCTGCAGGTGCGCATGCCGAATCTGACACGGCAGCGGTAGCCCAGGTACCGCCTACCGATCCAAGTGGTCGTCAGGCCGATCACTCGTGCCTGCTGGCGGTGCCTCCAGCTGGTATAGCGGTTCCATCCCCGGTTGGCGTAGCGCCAGGCAGCACGGGCGGGCCAACTGATTTTCGGTTTCCACCATTTTCCATCCAGGTCGAACTGGTTGATGGGGTCGCCAGGGTATCCGTAGGCGTTGGCTCCGCCGCCGTAGATGGGATCAATTGAGAGGAAGCGACCGGCAGCAGGATTATACAACCGGACGCCCATGAGCGTGAGACCCGTGAGGGTCTCTGTGGAGCGTTGTTTGGCGCCGAGCCAGTTGTAGCGGGTGGCTGCCTGTCCCGTGCGGGGGTTACCGTACTCGTCGCTGTCAAGAGCTACCGGGGCTTTTGAGGTATCCAGCGGGAGCTGGAGTGCGACGTCGCCGTGAATGTTCGTGAGTTGGAGAACGGTGTCGCCGGTCTTGCTGGTAGTCGCGGCGAGGTCGCCGGATGCGGATTCGACGTTGCGGCTCAATGTGCCGGTGCCGGTGTCCTCGACGATCCAGCGGGGATTGTCGCCGTCACTGTCGTAGTGGTTGACCTTGGACTGCTCCTGTGTCCAGGTGCTGCCGCTGCCAGCCTCGATCTTCCAGGAGCGGAAGCGGTGGTTGGCGTCGAGCTGCCAGGTCTGGCGCTTGCCGTTCCCGGTCTGCTGGTATGCGAGGTCGTTGGCGTAGTAGCCGATCGTGCCGTTGCCCGGGACCGCGGTGGTGCGGCCGAAGGCGTCGTAGGTGTGACCGGAGTCGACGATGCGGTCGGCGCTGTCGTAGGTGTGATTGGTGGTGGTGCCTCCTGTGGTGGGGCAGTCAGCGCCGGGGGTGCCGGTTGCGCTGGTGAGGGACTTGCGGTTGGTACGGGCATCGAAGGTGTAGGCCCGCCGCGTGCAGATCGTCTCGGACGTGTCCTCAACGGTGGTGAGCCGGCCCGTGGAGTCGTAACGGTAGGTCTGGTCGGACCAGCCCGCGTGCGTGGTGACCTGGCCGTAGATGGACTCGGTCACCGCGTCGGAGTAGACGATGGCGCCGTCGCTGTCGCGGGTATAGGTGCGGCCGTCCGGGGATCCGGCGGTGTCCTTGGTCTGCCTAAGGGTGTAGCCGCCGGGCAGTTTCTCGCTGGTGACGGAGCCGTCAGCGCCATAGGTGGCCTGGAACGCGCCAGCGATGGAGTCGGTGGTCTTGGTGGCCAGGCCGCGAGGCTCTGCGGTCGTGTCATAGGTGTAGGTGACAGTGGACGGCGAGTTGTCGCTGACCTTGACCGGTCGGCCGAGCAGGTCGTACTCGGTGGTGGTGGTGCCGCCGTCGGCGTCGGTGTAGGAGATCTGACGGCCGAGCTTGTCGTAGCCCTGGGTGATCGTGCCCCCGGTCGGCGAGACGGTCTTGACCGCCTGGCCAGTAGCCGGGTCGTACTCGGTCGTGGCCTCCGGAACCGCCTGCCCGATTCCGCCTGTCATGGCGACGCTGGTTGCGCGGCCTGCGCCGTCGTACGTCGTCGTGGTGGTGCGGGTGACGCCGTTGGCGGTTTCGGTGATCTTCGTCGGGTTGCCCCACCAGTCATACTCGGTGGTGGCGGCAGGCAGTGCGGTCGGGTTGCTGCCGCCGCCGGTGATCGCTCCGGCCGGGCCGGTGGAGCAGACTAGGTCGGCCCACTCCGGGCGCCCGGCGCAGGTGCCGGTGCCGGTTGCGGACCAGAAGGTGGTCACCCGCGTGACCGCGTCCGAGCCGGTGGAGCCGGGCGGGATCTGCTTGATGACCCTGCCCTGGGCGTCGTACTCGGTGGCAGTGGTGAGCGCCACGCCACTTGGGTCCTGGATGCTCTGGATCGCCGTGCCGTTAGCCCAGTCGTAGACCGTCTGCGACTGGCGAGGCTCGCCTTGGACTGTCGGGTGCTCACGGACCTGGGCGCCGGAGGTGGTCTTGGTGACCTGGTCCTTGACCTTGGCGGTGCCGTCGGTGGGCCGGCCCGTGTCGTACTCGTTGACCGTCCAGGTCCGCGCTGTCACCGGAGTGCCAGCCGGAACCAGGGTAGTGGAGCCGGACTTCAGGTCCGCTGTGAGGTCGATCCGGCGCAGCGGCCCGAACTCCTCAAGCTCGCGGGCGCCGGTCTCGTTGTAGACGGAGCGGGTCGCCAGCAGGTCAGCACGCTCTGCGGGGGTGAGCTGGGCGATGCCTAGTTCGGCCTGTGCGGCTCCGTCCTCGGCTGTCAGGCCAAGGGCGACGGCCCGGTTCGCGGCCGACAGTTCACGGACGGTGTTGCCGAACCGGTCGTACTCGGTGGCCGTGATGTGCCCGCCGGGCGTTGCGGAGTTGACCTCGCGGCCGGAGACCCCGAGGTACTTCACTTCGGCCCGCTTGTAGTCACCGGAGACGAGGGAGTCGCCGGAGTGAGATGCGGGGACGGAGTCGGCGGGGAAGACGGCGGTCGCGTCGGTCGGTGCGTCCAGCTGGCCCCACGCCTTCACATCGGCGGCGCCCAGCTTGTACGGGGCGGTCGTGCCGGTGAGCGGCACATCGTAGACGACACTGGTGGCCGCCTCACCCTCGACGGTGTCGGTAGTGCCCTGCTTCAGGCCGGGCCGGGATGCCTTGAGGAGCATGCCCTCACCAGCCGCTGAGCTGGATCCGGCTTTGCCATAGGTGAAGGTCCAGGGCAGTTCGGCGGGGTGAGCTTGGTGACGCGGCCTGCACTGTCGTAGGTGTACTCCGTCTTCAGCGATGGGGTGATCAGCAAGTTCCATTCCTGGCGCAGTCGCCCGCTTTCGTCGTACGCATAGCTCTGGACGATCTTGGAAGTCGCTGCGGCTGCGCCCGGTTCCGTGGACCACAGACGGACTTCCTTCACCTGGCTGCTGTAGTCACCGAACGCGTCGACGGTGGCCGTGGTGGAGGTGGCGTAGATCAACTCCAGGACCCGGCAGCCCTTGGTGGACGGGTCCGCGGTGCAAGCGGCGGGGGTTGCGGCCGAGGTCGGCGCGATGATCCGCTTGGGGCGAGCCAAGCTTCTGCCATCGACCGTGACGGTCTCTGAAACCACTGTGGTGGTGGTGCTGGCCAGTCCGTCCAGCAAGGTGCTGGACACCTGCCAGGTGGTGGCGGTCACGTCGGGCTTAGTGAACTCAGTGACCGTGCCTGCGGTGTCGGACAGGGTGAAGGAGGCACTCACGCCGCCCTTGAGCGTCAGGTCTTCCGAGCCGGGCTCAGGAACCCAACCCGTCTTCGCCGCGTTCGCGGTGAAGTGGATGGCGTCGCCTTCCGACGACACGACATCGACCGCGGTGTCGGAGACCTTGCGGATGTGGCTGTAGTCGGACTCCGTCATCTCCGCCGCAGTACCGGCGACCCACTCCTTGCCGAAGATTGGTGCCTGGCCCTCCTGCTTGGCGCCCTTGTCCGGGATGCGGGAGGATGTGGTGCGGGACACCGACAGGTCGAAGGAAGAAACGTCAGTCTCGGACAGGGTGTAGTCGCCGGTCAGTAGGTTCACCGAGCCCGGCCCGACCTCGTCGGATGCCGCGCCGGCGGCGTTGCGGTCGACGACGACGGTGAGCGGCTCGGTGCTGGCCGATGCGCTGCTGGGGCCGGTGAAGTCGGCCTTGATCTGGACCGTGCCGTCGGGGTCGACGGTGTTGGTGGCGTTCCAGACCAGGGGGGTGTTCTGACCACTAACCATCGCCACTGGCCAGGCCGTCAGGGGTATGCCGCCGGAGGTAATGTCGCCCGCCGGGATCTGCACCCACGGGTCGGCTTCTGATCGGCGCCATGAGTAGGACACCGAGTTGTACTTGGTGCCATCGGCTTCCGCGACCAGCGGCAGGCGGCGGGCGGTGCGCTCACCGGTGGAGGGCTGGATGAATCCGCCCGGGCCGGCGTGGAAGGTGTAGTCGATGGCCTCGGACTTGTTGTCTGCCTTGTCCACGGCCCGCACCTGGAGGGTGTGGGTGCCGTCCTTCGGCGGAGTGATGGAAATGCCCTTGTCGGCGCTGGAGCCGCTGGTGGCGACCTTGGTCCAGGTCACCCCGTCCAGCGACCACTCGAGCCAGTGGTGGTCGGCGGCGGGTGGTGTGACGGTGAAGGTGCCCGCCTGGCCCGCGCCCTTGACCCATGCGGTCGACGGGTAGTCGGTCGAGACCATCTTCGAGGGGGCCGAGGGTGCGGCGGCGTCGACGGTGAAGGTCTTCCACGCCGACCAGCCGGTGTTGTAGTGCGCCCCGTCGTACGGGGAGGTGCGGAACTTGTACGTCTTGCCGTTGGTGAGCACGCCGGCGGGGACGGTCACCGAGGCGACCTGGCCGGAGGGCACGTACGGGGAGACGATGACGTCGCCGACCTGGGTGTTGGTGACGTTGTCGAAAATCTGGAAGGTGCCGTTGACCTGGTCACCATCGGCGTCGACGAACGTGTCGCGCAGCGTCGGCGTCACCGTGTTGACCGTGTAGGCGCCGCCGTAGGAGAAGTACGGCGGGCCGGCCTCCTGCTTGGTGCCGGTGCGCGGCCGGTAGTTGTAGTTGACCACCAGCTTGGGCGGGTTGGCCGCGGCGTTGGCGGAGTTGACGCGCTTCCACTGTGCGGTCACCGTTTCACTGGTGGCGCGCAGGCCCATGGCCCGCGGGTGGCTTTGGCCGAGGCCCATTCCTGGGTCAGGGCAGTCACATCGGCGTCGATCCAACCGTCCGGGGCCGAGGTGCAGGCCGGGTTGCCCTTGGTCTCGGTGGAGGTGGCCTTCTTCGCCGTCCAGGCCGGCTGCGCGGTCCTGCGCGAGGCGGTGGAAGCCGCGCCCGCAGACCAGACCTCCCACGACTGGGCGGTGCACGCAGTGTTGCCGGAGTGGAAGTTCCACAGGCTCAGCTTCGCGTCCAGGACCAGCGCGTCCTGGATCGGTGAGGTATTCCAGGAAACGAAGGAGCGCGCGGTGCGCGGCGTGCCGTCACCGTTGAGGGTGCCTGGGTTGCCGAGATCCAGCTCGGTGTCGGACGACCAGTCGACCGTCTCGCCCTGCTGGACGTAGGTGTCGAAGACGTTGGACAGGGACGAGGTGGACGGGTCCACCGTGACCGGGAACTTGGTCTTCGGGTCGGCCAGGAACTTCGCGTCCGGGGTGATGACCAGGTCGACGGACGATCCCTTGCTCACAAGCTTCATCGCGACCGGCACCCGGCGGGTGTGCTCGCCGGAGACCGCATCGACGGTGGCGTCCCACATCACCGGCGTCGGCATGACGGCCTGCGTCTTGTTCTTCTTGTCGGTGAACACGACGCTGCCGTTGGCCTGCTGCTTGGCCTTCAAACCCTTGGCCTTGAGCGGCAGCGTGTAGGTGTAGCCGTCGATCGTGGGGCGCTGCTTGATCTCCACATACTGCTCGAAGCCGGTACGGGTCGCCTCGACCACCACGTCCGCGCCGGGAACGGCATTGACGTACTCGGCCCGAGTGCCGTCCAGCTTCGGCGCGGGCAGGCCGCCCTTCCACTGCAGCGTGATCTGCTGATCACCCTCACCAAGGGTCACGAGGTCCGTGGCCTTGGCCGACTGCGCCGCCTTGAGCGAGGCCGCCGGGGTACCGGTCTTGCCCGCGAGCTTCAGACCACGGGGGTGGGCCTGAGGCTCGACCGAGCCACCGGAAGCGACGAGGTCCAGATCGACGTCTCGCCAGTCGCCGGTGACGTTGTCCTGGAAGCGGACCGGGCCGGCGGTCAGCTCGGTGGTGAGCGAACCATCCTTGTTCGCCCACGTCGTCGACGTCTCCGTGCGCTCCGACAGCGCCTCGACGCGCTTGCCGGATAGTCGGGCAGCGACTCGAGCGGACGGAATGTCGGCGGCTTGAGTTGCCGCCGGCTTCTTCGGGGCGGCCGCGGGGGCCGGCGCGGCCATCGCGGAACTCTCGCCATCGAGCACGGGGACAGCCAGGGCCAGGGCGAGGCCGCCCGCTATGTAGCGGAGACTCCCCCCAGTCCAAAACCGTCCGCGCTCCTCTGGCGCGGGTGTATCAAGCACCATGATTCCTCGGTCTCTTACGTTCCATGTCCATCACTTGCGTGATGCCGATATGAACGTAACGAGGAGGAAAAGACCTGCAATTACAGCAAGGTCACTCAAGATCGACATCACCGGTTGCCTGGAGACTGCGTGATCTACATCACTCTCAAGATGGGGTTTGTGCGTGATCCGTCCCGTTGGTAGTCATCCCGGGCCCTGTCGGTCCCGCCCCGTGGCCGGGAAAATCGGGGCTGGTGCCCGTCCGGAGGACGTCGATAGAGCTTGGTGCCGA
>NZ_JBFBAS010000054.1:0-33648 GCF_040682335.1 Streptomyces sp. NPDC051219
CTCATCGATCGGGAACCTTCACCACTCAGTGGCCTCGTGCAACCCAGTCGGCGAGGTGCGGCGCCTCCGTGCCGATGGTGGTGTTGTCGCCGTGCCCGGTGCGCACGTCGGTGGCGGGCGGCAGCACGAGGAGGCGGTCCCGGATCGAGCGGATGATGGTGGGGAAGTCCGAGTACGACCGGCCGGTCGCTCCGGGACCGCCCGCGAACAGGGTGTCGCCCGTGAAGACGGTGTCGCGGCTGGGCACATAGAGGCAGATGGCGCCGGGCGTGTGTCCGGGGGTGTGCAACACCTGCAACTCCGTGCCGGCTACCGTGACGCGCTGGTTGTCGGTCAAATAGCCGCTGGGGACGCAGTCGGGATGAACGTGATTCCACAGCAGCCGGTCGTTTAGGTGGAGCAGGACGCGCGCACCGGTGATCTCGGCGAGGGCGGGGGCTGCATTGACGTGGTCGTTGTGCGCGTGGGTGCACACGATCGCGGTGAGCCGCCGGTCACCAACCGCCGCAGAGATGGCGTCAGCGTCGTGGGCGGCGTCGATCACGACCACCTCGTGATCGTCGCCGACCAGCCAGACGTTGTTGTCGACGTCCCAGGTACCGCCGTCCAGACTGAACGTGCCCGAGGTGACCACGCGTTCGATACGGACGCCGGGCATCAGAGCAGCACCACCGAGCGAAGGACGTCCCCTTTGTGCATGCGTGCGAAGGCGCCCTCGACCTCGTCCAGGGCGATGGTCTCGCTGACGAAGGCGTCCAGGTGCAGGCGGCCCTGGAGGTAGAGGTCGATGAGCATGGGGAAGTCACGGGAGGGCAGGCAGTCGCCGTACCAGGAGGACTTCAGCGCTCCGCCGCGGCCGAAGACGTCCAGCAGCGGCAGTTCGAGCCGCATCTCAGGGGTGGGAACGCCGACGAGAACGACGGTGCCGGCGAGGTCGCGGGCGTAGAACGCCTGCCGGTACGTCTCCGGACGGCCGACGGCATCGATCACGACATCGGTGCCGAACCCACCTGTCAAGTCACGGATCGCCTGGACCGGGTCGGCCTCGCGGGAGTTGACGGTGTGCGTGGCGCCCAGCGTCCGAGCGGTCTCCAGCTTGCGGTCGTCGAGGTCCACAGCGATGATCTTCGCCGCACCGGCCAGCCGTGCGCCGAGCACGGCGGCGGCGCCGACGCCGCCGCAGCCGATGACGGCCACCGTGTCGCCTCGGCCGACACCACCGGTGTTGACCGCCGCGCCGATGCCCGCCATCACCCCGCAACCGAGCAGCCCGGCCACGGCCGGTGAGGCAGCGGGGTCGACCTTGGTGCACTGCCCGGCGGCGACCAGCGTCTTCTCGGCGAAGGCACCGATACCGAGGGCGGGTGCCAGCTCGGTGCCGTCGGTGAGGGTCATCTTCTGCTTCGCGTTGTGGGTGTCGAAGCAGTACTGCGGCTTTCCCTTCTTGCAGGCGCGGCAGACCCCGCACACCGCGCGCCAGTTCAGCACTACGTAGTCGCCCGGCGTCAGGTCCGTGACACCCTCGCCGACCGATTCCACGACGCCTGCGGCCTCGTGGCCGAGCAGGAAGGGGAACTCGTTGCTGATGCCGCCCTCGCGGTAGTGCAGGTCGGTGTGGCAGACCCCGCAGGCCTGGATTTTCACTACCGCCTCACCGTGACCGGGGTCTGGAATGACGACGGTCGCGACGGAGACGGACTTGCCTTGGGCGAGGGCGACGACGCCCTGGACGTACTGGGACACGGTTGCTCCTGTCGTTACAGGGGTGCCGGCTCACAGTCGGCAGCGTGATGCTCCGCCGGGCGGGTTGCCGCAGCGAAGTGCACGTCGGGGTCTGCTTGATCCGGTGCAGTGCCTCGGCTGGTCCGGCCAGTGCTCGGCGTGGCCGTTTTCGCCGGGCCGGCCCCCGGCCAGGGGAACGTTGTGGTGCCGCGCAGATATGCGTGAGGGGCCCGAGCATCGCAATACAGACTGACGAGAGTCACGACGCCTCTCAAAGGGTCTGTCCCGTCAATTCTGTCTGATTCACGTTACTCAAAACGCTCGAGCGTAGCGCTGGTCGATCAGGCCAATGGGTTCCCGCAGCGTAGCCGCAATGTCAACGTCATCACCGAGTTCCCCATGTCGGCGCCGGACATCGGCTACCTCCGACACCCCGGAACGGGACACCCGGTCCCCGACCACCAGGCCGAATTGCGGATTCGCCGCCTGCTTGTACATGCGTGTGGCGAGTTGCTCTGACACCGCGAAATTCCGCTGCATCATGTCGATGCAGGCTTGACTGTTGACTGGATTTGTCGCGTAAGCCGCCGCCCGGTCCCAAGCCCTCAAGAATTGCTGAGGGGCCGAGCCCTTCTCCAGCCAGCCTGGCAGGGCAGCAAGGACGGTCGTCATATACCGGGGGAGTACGTCCGAAACCGTTCCGAGAATGGAACAGCCGTGATCAGCCGCACGCAGGTCGAACCCGGCGTGCAACATCGTGGCATCGAAGTCGCCGTCGACCACGCCCTTGAAGCGGCGGGGCGTACCGCCGAACGCCACCACGCGGTAGTCCAGCCCGCGTACCAGCCCTGCTCTCGCCAGCAGATCGTACAACAGCAGGGCGAAGCCGGAGTTGGTGTCGTCGACGGCGATGAGTGCACCGCGCAAGTCCTGGAGCGACTTCACCGTGGGGCCGGCGACCAGGCTCACGCCGCCGCTGAGTTCCACTCCGCGAATAATTCTTATGTCAAGCGAAGGGCTGTTGCCCGGACCCTGGTTGTAGCGATAGTTGAGAACATTGTCGGTAGCGGTCAGTGCGACGTCGAGTTCTCCGGTGGAAAGCTTCTCGAACTGACTCGGCGAGCTCAGCACGCGGCAGAATTCGACGTCAATGAACTCGTCTCGGTACATACCTGCGCAACGGGCCACGGTGTCGACCAGTGAATTGCTGAACGAGCCCAGGCGTATAGTGATCATCAGGCGGTCCGAAGTCAGCTCATCACTGTGACGGGATCGATGCCCACCGCGGACAATACCGCGCGTGCCGCGTTCCTCCCCGGCCATCCCGAAACCGATCCGCCGGGGTGGGCCATCGAACCGGTGTAGAACAGGCCGTCAAGCGAGCTCGCCCACTGTTGCAGCCCCGGAACCACGCCGCCGTCTGCCGTGACGAACTCGCCTCCATGGCAGGAACCGCCGATGTTGCTCGGGCTGCGCGTGGCAAGGCTCGTCGGTGTTTCGTGTCGGATTGCTGCGATGTTGTTCGAGTCCAGGCCCTGCACGTGGCGCCCGGCCAGCGTGAGAAGGTGCTGTGCGTACTGCGGCCCAAACTCCTCCCAGCTGCGCCCGCCGGCAAGCTCCGCCGGTGCAGCGGTGAGGATCTTGAAGGTTGCGCCTGTCGCCGCGCGATCGGGGTCGGCCACGGTGGACGACACGAGCAGCATCCACGGGTCGTCGAACTCGGGCTCTCCAGAGTGGCAACCTTCGACTTGGCGCAAGGTGCCTTCCGGGCCGCCGAGCCCCCCGGACGTCGAGTACACCTCGCTGCCGTCCCCGAGGCGATACGTGATGTCCTTGTGGAGCGCCGCGTGAACTGCGAACAAGCCGATTCCAGGCCGCCAGTTCTCTGCCGCCTTGACGAGGTCCGGGGGACATGCCGAGGCTTCGAACATCGCGGCCATGGTCCGCACGTGCGCTGAGGACACGACCGCCTTACGCGCCCGGACGATCCGCCCGTCATGGGTCCTCACACCGTCGGCTCGCCCGTGCGAGGCGAGTATCTCCGACACCCCGGCGTTCGTGAATATCTGGCCACCGTGGTCCAGAAGGAGCTTCGCCAGGGCGGCGGGAAGAGCCCCGGATCCACCCACGGGGGTCGCCCAGCCGTAATCAAGCCGACCCTTGAGAATGCTGATCGGCAACAGTCCGGTACCGGGCCTCTTGGGGGGCTGGAAATTCGCGAAACCCATCCAGAGGAAGAGCCGTCGGGTGACGGGGTGTTCAAACTCCTCGTGGACGACATCGTACGCACTGCGCCTGCACAGCTCTTCATACTTCAGATCGCCCGGTGCGTCGGTGAGCTCTCCGGTGTTCCATCGGCGATGGGCATAGCGCAGTTCCTTGTCCCATTCGTCGACCAAAGTGGTGAATCGCTGGGCATCCTTCGCGGAGAAGCGGGCGATCTCATCGGCCGTACGCTCGACCGATCGATGCAGGACCACGGCGTCCCCTTCATCCAGGGGGAGTACCGCGGCGGGGTCGGTATACACGTACCGCAAGCCGTAGTCGGCGATGAGCCCGAGCTCGTCGTCGCGAATCACGGGATTGTTCTGAATCACCGCGTGCGCGCTCGAACACGAGTCGTGCTGCCATCCGGGCAACGTCAGCTCTTCGGTGACGGTGTTCCCCCCGATGATGTCTTTCGCCTCCAGAACGGCGACTTCAAGTCCAGCCTTGGCGAGATACGCAGCCGTGATCAGGGAGTTATGGCCGGCACCGACGACAACTACGTCAACGGTCGGTTCATCAAACGAAGACACAGCAGGCCCCTCAGTAGATGGCTAACAGATGGTTCTTGGAGCCGCATGCTCAGTCAGTCCTCGGGGGCCAGCCTGGCACGGCGCCACGGCCCGAGGGGAAGCGAACGTTCTTGGCTCGCACAAACTCGCGCAGCGTCTCCTCGGCGTATTCTCGGCCGAAACCACTGCCTTTGACGCCGCCGAACGGTGATCCGATGAACGTGCGGCGGGTGTAGTTGTTGACGAATACCATCCCGACTGCGAGCCGGCGGGCCAGCCGTGCGGCACGACCTTCGTCTCGGGTGCAGATGGCCGCGGTCAACCCGTAGTCGGTGCCGTTGGCGATCTCTATCGCCTGGTGGTCTTCGTCAAATCGCATCAGGCACGCGACCGGACCGAAAATTTCGTCCTGGGCGACGTTCATGGCCGAGGTGACATCCCCAAGGATCCGGGGCTTGACGAAGAACCCGTGCTGGAACCTCGGGCTACTGGGTGTCCGTCCTTCCCAGAGCAGCTTTGCGCCTTGTTCCACGCCGTCTCGCGCGTAGTGTTCGACGCGCTGCTGCTGCTTGGCGTCGACCATCGGTCCGATGTCGGTCGAGGAGTCCATCGGGTCTCCGACCTCGAGCGCGTCCGCTGCGGCGATGAACTTCTCGGCGAACTCCTCGTAGCGCGTCTGGTGCACCAATAGTCGTGCGGTCGAGGTGCATGCCTCGCCCTGGTTGTAGAACATACCCTCGATGGCGACGCGGACGGCGAGGTCGACGTCGGCATCGTCGAGCACGATCAGGGCGTTCTTGCCGCCCAGCTCAAGAGTGGCGTAAGTGAGGTTCTTGGCCGCTGACTCAAGGACCTTCCTTCCCGTTGCCGTCGAACCGGTGAACGAGATCCGTTCGACAACAGGATGACCGGCGAGTTCCGCCCCGGCCGCGAGGCCGGATACGGCGTTGATGACGCCGGGAGGCAGCACCTCATTGGCGATCTCGACAAGTCGTAGCACCGTAAGGGGCGCCTGCTCGCCCGGCTTGATGACCACGGTGTTACCTGCAGCCAGCGCTGGAGCGCACTTCTTCGAGAAGTGGATGGGCGGCCAATTGAACGGGAGGATCGCCGCAGCCACGCCATAGGGCTCGTAGTAGACCCGAGCCTCGATGGGCCCCTGGTCGATGATCTCGCCGTGCAGCGTACTCGCGATGCCGGCGTAGTAGTCGAAGCTGGAGTGGCACGAGACGATGTCCACGCGCGCTGCGTCGCGTAGAGGCTTTCCCACCTCGCGCGCAGTGAGCTCGGCCAATTCGGCGGCGTTTGCCCTGATTCGTGCCGCGACCTCGCGCATCGCATCGGCGCGCTCACGTGGGGACATGACGCCCCAGATGTTGTCGTAGGTGTGGCGTGCGCTGGTCACGGCCAGGTCGACATCTGCCGACGTAGATTCCGCGACTGCCGCCAGAGGCTTACCTGTTGCCGCCTCGAGCACGTCGAATGTGGTGGCACCGGGGCGAAGCCTGAACTCACCGTCGATGAATGATCCCCACAAGGGGCGCTTCTTCAGCAGGGAGTCGACTGGCGAGCCCGTTCCACCAGTCGCATTGCCCGTACCGGTCGGCGACGAGGAGTCCGTGCGCGTCACAGGCTGCTCACTCCGACTCGTGCCGCTGTCTGACATGACGACTCCTTGCAAGTTCGCGAGGTGTTTGTGCCGACTTCGAGGTGCGCACTGGAGCCCTGAGGCACACCCTGATGTTCGAGTTTTCGATGCACCGGTCGGCGCGAGTGTGAGTCGGGCGACCCCTAGGCAGAGCGAGCAGAACCGCGTCCCTGCCTAGTCTCCGCCCAGGGTGAGCCCTGCCTCGGGGTCTATAAGAGGCTAACTGGCCAGGCCACTTTTTGCAAGACTGGACCCGCTCAGGCCTGACAGGTGGGCACGGACTTTCCTCGACCCCAACACCGCCTTGTGATGACGTTGACGTCCGACTGGCACGCTGGATTCGGTGACACTCGAGCCTTCGGGCCCACCAAGACCCATCGAAGCCTCGTGGCGGCCGCACCCGGCCGGCGGCAGGCCATCCCACCCGGGTGGACGCCGAGCTCTGGGTCGGGACCCACCGCGCCCAGTGAGCCACGTAGCCGACGGACCGCCCCTGTGGCATCGACCGTTCCACCTGCTCGCGCACCAACGGGCACCTCATGCAGTCCGCACCTCGACGATGTTGCCGCTCGGCGACCTCCGATACTGATCCGGGCATGAAGAGCGTCGAGCCACGCCCGGAGGTGACGGGAGGGCGAGGCGGCAACTTCATCATGGTGGACAATTGGCCAGGCCGCAGTGTGGCATGATGTCTAATGGGGCGGGCCATACCGCTGGCGCATCCCGGCCTCATTGGTCTACAACAAAGGAGGCGTTTGCTGGTGTCTGAAGTTCCACGTGGCGGCTACTCGCGGCGCCGACCGGATCCGGTTGAACTGAACGGGCTCCAGCCAATGTCCACCACGCGGCTCTCTGACGAGGTCGCCGAGCGTATCCGGTCGCTCATCATCACGGAGAACATCGCGGCGGGCTCCCGTCTTCCGTCGGAGCGGGATCTGGCCGAACGGGTCGGGGCCAGTCGACCCACGGTCAGTCAGGCGCTTCGATCACTGTCGTTGATGGGCCTGGTGGAGATCCGCCGTGGTTCGGGGGCCTACGTGGTCCGCCGTCCTGAGTCAATGGTGACCGCCTCGGTCACGTTGATGCTCGATCTCGACGAGCACTCCGCCGCGGACCTCATGCAGCTGCGATTCTGGCTGGAGACGTTGGGCACCACGGTGGCTGCGCAACGCACTCCGCCGCTCGGTGCGGAAGTGATCGAGGAAATGCGCGAGGCGCTCCAGCGCCTTGCGGAGGCAGCCAGGCACCCATCCCAGTGGATCGCGGCGGACACGGTGTTCCATGCGACTATCGTGCGCGCCTCGGGAAACGCGTACCTCGGCGCGGTATACGAAAGCGTCCACACCACGCTCCTGAGCTCCGAGTACAAGCAGTGGGTTCAAAACGACAAGGTGCCGAGGTGGCTGCGTGACTCCAGCCCCGAGCAGCAACTGGCGTTGCACCAACCGATTCTCGACGCGGTACTCGCGCGGGATCCGGACGCTGCGCGCGTCGCGGTCGAGACACACCACAGGGAGATGCAGAAACACCTCGCCGAGACGCTGTCCCACTCGCGCCAGCGCGACTAAGAGGCCGCGCGGATAGGTGTGGTTCGCGGTCGGATCCTTTGTCCTGCGGGCTGGGGCGTTGCATTGCCGAGTGGGCGAGGCGCATGAGGCCGACTCGTATCCGTTGTTCGCCGAGTTTCGGGATCGGGTGTGGCGCCCAGGAGGATCGCTGTGTGGCGGTGCCAGAACCGGTAGGTGTCGATCCGGTACCGGGCGCCGCGGTCTCCGAGATTCGGATCAGGGCCAGGTGTTCCAGCAGATAGTCCGCCATGTTCGGCGAAGAGCCTGCCCGCGGCGTCCAGCACGGCGGCGCGGTTACGTGCCGCGTCCGTTCGCTCCCTGGGCGGCGGTGTACGGAGGAGTTCCAACGGCACTGTAGAACCGGACTGATGTCCGATATCGTCACGGGCCACAACCGGACCGCCTGGGTTCACGGGATGTCGCCGGTAAGGTACTCGTCGGCCCAGCGGCTGAGCTCGCGCAGGGCTGGACATACGGCCTCGCCTGCCGCAGTCACGCCGTAGTTGACCCGCAGTGGTGGCTCGGGATCAACTTGGCGGACGACCAGGCCGACTGCCACCAGTTCGGTGAGCCGATCTGAGAGCATTCGCTCGCTGATTCCCGGGATGGCCCGGCGCAGCTGGGCGAAGTGCACCGGTCCCTGTGTCAGCACAGCCAGGACAAGCCCGGTCCATCGCTTGCCAAGCAGGGTGAACACGCGTGTGAGGGCGGGATCCACCCTTCTGGACGGCTCGCCCGCGCATCCCCCTTGCTGTGTCCTGCTCACCATGGCGTCGGGCGTCCTTTTCTTGCCTCGTTGAAGCCTTTGCGCCGTCGCCCACCGAAGGCAGGGAGCGGGCGCGTCGTCCTGACCGACCCGCTTGCGGTCACCGCGGCGGTCCGTTGCACCCCGTGGTCAACGACACCGGTCGGGGCAGGCTCGATCCTTAAGCGTTGTGCCGGCTCCGGACCGCCTTCGCGACTGTCTGACCGCACAGAGCGTTGCGTTCCTTCGACCTGGCGGACGCCATTGCTCCCGGAATCGGGGGCAGTGCCACGACGCCGAATGCGCGACGGTCAATACGGGCGTGTGCGATGAAGCCCAGGCGACGCCCCCCGCTGAAGGGGTAGACGTCTTCGCGCAGGAAGTCGCCGATGAGCGTCACGGGGAGGGTGGTGCCGGCGATGGTGAGGTCGCCCTCCATGGAGCAGTGACAGGCCGCGCAGTGGACCGTATGGCCGCGGAACTCCATGACGGGATGCCGTTCGGAGTCCAGGAATTCCGGCGAGCGCAGGTGTTGATCGCGCCGGGGGCCCGGTGTCGAGCGATGCCGTGGCGATGTGGACCTCGGCGCTGGAGTTCTCGACCGGGTCAGCGATGTGGACGGTGCCCGCGGCGTCGGTGAAGCGGCTGCGGACCCGGACGAACTCCAGGTGCCGTGCCGGGCGACGAATCCGATGGTGGAGTGCAGCGGATCGATGTACCAGGTGCCGGTGGGGGGTCTGGTCGGTGGTGACGGGTGCGGGGGAGGTGGTCATGGGTGTGCTCCTTGGGCCGTCGGCGACGGGCTGATGCGGACGTGGGGTGCGACCTTCTCGGCGAAGAGGTCCGCCTGGGCTTCGCTGTCTGCGTTGACGGGCCAGAAGAGGAAGGAGTCGAAGCCCAGTTCCTCGCGGTAGCGGTTCAGGGTCTCCACCCAGAACTCCGGCGGGCCGACAAGCTGTCGGCCCTCGAACACCGGACTGCCGCTGCCGGTGATGGTTCCCATGACGTTGTAGATCCGCTGGACAGACTTGGGATCACGGCCTGCCGCAGTGGCGGCCTCGTCGATCACGTGCTGGAGCTCGGCAATTCTGTCCGGTGGGGCGTAGCTGTTGGTAGGCAGCCAGCCGTCGCCCAGCCGACCGGTGATCCTGAGCATGCGAGGCCCGTAGGAGCCCACCATGATCGGCACTGGCCGCGCGGGGAAGGGCCCGGGATGTGCGCCGTGGACGCGGTGGTACTTCCCGTCGAAATGCACGGCGTGCTGCGACGGGGCGTTCATGGCCTTCATCACCTGCATGGCTTCCTCGAAGGCGTCGGTGGCCTGGGCGGGGCTGTACTGGGGCCCGCCGTAGGCTGAGATTGCCGAGGGTGAGGCTCCTGCGCCCACGCCGAGAACGAATCGCCCAGGCGCCACAGTGCTGAGCGTCGAGGCGGCCTTGATCAACTGTGCGGGGGGCCGCAGCAGGGTGTTGGCGACGTTGGTCATGAAGGTCACGCGTTGCGTGGCCGTTGCCAGCGAGGTGATGAGCGTCCAGGTGTCGAGGAACTCCGGGTGATAGACGTGGTCCTGCACCCCGATGAAGTCCAGCCCGGCCTCGTCCGCCAGGCGTGCCAGCCGTCGTGCCGATGCAAGGCCGGCGGCAGAGGGGTCGATGTTGAGTCCGACGGAACCGGTGGCGATTGCCATGATCTTTTCCCTGATGATTGCGGGCAGGGCTCACCCTGATGTGCCCGGCGTTGGCACGGATCTTGGTGATGCTGTTTTCTGCCGTCGACCGTCTGTCACAGCCGGAGTGTCGGTCCGGTGCCGTACACATCCGCTTCGACGGCATCCGGTGCGGCTTCACCAGGTCTGTCCCGCGGCCCGGTTAGGGGCGCCCCGCTCGGCGGCTGGGCCAGGAGAGTGTTGCTGATCTGCCGCAGCTGGCCGACTTGCTCCGCAGAGAGAGGGGCCAGGAACCGCTCCTGTGCGAATCGGGTGTGCCGCAGAGCTGCCCTGTGGAAAGCGGTGAGACCGCCATCGGTGAGTTCAGCCAGGTGAAAGCGCCCGTCCCGGGGGTTGTCCAGGCGGCGCACCCAGGACAACTCCTCGAGCCTGTTCATGATGTGCGACAGCCTGCTCGAGGACACGGCCATGTCCCGGGCCAGGGCGCCCAAGTTCATCCGGTGCCCGGGTGCCTCCTCGAGCCGGCTCAGGACCTCGAAGTGGATTTTCGTCATGCCCGTTTCGCGGCGCAGTTCCTGGCCTATTGCGTTCGAGAGCAGGCGTGCGGCGGTGAGAAAGGCACGAAACGTCTGTTGTTCGTGACCCTCCAGTTCCAGAGGCGAGCTGGGTGGTGTGGTCATGGCGTCTCCTGGCGTGGGTGTGCTGCTGCGGCGAGAACACGGGTCATCGCCTGGTGTGGGCGGGGACGTGGAGGCCAGGGTGTCTGCCCTGTCCGCACCAGGCCGAGGTTGGAACAGCTGGACGGCCTCTCGTGGCGCAGACGCGGAAGCCTCTCGAACCGCGGGTCATCACCGGGCTTGCCGATGTTGATCACGAGGAACGACTTGAGCCGTCCGTCGGGCAAGAATGCGCGCTCCGCTCCTGATGGCGAAGCCGCCCAGGGGCGCCTGTGGCCAGTCCGGCGGCCCGGACGGACAGCATGAAGTGGGCGCCTTGGAGCGACGCGTTGAAGCGGGCCTACTCCTGGTGGTGGACCGGGCCGGCCTCGAGTGCTTCCTTCCTTCATCTCCGGCCGGACCGGCAGCAGCCGGAGCACGTGTTCGGTGTACTGGGTGGCGTATGCCGGCACGGCGATCATCAGCGCGGGTGCGCTCTTGGGCCGGCTATCCGCGGCCAGGCGCGCGATCAGATGCGGTCGGCGGGGTGCGCAGGTGGAGCACCCGCATGGGAGTGACGCCGGCCGCGGTCGGAGCCACGTGGACAGCTCCCGGACGGCCCGCAGCTGTCCATGGGAGACCGGCTCGCCAGCGAAGGTGTTCGCCGTACGGGCAGCGGTGAACAGCAGCTCCCGGGCGACGGGTCCGAGGGGGAGATGCTCCTCGAAGAGGTCGGGAGGGTGGGGCGAGTCGATCGAGGGCATGAAGGTGTTCCCTGTCGTTTCAGTCCGGTTGGTTCCTGCGTGGTCCGGGTGGTGGGACTGGTCCGTTGCCGGGAGACGGAGTCTTCAGGCCCGGCGGGCCGCTGATCCGGCCGGCTGCCGGAAGATCGGGTCAGGCGTGACGTGGGGCGGGGTGGACGACGTGCTTGATTTCCTGGAACTCCTCCAGGGCGCGGATGCCGTTGAGGCGGCCGACCCCGCTCTGCTTGAAGCCGCCCTCCTCCATCTGGTCGACGATGACGGCCCATGTGTTGGCCCAGATCGTGCCGGCCTCCAGTTCCCGGCCGACGCGCAGCGGGCGGTCGACGTCGCGGGTCCAGATGCTCGCCGCGAGGCCGAACTCGGTGGCGTTGGCGCGGGCGATCGCATCGGTCTCGTCATCGAAGACCTCGAAGGTGGCGACCGGCCCGAAGACCTCTTCCTGGACGATCGGCCGCGACACGTCATCGACCTCCACCAGGCTCGGGCGGATGAACGCTCCAGCGGCAAGTGGCCCTTCGGTGACACGGCCGCCCCGAACCAGGATCTTGGCGTAGGCGGCGGCGGCGGCCACGACCTGGTCCACCCGCTCGGCGCTGGCCTGGTCGATGAGGGGACCCATGTCGCTGGCGGGGTCGTCAGCCGGGCCCAGCCGCACTGCCTCCAGGGCGGCGGACAGGCGTGTGCGCAGTTCGTCGGCCACTCCGCGCTGCACCAGCACCCTGCTGCCGGTCATGCAGAACTGACCGGTGAAGGTGGTGATGGCCTTGACCAGGACGGGAACGGCGGCATCGAGGTCGGCATCGTCGAAGACGATCATCGGAGTCTTGCCGCCGAGCTCGAGCGACATGCCCTTCAGGTGCTGGGAGGCGTCGGCCATGATGCTGCGCCCGACCCGGGTGCTGCCGGTGTAGCTGATGACGTCCACGCCGGGGTCCGCGACGATCAGCCGGGCACCCGCGCTGCCGGACCCGGTGAAGGCGTTGAACACGCCCTTGGGCAGCGACGCGGTCGCGTCGACGATTTCGTACAGCAGGTTGTTCGTCAGTGCGGTCTGCCCCGGCAGTTTCAGCACGACGGTGCAGCCGGCTGCCAGTGCGGGGGCGAAGGACCGGACAGAAAGGATCACGGGGGAGTTCCACGGTGCGATCACCCCGGCGACGCCGGCAGCCTGGCGCAGTGTCATGGAGTAGAGGCCGGGTTTGACCTCGGCCGCGCGCCCGGATTCGGTCAGGGCGAGCGCTCCGTAGTAGCGGATCTTGGAGATGGTGAGGTCCACCTCGAGAGCCGCCTCGGGGAGGATCTTCCCGTTCTCCTTCGACAACAGGCCGACGAGCTCGTCGCGCCGGTCCGCCATACGGTCGGCCATCTCGAACAGAGCCTGCGCGCGCAGATCACGGTTACGAGACCAGTCTCCCGTCTCGAAGGCGCGCCGGGCGGCGTCGATGGCCGCTCGCGCCTCGTCGGCGCCGCCGTCGGCGAAGGTACCCAGCTCCTTGCCGGTGGCAGGGTCGAGCGAGGAGGAGGTAGTGGCGGAATCGGTCCATCGTCCGCCGATGTAGTTGCGGACATGAACCGAGCCGGAGGGGGAGAGGGACATGGAACGCATCTCCTGATGAGTGGTGAACGGCGTGGCCTTGGCTGCGTGACCGGTGAAGCGCGACGGGTGCGGCCCGCGGCGGAACCGCACACCCCCAGTGACGCACCATTCGCGGTGATCGAACACGCCAGATAGAGGCAAACTACCTGTTCAGAGGCTGAGTGATCCATAAGTAGTTCGCTGTGCAACGAATGATACATGGCTGGGTGCTCGTGGATGAGGGTCGGATTTCCACGGCAAACGCGGCCGCTCGGGAGTGCTTGACCGTGCGGGAGGGGTGTGCATACCATTCGTTGCGCAACGAACTATCTGCTTTTGGGGCAGGCGCAGAACAGCGGCCGTCCCGCTCACCCGGATGTTCGTCCTCGCTTCCAGCCGCCCTCAGAGGCGCCGATGGATCGACTCGCGCGACGACGCGGCAAGCGGCAGCGCAGTGCATGTTTCCGGTTTGGAGAATCACCATGGCGGACCAGGAGAGTTCACTCCCACCGCATACCTCAGACAGTCCCCGCGACACCACGGCGGTCACCGCCGCGGTCGTCCGCGAGAAGGGGCAGCCCTTCCGGCTCGAAGAGCTCACCCTCGACACCCGATTGCGGCCGGACGAGGTGCTCGTGAAGGTCGCGGCGGCCGGCGTCTGTCAGACGGACGTGCATGTACGCAACCAGGACCTTCCCGTGCCGCTCCCCGTCGTGCTCGGCCACGAGGGCTCCGGGATCGTCGAGGCGGTCGGCAGCGCCGTGACCGCCGTCGCCCCCGGCGATCACGTGGTCATGTCCTACCAGGCGTGCGGGCACTGCCGCCCCTGTCTGCGCGGCCATTACGCCTACTGCGAGCATGCCTTCCCCGCGAACTTCGGCGGCTCCCGGTTGGACGGCACCAACGCGCTGCACGGCGGTGCCGACTGCGATGACGAGGAGATCCACGGGCACTTCTTCGGTCAGTCCTCCTTCGCCACCCATGCTCTGGCCACCGAGCGCAACGTGGTCAAGGTGGACACGGACGTCCCGCTGGAGCTGCTCGGCCCGCTCGGATGCGGGCTCCAGACCGGAGCCGGAGCCGTGCTGAACTCGCTGGAAGTCCCCGCGGGGTCGTCCGTGGTGGTCATCGGCACCGGGACCGTCGGTCTCGCCGCCGTCATGGCGTCCGCTGTCGTCGGCGCCAACCCGATCATCGCCGTCGACGTCGTTCCCGAACGGCTCGCGCTCGCCGCCGAGTTCGGTGCCACCCACACCATCAACGCCAAGGAGGAGGACACTGCCGCCCGGATCGCCGAGATCACCGGCAACGGCGCGGACTATGTCCTGGAGATCACCGCGCGGCCGGAGATGCTCACCCTCGCCGTCGACGCCCTCGCCCCGCTGGGCACCGCCGCCCTCATCGGCGGCGCGCCCGCCGGCGCCCAGGCCCCCGTGAACATGAACGCCCTGCTGGGCGGCCGTACCGTCCGGGGGGTCGCCCAGGGCGACTCCATTCCGCAGCTGTTCATCCCCCAGCTGATCGACCTGTACAAGGCCGGACGGTTCCCGTTCGACCGGCTCGTCGCCTTCTACGACTTCGGCGACATCAACCAGGCCGTCACAGACACGCAGACGGGGGCTGTGATCAAGCCCGTTCTGCGCATCGGCGAATAGCGACACGACCGCGTACTCGCCGCAGGAGCGGCAGCGCATCACCTCGCGCCGCACTCCTGGCCCTCACCTCATGCCGACACCCACGGAATCGAACCGAACGAAAAGGTAAGCAACAATGAATGACCACAGCACGCCCGGCACCCCCACCGACCGGCACCAGCTGGGCGCGGCTGGTATGCCGCTCAACACCTTGGCCGACTACCGGCCCGTACCCGCCGACGCCTACGGCACGCTGTTCCTTCCCGACCGGCTCGCCAAGGGATACCACGTCGAGGAGATCCACGACGGCGCCTACTACGTAACGTCCGGCGCCTACGACTGCATGTTCGTCGCCACCGGCAACGGGGTCGTCGTGGTGGACGCCCCGCCGCTTTTGGGTGAGAACCTGCGCCGGGCCATCGCGGAGGTCACCGACGAGCCGGTCACCCACCTCATTTACAGCCACTGGCACTCCGACCACATCGGCGCGGCCGGCATCTTCGCCGGTGACAACATCAAGGTCATCTCCCACGACTACACCCGGGAGATGATCCAGCGCTGGCCGGACCTGGGCGGCGAGCGGGGTCTGCCCGTGCCCACGGACACCATCACCACCAGCGAGACCCTTGACGTCAACGGGGTCCGGTTCCACCTGGACTACCACGGTGTCAACCACACACCCGGCAACATCTTCATCTACGCCCCGCAGCAGAAGGCGCTCGCGGCGATCGACATCATCAGCCCCGGATGGAGCGCCTTCAAGCACTGCGACGCCTCGGAGAACATCCGCGGCTGGGCCGAGGCCCACGACTGGATCCTCCAGTACGACTTCAAGGCCGTCGTCTCGGGCCACGTCAACCGCTATGGCACCCGTGAGGACGCCCTGGCCTCCCGCGACTACACCAACGACATCATCACCTTCGCGAAGGAGGCCCTGGACAACGGCCAGGAACTCGAGTACATCGAGCGCATCGGCCTCAGCAACGCCTGGGTCCTGTGGGAGAACTACTTCAACGAGATGACCAACTACGTCACCAAGAAGACGCTCGAGAAGGTCACCGACAACGGCCAGACCTGGGCCCAGCGCCTGGCGGGCGCGGATGTCATGACCAAGTACCACGCCTACTCGATCCTCGAGGCACTGCGGCTGGAGTACGGCATGGTGACCGGCTTCGAGAAGCTGATCATTCCGCAGTCCTGAGCCCGGCTTGGGCTGCTGCCAAGGGCCGGCGCCGACCCGCCCGCGCATCCTTGGTTGCTCCTGGGGCAGATGCGCAGACACACTGTCCCGGGGGCGGCCTGATATAATTCATTTCGCAACGAACTAGTGGAGGGTCATGCAGAGGAACAGCGACGTGCTTGTGGCTACGGCAACACTCACGTCGAAGACAACCGCAAATACCTCGCGCCCCTTCAGCGCGACCGAGCGAGCGGTCTGGCTTGGTTTCCTCGCCACGCACCTGCAACTCCTGCGTCGACTCGACCATGAGCTCATGGAAGCCGAACGCATGCCGACGTCCTCGTTCGAGGTCCTGTTGACCATCGCAGAGGCGCCGGAGGGGCGGATGCGGATGAAGGACATCGCTGCGCACCTGCTGATCAGCCGCAGCGGTCTCACGCGCATCGTGGACGAGCTCCAGCGCCAGGGCCTCGTCGAACGGCAGAAGTGCCCCGACGACGCTCGGGGTCTCGATGCGGTACTGACCCCAGCCGGACGCAAGGCATATCGCCGGGCACTCAAGGTCCACCGGAGCAGCCTTCGGCAGGAGTTCTTCGGCAAGCTCAGCGAAGAACAGCTGACCCAGCTCAGCGAGATCTGGGACACGGTTGGACTCGCTAAGACCGTCGGCAACTGTTGAGATTGCGCGCTGTCGTGGAGGATGACAGTCCAGAGGCGGACTGCGGCGACGAAATGCGGCCGCGATACGGGGGCGGCTTCGTGTGCCGCCCAACGGATCGATGAACACGGGGAGTGGAGTAGCCCGTCACGATCGCAGCGGAGCTGCACGGGCAGATGTGCACTTGACCCTGCGCGCCCTGCCGGCATGTGCACTCCTTCCCAGTAGAGGGTTGGGCTGGAATGCGACGCTAGCGCCGGCCCAGTCGGAACAGTGATGTGGCGTCGTTCGTCCGGTGGGGATCTGCGGGCATCTACAAACCGGCGGCATGAGCGAGGGCAGCGGCCTCGGCCCGTGAGGCGGCGCCCATCTTCCGGAACAAGTTCCGGGTATGGAATTTGACCGTGTTCTCGCTGATCCCGAGAGACTTCGCGATACTGCGATTGCGCTGCCCGGCGGCGATGTGCTTGAGCACTTCCAGTTCCCGTTCGGCCAGTCCCCACTTGACCATCTCGTCCAGCGTCGGTGCAGGCGGGTCAAGCGGCAGGGTCACCTGCAGTTCGGAACCCCAGCCCGGAGTCACCTGCACGGTCAGCAGGCCGTTGAGGGCATGAATGCGCGACCGGAGCTGCATGACGGTCAGCGATTCAGCGGTCAATGCCCCGGGGCCGTCGTCGCGGATATTCATCAGCAGGTTGCTGCCGTCGCAGTTCCACTGGGTCCGGACGCGCCGCACACCAGGCTGCTCAGCCATCCCGAGTACCGCTGCCCTCACCACAGCGCGAGCGGCGTGAGCGACCTCGCCGGGTAGCGCCCGCCCATCGGCAGGGGGCTCAACCAACTGCACCTCGACGTCACCGAACCGCATCAGCGGGCTCAGATCATCCCGCAGCCGCGCGAAGGCTTTACCGACCGGTTCCTCGGCCAGTGAGCGATCGAGGTCGCTGGCAGTGCGTAGCCGGACCATGGCCGCTGCCGCCAGATCGGTGGCTGTCCGGCGGGCCCGGGCGTCGTCCAGATCCCGGGAGCGCAGTACTGCCAAGACGGTTTCCAGCGTGGTCGCGTGTGCATCGGTCATTTCAGCGGTCACCCGCGCTCGCTCGGCTGACGCCGCACGGGACTCGCGCAGGTAGCTGGGCGGTGCTGCGGCGACCTGCTGCTGAATGCGCATGGCCACCATCTGCCACATTGCGTCGACGACAGACATGTGCCCGGCGTGGTCTTCGTCGAGCTGCGGGTCGGTCAGCGCCAGGAGCGCCCCGGTCGTTGCCATCCAAGCAATCACCGGACGCTCCGCGCCGCCGAGGCGGTGACTACCTCGCCACACGCCGGTCAGCGGCAGCCGCGCGCGCAGCTGCTCCAGTTCGCCGATCGTCACACGGCTGATGATTGACTCGTCGCCCGCCTTCTTCTGCGGTCGGCCAGTGCACTCCTTGGTGAAGATGACGAGTGCGCTGTGCGGGATGTACACGTCCAGCGCTCCCGAGAAGCGCTCGGCGATCTCCCATAGGGGTGCCTCGAGCACGTGCGCGAGCGTGTCCAACACGGTCACTGTCTCCAGCGGCCTACCGATTGGTGTAGGTGAAACTATGCCAACCACCGGCTGCTCCTGGCCGTTCGGGTAGGGATGCTAGATGCCATGGTACAAGTTGACGTGGCTGACGGGCTGGCGCTGGTGATCGCGGAGAATTCCCGCCTCGCCCAGCACTTGAACCGCAAGCAGTTCCAGGGGATCCCGGAGTTGATCCGCAGTGCCCCTGCCGTATTCGTGATAGGGGCTGGCCGCTCCGGCCTGGCACTGAAGATGGCCGCCATGCGACTTATGCACCTGGGCATCACGGTGCACGTGGTGGGAGAAGTCACCACGCCAGCCATCAAGTCCGGTGACCTGCTGATAGCAGCGTCGGGATCCGGCACAACCCCTGGTGTCGTCCGAGCAATCGAAAAGAGCCGAGAGGTCGGGGCGAACGTCCTACTGCTGACCACGGCACCGGACTCCGCCGCCGCGAAACTCGCCACCCACGTGATCACGGTGCCAGCGGCACAGAAGCAGGACACCGGCTCGACACGGTCCGAGCAATACGCCGGCAGCCTCTTTGAGCAGGCTGTCCTACTGATCACGGACGGCCTGTTCTCCGTGCTGTGGCGCAGCGACGGATCGAGCGCGTCGCGACTGTGGGACCGCCACGCCAACCTCGAATGACTCAGATAAGCAAGGCGGCCCCTGTACCACTCCAGCGAAACGAAAGTCGAAACTCATGAAACTACAGGTCGCAATGGATGTACTCACCGTCGAGGACGCGCTCTCGCTGGCCCGGCAGGTGAGTCCGTACGTGGACATCCTCGAGTTGGGCACTCCGCTGATCAAGAGCGAAGGGCTCCGCGCCATCAGCGCGGTCAAGGCTCAGTATCCGGACAAGACGGTCTTTGCAGATCTCAAGACCGCCGACGCCGGGGAACTGGAAGCCGACATGGCCTTCAAGGCGGGCGCAGATCTGGTGACCGTGCTCGGCACTGCCGGCAACTCCACCATCGCAGGCGCCGTCAAGGCCGCCAGAGCGCACAACAAGGGAGTCGTTGTCGACCTCATCGGAGTTCCGGACAAGGCGGCAAGGGCGCGCGAAGTGCGAGAACTCGGTGTCGAGTTCGTCGAGATGCACGCAGGCCTCGACGAGCAGGCAGAGGAGGGCTTCACCTTTAAGACGCTTCTGGACCAGGGCGCGGAGGCACGCGTGCCGTTCTCCGTGGCCGGCGGAGTGAAGGCCGACTCCATTAAAGCCGTGCAGCGCGCGGGCGCAGTGGTCGCGGTCGCGGGAAGCTCCATCTACAGCGCGGACGACCCAGCCGCCGCGGCCAAGGCCCTCAGGGCTGCGATCGGCGACTGAGCAACAACCCCTGCCGCTGCTTACTTTTCCCGCGTGGGAGCCCGTCTCCGTCACCCGGCGGCGGGCTCCCACGCGGCGTTGCCCGGAGCCTGAAGTCCGCAACGCACTGGGTTTCCGTGCTGCCGAGGGAGCCCACGCCCCTTGCCGAGCGGGGCATCGTGATCAGCGTCCCCGTGAGGGCGGTGTCAGGGCAGGCTATTGCCGCACCAACATGCCCGGGTCGCTTGTGGTGTGTCGGCGTCGGCATGCCGTTGCTTTGATCCTCAAGGAATCTCAGCATTCCCGATCTTTCGACCGGGAAGGTCCTTAGCGGTGTCACCACAGTCCGGGTTGGACGGTGGTGTCCTGATGAAGGTCTCTCGTTTCCTTCCGCTGGTGCGGGATTGCGCTACCTGCCCGCTCACTCGCAGCTTTGCGGCTGCGGGTGATGGTGCGGGTCTTCTGGTCGGCTCCACGAGGTTTCGGCGCTTGCGCGCCCAGGTCTCCGCCCACTGCGGTACCTGTCACTGCGTCGGTCGCGAGGGCGGCGAGGTTGCGCGCGGCGTTCTCGTCCCGGTCCAGGAGGAGCGGGCATTCGTCGCATGCGAAGGTCCGGACGTGCAGCGGCAGTTTGGCTTTCACCGCGCCGCAGCCCGAGCAGGTTTTGGAGGAGGGATACCAGCGGTTGGCGACCACGGTGTGGCATCCGTTGCGCCGGCCCTTGTAGGTGAGCTGACGGCGGATCTCCCCGAACCCGGCATCAGCGATCTTGCGGGCAAGCCGCCGGTTCTTGAGCATCCCGGCAACGTTGAGGTCTTCCACCACGACGGTGCCGTACTCGCAGCGGATGGTGGTGGTGAGCTTGTGCAGGGCATCAGCGCGGAGGTTCGCGACCCTATGATGAACCTTGTTGCGCTGCTCGTTGGCCTTGAGCCACCGCTTGGACGGCTTCTGACCTGCCCGGCGGTCCGGGCCGCGTCTGCGTGACACGCGACGGGAGAGTCGCTTGAGGGCCCCCAGCGCGGTGTCGTAGTGCGCCGGGTTGGGGACATACCTGACCTCGCCAAGACAGTCCGCCATCACTGCCAGCACCTTCACTCCCAAGTCCACGCCGACGGCCACGTCCGGGCGGGCGACGCGGGTGATCTCCCGCTTGACCTCGACCTGGAAGGAGACGAACCACCGGCCCCGCTCGTGCCGCACGGTCGCCGACAGGAGGCGGGCCGTGCCGTTCGCGACTCGGCGCTCGAGCTTGCGGGTGGACTCATGGGTGCGGATCGTGCCCAGCCGAGGCAGGGTGACATGCCTTCGGTCCGCCTCGAGGCGGATGGTGCCGGTGGTGAACCTGCACGATAAACGCGCCTTGTGCTTGGATTTGCGGCGGGGCATTCCCACCGGCTTGCCTCTGCGCCGGCCGCGCTTGGACTTGCTGTAGCTGTCGAACGCGGCCGCCGCGTTTGCGAGGCCGGTGTTGTAAGCCTCCTCGGAGTTCTCCTCCCACCAGGCGGCGAAGCGCGGGTCGGTGCGCTTGGTCTCGTTGAACGCCTTCCGCAGCGCAGGCAGCGACCATGGCCGCCACGGTGTCAACTGATCGTCCAGGACGCCGTACGTTCCTTCCGCCTTGCGTTGCCACCACGACGCCGTCACCCAGGTGACCGCCCAGTTGTACGCGGCACGCGCCGCACCACAATGCGACCGCAGAAGCCGTTCGCCCTTGATGTTCGGGTCCAGAGCGAACCGGTACGCCTGCACCACGAAACCCGGCTGGGCCCTGAACTGCTTCACTCGGCGGCCTCACCGGTCGCGATGGCGACCGCACGGGCGGCCCGACTCTTCCCCGCACGCTGCCCGTACAGACGGGCGCACATCGACGTCAGAACCTCGGTGATGTCCCCCACAAGATCGCTGGTGGTCTCCCCGGACTCGAGGATCACCAGGCGACGCCCGGACGCCGACAGTACGGCTTCCAGATGCTCGACACCGAACCGTGCGAGACGGTCGCGGTGCTCCACCACGATCGTGGTGGCCTTCGGGTCGGACAGCACACGACTGAGCTTCCGCCGACGGCCGTTCAGCCCGGAGGCGACCTCGGTCACCACCTCGGCAACCGGAAGCCCGATCTTCGTCGCACCCTGCACAACACGGGAAACCTGCCGGTCAAGATCTGCCTTCTGGTCCGCCGACGACACACGGCAGTACGCCACGACCCTGCCCGAAGACTCCGCAGCGGGCTCGGCAACAAGCCACGTACCAGACGGCGTCTGAACGACCGGGACCGGCATACGGCCCTCTTTCGCCCACGTCCACGCAGTCTGGTAGTGCACACCATTGCGCGCCGCCCACTCGGAAAGCTTCACACGATCACGATACACCTGTAGAGAGACTGATATTGGCTGATGGATAGCGCGACAGTTGTCAGCCCCTCCGCGCCGCTTGGGGCAGGTTCGGTATCGCCGCTGACACCGCCCGTGCAGGCAGGGTGGCCTTTGTCAGGCGGCCACGCGCCCGGGCTGCTCAGTGTCCTGTGCGAAGTCGCTTCGGAGTACGTCCTGTTCGACGGCATCCTGGCGCAGTGAGACCGGGTGGTGACAGCCGGACGAGCGTGTCACTGTTGCGTGGCCCGGCGCGTCAACAGTCGTGTATGAAGCCAGAGACCGGCGACGCTGACCAGGGCCCAGGCGCCCAGTATCGCCACGGCGCTGGCCACTCCGTCCCGGTGGAAGAAGGCAAGTCCGTTGACGGCGCGCACCCCAACGCCGACGGGCAGGGCGGAGGAGAACGGGCGGAGCCCGTCGGGAAGGAAGTAGGCCGGAAGGCTGCCGCCGCTCGTGGCGTTGCCAAGCGTCATGAACAGCACTGCGGCGGTGCTGGAGCCGAGGATCCCGAGCGTGCGGACGAGCAGCATGGTGGCGGCTCCGATGGCGAGCGCGACCAGCGCCACCAGACCAGCGACGCCGAAGAAGGGCGCCGGCAGTACGTCGAAGGCGCGGACGATGGCCGCCACGATCACTCCGCCGCCGACTGCGAAGGCGGCGAGACTGTACAGCCGTTGGGTCAGTGCGATGCCGGGCGCCAACTGGTAGGTCATGATCCCGAACAGGTAGCCGGAGAGCACCAGGCCGAACGTCGTATAGAACACGACAAGCCCGCGGGTGTCCCGGGGAGATGCGGGGACCGCATCGAGGGTCTTGAGCATTGTCCCGTCTGCGGCGGCAGCCTGCGTGAAGGCATGGGTGACGACGCTGGTGGCCGATGGGCCGTGTGCTCCGGCATAGAGCAGCATCGGGCCGTCGGCCGCGTGTGGTTCGTAGGCGGCGAAGATCTCCCCGTGTTCGACGGCGGTACGCGCCGTCTTCACGTCCGGGAACGTCCTGACACGGAAAGCACGGGGAGCCTGGTCGGCAAGCCGTGACTCGACACGCTGCGCGTCGGCGGCTGTGCCGACTACGGCGACGGGCACATCGCGGGGCACCGGTGCGTGGAAGACGGCGAGGTACACGGCAATGAAGATCGCTCCGATTGTCACGACGATGGCTACGGGTATGAAGGTCGCCCTGCATCCGCTCAGCCCCGTCGCAACGGGCCTGGGCGGAGTCTGGCGTCCGGTGGCAGATGCGCGGGGGGTCTCGATGCCGTGGGGATGAGCAGGTGACGGGGACATACCTTGTCCTTGCTGGTGGCCAGGCAGGCTTGGAAGCGCGCAGGTCGCTCGCCGGCGTTGAGAAGACACGAATAGCCCCGCCGCCGGGAGGGGGAGTCTGCGGCGGCGGGGCAGCAACGCAATATGATTCGTTGTGCAACGAATCATATTCGTGAGCCGGTGATGCGGTCAAGCCAGCTTTGCAGGGGTGTCAGCGGCCGGTTGCCTGACGGGCCGCTGCGAGCGCGGTGGCGATCTGCGCGACGTCGGCGACGGTCATCTCGATACGCTCGTAGACCTCGGGATTGAGGATCGTGGTGCCGTCGAAGTCGCCCGCGTTCAGGTAGATGCCGGCCGGAGCGGTCCACGCCTGGAGAAACGCGAACAGTGGCCGCAGCGCATGCTCCACGACCAGAGCATGCCGCTCGCTGCCCCCGGTGGCTGCCAGGATCACCGGCTTCGCGGCCAGCGCGTAGGGTGCGACGAAATCGAAGAAGTGCTTGAACAGCCCGCTGTAGGAGCCCTGGAACACCGGGCTGGCCGCGATGACCAGGTCCGCCGATTCCACGGCGCGCAGCGCTGCCACCGCTTTGGGCCCCAGCTGTTCACGCTCAGCGGCACCTGCAAGATCCGAACCGAGCGTATGGAGCTCGATGAGCTGTGACTCCGTCTCCGTCTGCGCCGCGAGGGTCGTCAATATCAGCTCTGCCAGAGCCGTCGTCTTCGACGGGGAGCGCAACGTGCCCACGACCGCGACCACGCGCAGAGGCCCGCTCATGCTCTTGCCTCCGTCGTGGCGTCCTCGAGAGAGGCGATTTCCTTTCGGACGACCGGTGCCACCTCGCTGCCCAGGAGGTCGATCGCCTTCAGCATCTCTTTCTGCGGGACGTCGCCGTACCCCAGCTGGATCATCATGCGGTCGTGCCGGAACAGCTGGTACTGCGCCATGATCGTGTCGATTACCTCCTGCGTGCTGCCGAGGAAGAACGCGCCCGCAGCGCTCGACTGGGCTTCGTAAGCCGCGCGCGGCATCGGTACACCGCGTCCGCGCTGATGGTGGTTCGCCATCCAGCCCGCCTGGAAGTACGGGTGTGAGACCTCGATCGCCTCGCGGTGGGACGCCGCGATGAAACCGGGCGAATTGATGGAGACCTTCATCCGTGCCGGATCGTGCCCGGACTCTTCGGCCGTCTGCCGGTAGAGGTCAACGAACGGGCGGAAGTGCACATAGCTGCCGCCGATGATGGCCAGCGAGAGGGGCAGGCCCTGCCTGGCGGCGCGTACGACCGAGGCGGCGGTGCCGCCCACCGCGACCCATACCGGCAGTTCGCGATCCGGCTGTGGGGTGATGTCGCCCTGGTTGAGCGGCGGCCGCATCGTCCCGTGCCAGGTGACCGGGTTCTCCTCACGAAGACGCAGCAGCAGATCGAGCTTCTCGGCGAAGAGGTCCGCATAGTCGTGCAGGTCGTACCCGAACAGCGGGAACGACTCGGTGTACGAGCCGCGCCCTGCGATGATCTCGGCCCGGCCGCCTGAGATCAGATCGAGCGTGGCGAACTGCTGAAAGACGCGCACCGGATCGTCGGAGCTCAGCACCGTCACGGCGCTGGACAGCTTGATGTCGCGGGTGTTCTCCGCCATGGCCGCCAGGACGACGGCGGGCGTGGAAACCGCGAAGTCGGTGCGGTGGTGCTCACCGACCGCGAACACGTCCAGGCCCGCGTCGTCAGCGGCGCGGGCCTGTTCGATCAGTTCACGCAACCGCACCCCGGGTTTGGGTGGGATGCCGGTTGTGGGGTTCGGCGTCAGCTCGCCGAAGTGGTAGATGCCGAGTTCGAAGGCCATGGCAGGCACCTTCCGTAGCAGATCGTGGTCCGGGGCGGGGTCATGCCCCGTGGTGCGCTAACCGCTGCGCCTGCGATTTTATTCGTTGCGCAACGAACGATCGAGGGGGCTCCGTTTCCGCGCTGCCCCTCCTTGAGTCAGGGCAGGCTGGTGAGCCTGCAGCGGGAGCAACGCACACGAGCCCTCCGCAGCGGGCGCGGATCCGCGGTCCATGCGCGGATGAGGGCGATTCCGCGCCGCGATGCGCGAAAAGCGCGTAAGTTAAAGGGGCAAACGGTGGTAAAGCCAAGGTGGACGTCATGACACGTGATGCCCCTCGAGGATCAGAACCAGGGCCCGACGATGCCCTGGTCACGCGTCGTAGCGAGCTCATGGCGGCAGCATTGCGGGGGCTGCACGAGGCTCTTGGGGCCACGACAACCACGATCTATCTGCTGACGAGCGACGGGCGCCGGTTGTCTGCCGCCATGGCCGTGGACAACCCTGTGGCATTCACCGTGGTGCCTGGCATGGAGGTGGACGATCTGCGGTACTGCGCCGCCAGCGCCTACCAGTCCGGCGAGGTTGAGGTGTGGGAGGAGGCGGACGTCCAGCGGGTGATCTCCGAAGATCCGGCAACCTTGTTCAAGGCGCCGTTTCCCATGGTCCTCGCGTCCGCCCCGCTGCAGACTTCCGTGCGCCGGCTCGGTGTGGTCACTTTGCGCTGGGCGTCCCCCCATCCCATCAGCACTGATGTGCTGCGTCGGCTGGCCAGCACGGCGGACGTCTTGGCCGCGGAACTGGATGTGCTGGTTGAACGAGGGCTGCCGATGGTTGCGCCCCGGGTGCCCGTGTTCATTTCGCCGACGCCGCTCACTGCCCCTCGGCAGTCGGCGAACGCCTTGGCCTCTCCGCAGGCGCTGGACTTGAACGGACCCGCGCTCGCGGGAAGTACTTTCCTGTACCAGCTGGTGCAACTCGTCTCCGAACTGACGGCCGCCGTGCGGCCGCCGGAGGTGCTGTCGGCATGCTGGGAACAGATGGTGTGTCCCTTTGGCGGTGACGCGGTAATGCTGTCCCTGGCCGAGAGCGGGCGGCTCCGCATCATGGGGGCGGCGGGTCTCTCCCGGGAGGCCGTCCGGAGCGTCGACGGACTGCCACTCACCCGCCCGCACCCCGCAACCGACTGCATGGCACGCATTGAACCGCTGTCCTACGCATCGACACGGGATTTGCAGGCTGACTACCCCGGTCTTGTCCTGGGTGATGATGACCGGGCCTGGGTGTTTCTCCCGCTGATCGCCGATGGCCGCGCGGCGGGATGCTGCGCGCTCGGATTCCCGCTGTCCATCAGCCTGCGTCCGCTCGAACAGGCGCTTCTGCTGATCATGCTCGAGCACGTTGCACAGTCGCTTGTGCGCGCCCGGTCGTATGACATCGAGCATGCCGTGGCTGAGGAGCTGCAGCGGGGCCTGTTGCCGGGCAGCCTGCCGCACTTGGTGGAGGTGGAGATCGCTGCGCGATATCTTTCTGCGACGACCGGTTCGGCGATAGGTGGCGACTGGTACGACGTGGTCTCGCTTCCAGGGCGGGGTCTCGGCTTGGTCGTCGGAGATGTCGAGGGGCACAGTCTCGAGGCGGCGGCGATCATGGGGCAGCTTCGCAGCGCGGTGTGCGCCTACGCCGCCGAGGGCCACGACCCCGCGACTCTGCTCACCCGCAGCAACCGTCTCTTGGCCGACCTGGGTACCGATTTGTTCGCCACGTGCTGCTGTGTGTGGCTGGACTTGGACACCGGGAGCATGCTGATGGCGAGCGCAGGTCATCCGCTGCCCCTTGTCGCGGACCGAGAGGACTCGGTGGTGGCCGAACAGGTGCTGTCCGTCGGTCCTCCATTGGGAGTCGAACCCGACACGGTCTACCAGCAGGCAGAGATGGACTTGCCGCCCGGAGGCCTGGTCGTTGTCTACAGCAATGGCCTGCCGGCCACACGGTCTGCCGGCAGCGACATCGAGGGTTGGCTGCGTAAGAGCCTGGCCGAAGACCAGTGCCAGAACCTGGAGTTGCTCGCCGACCGGCTCACCGGCTCCGACGAGCTGGCAGCAGATCGCGAGGACGATGCCGCGCTGCTGCTCGTGCGCTACAGGGGAGGGCAGCCGGCCGTTCGCGGACACGTCGCCCGTATCTGGGTGGAGCGTCATGACCTGCACGGGGTTGCGCAGGTGCGCCGTGCCCTGCGGAGCTTTCTCCGGGAGTGGAACCGCGACGCCTTCCTGGACGACCTGGAGCTGCTTGCCAGCGAAGTCGTGACCAATGCGCTGATCCATGCCCAGAGCGACGTGGACGTCCGGCTGCGGGAGTACCCGGATCGCATCCGCATGGAGGTTCGGGACAGCGACCCGCATCCCCCGGTGCCCGTCGTCATCCTCAATACCGACGAGGACGAGCTTCGGCAGGCCGAATCCGGCCGTGGACTCCTCATCGTCGAAGCCGTGGCGTCGGCGTGGGGCAGCTCTCCGGTCGGCCCGGGAAAGGTGACCTGGTTCGAGGTCGGCACGGCAGCCTGAGGCGATCCACGCAGTGATCAGCGCGTCGGAGGCTGGTGGCCTAGACAGTCGGCGTGCTCCCGTCCTTTCCAGGCAGGGTGGCCAGTCAGCGCGCCAAACACCGCCTGAGACTCGCCCTGCTTCGCGAGCCAATCCATCCGCAAGCATCGATATCGGTACTACGGTCCTCCTGCCTGGACGCCATGCAACAGCTGTCCGAAACGCGTACTAGCCCCCGGCCGACGTCGAGGCTGCTGCGTGCCAGTCACGGCGTCAGGTCGCAGCCCCGCGCCTGCTTGTGCGCACGCAGCGCCTGCTGGCCCTCACGGCTGTGGGGCCGCCGACGACGGTCTGACGGTGTGGCACGCCCTGGAAGTGTCCGGCTGATCTCGTGAAGGCGCTGCCTGGCCGGGATGGGGCCGGCTGCGCCCGCTTGGTGGGTGCCGTACGGCCGACAGCAGCCTGGCTCCGCCGGTCGTGTCGATGGTCTAGTGACCGAGCGGCCGCTGGCCGGTTGAGGACCTCGCCGATCAGCTCCGGCTCATCGCGCTCACGCAGTACGCCATGCCCTTCTACAGCGCGGTCGTCGCCAGCCACGTCTCCGCAAGCGGTGCATAGCCATCTGGCACCCGAAGGAGGTTAGCGGCCGGGACGATCCCGGGCGTTCCAGGCCGCAGCCTCCTTCCGGTGAGCCTCAGCGTGGGGGCCGGCGGATTCCGACCGGCCCCCGCCGGCGGTTGTCGGCGTGCGCGCGAACCTGCCCCGGGCCGGGTACCCACCCAACTGGACGCTGGGACCACTGACGGCTGGCCAGGGGCGGCCGTCGGCCCAGGGCGGGCGCAGCCTTGCCCCGGTCGGGGCAGGCTGGCCGTCGCATCTGGTTCGACGACCTGGCCACGGCAGAGGGTGGCTGCACCCTCGATACCACGATCTCGCCGAAGTCAACTTCCCGTTTGCGGACCAACCCACCGCCCTTGGCGAGGTCAGTACGTCCGTTCAACATGTCGAGCAGAAGCATGACCACAACCGGCAGGGTTCGTTGGCTACTACGGTGTCATCCAAGCCGTGCAGATGGTCAGGCGAGCGTCACCGCCCTGGAAGACGGTGACGACACCCAGGGCCGAGCATCGATGACCCTCCCACTGCCACGCTGTCAAGCAACCCCATCGAGATCGGGTCAGCAGGGGTAGCGCGCTTCGGCGCGCAGTCGGGTGAACGCAGCGTCGATGATGACGAGTTCCTGAGGTGTGAGATGGTTGATGAACGCACGCTCGACGACCTCGGCATTCGTCCGAATCGCCGCCCGGATCACTTTCCGCCCCTCGTCCGTGAGTCGGATCACGACACTGCGGGAGTCGTCCACCGCGCTTTCCCGGGCGACCAATCCGCGACGCTCCAGCCGGTCGACCAGTCGGCTCGTCGCGCTCTGGCTCAGCACCACCCGCTCAGTGAGCTCTCGGACACGCGTGCCACCCGGGGGAATGTTCACCAAAGCGTCGAACTCGTTCACCGCCAGGCGGTGGTGGAGCTCGAGCTCACGCTCGAGTTCGCCCATCACAGCTGTGTACACCTCCATCAGCCCCCGCCACACACCCACCTTGAATTGCCGCGACGTCCGCGAAACCTCCTGAGCCTCCATGACCTGGAGTCTACCCAGCGTCCCACATCAATGCGTGCACATGCAGTAACTAAAGTAGAGCGCCTACCAGGCCAGAACTAGCCAGGCGGCAGTAAATACATGCGCAAGCATGATGGAGTGGTGCGTGTGAGTTCCTGTCTTCACCGTGATGGATGTGTGCTTGTGAGCAGGGGGTTCATGCTGGTGGACGAGAAAGCAGGACGGGGATGAACTGGGGGCTGTCGGCGGCCTGTCCGGCGGTCAGGACAAGCGCGAGCGGCCGGCAGCGTCGGTCGGCCGCGAGGTGGAACTTGCTGGTCAGCCCGCCGCGGGACCGCCCGAGGAGGGCGGCCTTCAGGCGGGCCTTGTGTCGTCGCCGCAGGCGCCGCCGCTCGGCCCGTTCCGGCTCGCCTTCACCGTCCTGCCCGTTCTGTCCCTGCGACGCTCCCTCTTTTGTCGTGTTCTTTCCTCCTCGAGTGCGGCCATGACCTCCTCGTCGAGTCGCATGCCGGCCGCGTCGTGGTGGGCCCGGGCGGATTGGATCTGCACCCGACGTAGATGGCGGCGACGCAGCGCCCGATGCCGGATCCGCCCCCGGCCACGATCGCCACCTGGCCTTCGACCATGCCTGCTGTTGTCATGTCCGTAGCTGGCCGTCAGTAGGCCATGAACAGGATCTCGGACCGGGAGTACTCCATGCCGGGATGCCGCTGTGCGAGGTGGGCTTGTGCGGCCTCCACCAGCTCGTCCTTGGAGCCACCGCGCAGGCGGACGCCGCAGGGGCAGTCGAGCGTGAGCGGCTTGGGTGTCGACGGCTGGGTCATCGTGTGCTCCTTGTTGTCCTTGGGGTCGGAGTCCTTGCGGTCACTGGCTTTGCGGTCAAATGCAGAACGGTCAAGGGCAAGGCGGGCTCGGGGCATCGTCGTCAACGGCGACGCCTTCCTCTTCGCAGGCGCAGGAGGCTGAGCTTGGCGATCTTCCACGATCCGTCGACCTTGCGGTACTCCTCGACGTAGTAGCCGGCGCCCGCGAATGGTGAACGGCCGCTGGCCGGATCGGGTGCGACGAAGTCTTCCATGGCCCAGATGCCCTCGGCCGTCGTGTCGTCGAGGATCGTGATCTCGGGGGTGTGGCCGTGATGGATGGACAGCCCTCCGTCCAGGTTGGCCCGGGCGCCGTCGACAAACTGGTCGCGATCGCGCCGCGGCTCCGGAGTCTTGGGGATGTCGAGCACCAGATCGTCGGTGAAGAGCGATCGGTAGTCCTCCCACCGGTGCTGGTCGAGGTATCGGAAGTACCGCGCCTTGAGCTGCTTGATCTCCTCGATCGCGAGCAGTCTTGAGAGATCGTCCACAGCTGCCATCTCTTCAGCTCGGAGTGCGGGTGAGAACGCCCCCTCCGTTCTGTGAATCTAGTTCAATTTTCCATCGCTGCACAGGTCGCATCTTGAATCGATCTCGAGACTGAGCGTAGGCTGCACGTCACACTGACCCGCAGGGAGCAGCTCGACGAGGAGTTGGATGTGTCCGTGATTCGGTCTCGAGCCGTGAACCAGGGGCGACCAGCGACCTGGCCGCAGGCCAAGGCGATTGCCGGCCAGATGGTGGAGTTCGCCCGGCAGTTCGAGGGCATTCGCTACTACGAGATGTATGTCGACGAGGACGCCATGCGGCTGGTGAACCTTGCCGAGTATGTCGACGAAGCCGCGTGGCGGGCCTGGATTCAAGCCAACAAGCCACTGGGCGCCGAGCTGATGAGCACGGTGGACGTCGCCGCGATGGAGGTCTACGGTGAGCCCTCGCCCGAGCTCGAAAAGTCGATCTTGAGCTACGCGTCCGCGACGATCTACTCGACCCTTGGAACCGAGCCGGCCGGTTTCTGAACCCCGTTCCCGAACGCTAGGGGTGAGCCATGTCTGTTGACGTTGACCTTCCCGTCATCCCGCTCGGCGAGGAGAGCACCTGGCAGACGTTGCAGGAGCATCTTGCCAAGGCGCGAGCCGTCTCACGGTTCGCCCGTACGGACAGCGGGCTCGTATTCGCGCTGCGCCACGCCGACGTCGACGCCATCTTGAGGTCTGATGAGTTCGAGTTTGGTGACCTGATCGCGTCGTTCGGCCGCTACGACGGTGTCTTCTATGACTGGTGGCACCGCACGATCTCCTCCTTCAACCCGCCGCAACACACGCGGCTGCGACGGCTGCTCGGCGGTGCGTTCACGCCCAAGCGACTGAAGCCCCAGCGGCAGGCGATCACCGATATCGTCAACGAAGCGCTTGACCCGTGCCTGGAGAAGGGGTACGTCGAGGCCAAGGACTTCGCTCACGTCATCCCGCTTCGGGTCATGGGCGACGTGCTCGGCATCCCGCGGGAGCAGCACGCGTTGTATGAGGACCTGACGCAGATGGTGGCGATGGGGTTCCAGAACGGGACCGCGGAAGATCCCGAGCTCGTCAAGTCGGTCGACGACGCGGTGATCAAGCTCGGTGAGTACAGCCGGACCGTCATCGAGGAGAAGCGGCGCAACCCCGGCCCGGACCTCATCACGGCGATGCTCGAGGAGCGCGACGGCGTCGAGCGCCTGACCGAGCAGGAGCTGCTGGACCACATCATCTTCATGCTGTTCGCGGGGCACGACACCACGAAGAGCGCGTTGCCGATCGCCATGATGCTGCTCGCGAAGTACCCGGACCAGACCGAGCTCATCCGGCAAAACCCCGACCTCGCCAAGGACGCGGTCGACGAGATCACGCGCTTCGAGCCGGCCGTCCTGTTCACCACGCGGCAGCCCATCACGGACATCGTGTGGAAGGGACAGTTTCTACCCAAGGGGATTCCGGTCGGGCAGTGCCTGGTCTCGGCCGGCCGCGACGAGGAAGGCATGCCGGACGCGGACACGTTCAACATCCAGCGGGGCGTGTACCGTCCCATTTCCTTCGGCTCCGGCACCCACTTCTGCCTCGGTGTCAACCTCGCGCGCCTCGAGCTTGAAGAGGCTGCGGATCCTCGCCACCCGTACGAGCAAGCTGGAGCTGGAGAGCGAGCCGCAGTGGACGCCATACAAGTCGGTTCGTGGCATCAAGGAGCTGCGCATTCCGCTCGAGGCACGCTGAGGACCATCGCGTGCCGGGAAAGGATGACTCACTCATGCGGTTGAGCGACGTGGCCGCCATCGACGCCGAGCGCTTCCGTCGGGTGATGGGAAACTACCCGACGGGAGTCGCCATCGTCACGACGATGACCGCTGACAACCCGATCGGGATGGTGGTCGGGTCGTTCACGTCGGTGTCCCTCGACCCACCGTTGGTGGCCTTCCTTCCCGACAAGAGCTCGTCCACCTACCGGCGCATGGGCACTCCGCAACGGTTCGTCGTCAACGTGCTGAGCTCCGAACACGAGGCACTGTGTCGCCAGTTCGCGTCGAAGGCCGTGACGGACAAGTGGAGCGGCGTGCCATGGCGCCCGTCGAGATCCGGGGCTCCCATCCTGGAGGCGGCCGTCGCCTGGGTCGAGTGCTCGTTGCACACCGTCTATGACGGCGGTGACCACGACATCGTGCTGGGCAGGGTGGTCTCCCTGGACACGGGCAGTCCCGCCATGCCACTGCTGTTCTTCCAGGGCGGCTATGGCCGGTTCTCGCCATTGTCCCTGATGGCTCCGGCCGAGGGTGACCTACTCAAGCACGTACGGATCGCCAACATCGTGCGGCCGACGATGGAACGCCTGGCGGCGGATCTCGGGGTTGAGTGCGTCGCCCAGTGCGTGGTCAACGATGAGCTCGCCTCTATCGCGAATGCCTCACCGCCCGGCCGGGTGCTCGCGCCCTCGCGGGTCGGCGCGCGGCTGCCCTTCGTGCCGCCGTATGGCAGCCTGTATGTCGCGTGGGCCGACCCGGCGGCGATCGACCGGTGGGTCGGCAAGGTCACGCGCAGTCATGGCATCTCTCGCGAGCGGCTGATGGAGTCGCTCGAGCGCGTGCGGCAGCGTGGCTGGTCGCTGGGTCTGGTGGCCGACGTCCATCCTGAGGTGGATGAGGCGCTTGCCGAGCTGGCCCGCGGTGACGACAACCGGGACACGCAGCGCAGACTGATCTCCCTCATGCAGGAGGTCGGCGATCTGTTCGAGCCGGAGGACCTGGACACCACCACGTCACACCATGTGCGTTCGCTCGGTGCTCCGGTCTTCGGACCAGACGGTGCGGTCGAGCTCGCGCTGAAGCTGTACGACTTCCCCGACGCCCTGACCTACCAGCAGGTCATGACCTACCAGGCTCGCCTTGTCGAGGCGGCGCGCGACGCATCGGATCTTGTCGCGGGCGCCCTGGGAAAGGCCGCAGTCCTCAGTACCCCCAAAGTCGTCATGGAGCCCAGTCGCAAGGAGCAGTCGCACCATGGAAGACACGAGCGTGGCCACGCCTCCCCAGGTTGAGATCGAGCAGCGCTACACGTTTCCCGCCGGCACGGTCACCTTCGCGGTGATTCATCGGGAGTTCACCGAGAAGGCGATGCTCACATACGAGGGACAGCCCGGCGTCGCCGAGATCCTCAAGAAGATTCGCGAAGA
>NZ_JBFBAS010000055.1:0-32792 GCF_040682335.1 Streptomyces sp. NPDC051219
GTCTCCGAGGTGAACCGGTCACCGGTGAGCTGCATACCGTCACCCGAGTCCCCCGCAAAGCGAATGATCACCCGGTCCAGACGGCGCACCTCCTTGACCGATGCCCGCACGGCAGGCGTGGTGGTGTCGGTGGCGTCGTTGTCGCTGTACACGGTGGGGTGCGCTCCTCTTGGGGCGTGGCGGAAACAGCACGCTGCCCGGCTCGCGGGGTGGCGAGCCGGGCAGCGTGACGGCCATGGCGGTCCGGGGGGCGGAGGGCCGGGCGGGTCAGACCTTGTACGGGCGCTTGTCCCGTGCCTCGTTCAGGCTCCGGGCCCACCAGTCCAGCTGATCCAGCAGGATCTTGGCCGCGGCGTCGGCAGGCCCGTTGTCCTTGGGGCGGCCGTCCTCCCCGAACTGGGCACCGGCGTTGTGGAAACTGATCGTGTTGCGGATGGTGACCGCGTGCAGCTCGGCGAAGACCTGGCGCAGATGCTCCACCGCCCGCAGTCCGCCGGACAGGCCGCCGTACGAGACGAAGGCGACCGGCTTGGCGTGGAACTCCTCGTCGTGCCAGTCGATCACGTTCTTGAGCGATGCGGGGTAGCTGTGGTTGTACTCGGGCGTGACCACCACGAAGGCGTCCGCGGCCGCCAGCCGGGTGGTGACGGCGCCGACCGCAGCGGCCGCCTCGGGCGACGGCTCGCCGCCGAAGGACGGAAGGACCACCGGCAGGTCCGCTTCGGCGAGGTCGACGACGTCGACCTCGAAACCGCCGTGCTCGGCGGCCCGGTCGACGAACCAGTTCGAGACGACCGGGCCGAAGCGGCCCTCCCGGACGCTGCCGACGATCACTGCGACGCGGACGCTGTCTGCTGACATGGAGTACTCCCGAGAACGTGTTGAGGACTGATCCATGAGGAGAGTCAACAACTTAAACCTTGGTTCAAGTCAAGCCGCGGCGCGCTCGCGCACTTCCTGCAGCAGCTCGGCCTGCCGCATGCACACCGGATCCGGCCTGCCGCCGGTGCGGACCGCTTCCGCGAACGCGGCCACCGTGCGCGCCACCTGATCGGCGGCGGGCAGCACGATCCGCTCGGTGCCGGAGCGCCGCTCCAGCAGGACCTGCGGCGCCAGATCGGCCGGTGGGGTGAAGGCCCGGTCGACCGTGACGCGCCCCTCGCTCCCCCAGATCTCGTACGAGGACCGGTAGGCGTGGTCCAGCCCGAAGGTGAGCTGGGCGCTCACCCCTTCAGGACTGCGCAGCAGTGCCGCGCCGGCCGTCTCGACCGTGCGGCCCGGCCCGCGCGCGAGCGTGGCTCCCACTACGCGCAGGCTGTCGCCCAAGTGGTACAGCGCCGCCCGGACCGGGTAGACACCGGTGTCCCACAGGGCCCCGCCGCCGAGGTCGGCGCGGTGCCGGATGTTGTCCTCGGGCAGTGCAGGGATCGCGAAGGCGGCGTGGAAGGCGCGCACTTCACCGATCACCCCGTCCGCGACGAGCTTCCCGACGGCTGCGTGCTGGGGGTGATGGACGAACATCACGTTCTCCATCAGGACCCGCCCGGACTGCTCGGCCAGCGTCATGAGCCGACCGGTCCCCGCCGGACCGGTGGTGAGCGGTTTCTCGGCCAGGACATGCTTCCCCGCGTGCAGGGCGGCCTCGGTCCACGCCTCGTGCAGAGCCGCCGGCAGCGGCACGTACACGGCATCGACGTCGTCGCGGTCGAGGAGCTCGGCGTAGCCGTGCACCGGCCGGGCGCCGAACTGCCCGGCGAGCTCCCGCGCCCTGGCCGCGTCACGGCCTGCGATCGCGGCGATCTCGACACCTTCCGTGGCGGCCATGGCGGGGAGCATGCGGCGGCGTGCGATGTCGGCGCAGCCGAGCACACCGATGCGTACCGGAGTCATCGGCCGCGCACCGCCGTCGCGTTGAGGCAGGCGAGCAGGGTGCGGGCCTGCACGTTGAGGTAGTGGCCGTGTCGGACGAGGGTGGTCAGCTGGCCGGGAGTGGCCCATCGGTACCCGGCGGGCGGGTCGAGCGGCGCCTGGTCCTCGTCTGCCTCGACAAGGAGGTAGCGGCTCTCGGCGTTGAGGAACCGGCCTCCCTCCTCCGAGTGCACGGCCTCGTACCGGACGCGAGCCGGGGCGGCGCCGAGCACCAGGTCGAGGAAGGGCGGCCGGTCCGCACCGGACAGATGGGCGTAGTTGCCGGGTGCGTACTGCACGGTGGGGCCCAGTTCGACGGTGTCGAGGAAGCCTCCCTCGATCCGGGCGTGCACGAGGACGTGCGGCACTCCGCCGATCCGCCGGGTCAGGAAGGCCGTGACGCCGAGTCCGCGGGGCTCGAACAGGGGCTGCGTCCAGCCGGTGACCTCGCGGCTGCCGGCCTGGACAGCGACGGCGACGACGTCGAAGTACCGGCCCGCCTCGTGCTCGATGGTGGCCTCGCCACGTGTCCAGCCGGGCAAGGCCGCCAGCGGGACGCGTTCGGCGTGCACGTCGTGGCGGGAACGCTCGGCGGTGAACCAGGACAGCAGCTCGGCATCCGAGTGCAGGGCGCCGGTCTCCTCGTCGGGGAACGGCGCGCAGGCGAGCACGGTGCGGGCGTCCATGTTCACGATGTTGTCGCGGTGGAGGAGCTCGCCGATCTGGCCGAGGGTGAGCCAGCAGAAGTCGTCGTGGACCGGTACGTCGCCGACGGCCTCGACGAGCATGTTGCGGTTGCTCTTGCGGAAGAACCAGGAACCGTGCTCGGACTGCAGGACATCGGCGAGGACCCGGCCGCGGCCCGGCCGGGTGAAGTACTCGATGTACTTCACGTCCGCGCCGCGGTGCACCTTGGTGTAGTTGCTGCGCGTGGCCTGGACCGTGGGGGAGAGTTGCAGCAGATTCCGGTTCCCGGGCTCCATCTTGGCCTGCATCAGGAAGTGCAGGACACCGTCGAACTCCTTGACGAGGATGCCGAGAATGCCGACTTCGGGCTGCTTGATGATGGGCTGGTACCACTCGCGGTGCGGACCCTGGCCGGTGGTGACGTGCAGGCCCTCGACGGAGAAGAACTTGCCGCTGCGGTGTACCAGGTTTCCGGTGGCCTCCTCGAACGACCAGCCGTCCAGCTCGGCGAACGGGATGCGGTCGACGCTGAACCGGTGGGCCCTGCGGCGGCCTTCGAGCCAGTCGGGGAAGTTCTCGGTGCGCAGCTTCGCTCCGCCGGCGGCGGTGGCCGACCGGGCGATCCGGTCGGCCACCGCGGGGTCCTCCCGGGGCTGCAGCAGGTTTGGAGCTGCCGGGGGCCTGGCGAGGGGGGACGGCATGACGTACTCCTGTGAATCGGTGGGAACAGGCGACGGTCGCGACGGTTTCAGCCCCGGGCTGCCACGAACTCCTTCACGGAGGAGGTGATGTAGTCGATCATCTCGTCGGTCAGGCCGGGGTAGATCCCCACCCAGAAGGTCTGCTCGGTGATGATGTCGCTGTTGGTGAGGTCGCCGACCACACGGTGGGGCTGGTCGATGTAGGCCGGGTGGCGGGTGAGGTTGCCGGCGAACAGCCTGCGGGTGCCGATCTTGCGGTCCTCCAGGAAGGCCACCAGCTCCGCCCTCGCGAACGGCGCGTCGGGGTCCACGCTGAGCGCGAATCCGAACCAGCTGGGGTCGCTGCGCGGTGTGGCCTCGGGCAGCACCAGGTGCGGCAGTCCGTCCAGGCCCTCCCGCAGCCGCCGCCAGTTCCGCTTGCGGTCGTCGATGAAGCGGTCGAGCTTGTCCAGCTGGGTCAGTCCCAGCGCGGCCTGGATGTCGGTCGCCTTCAGGTTGTAACCGACATGCGAGAAAATGTACTTGTGGTCGTAGCCGGCCGGCAGGGTGCCCATCTGGTAGTCGAAGCGCTTGAGGCACTTGTTGCTCTCGCCCGGCTCGCACCAGCAGTCACGGCCCCAGTCGCGCAGGGACTCCACGATGCGCGCGAGCGCCAGGTTCGAGGTCAGGACGCAGCCGCCCTCGCCCATGGCGAGGTGGTGTGCCGGATAGAAACTGACGGTGGTGATGTCGCCGAAGGTGCCGGTGAGCCGGCCGTCGTAGGTGGAGCCGACGGCGTCGCAGTTGTCCTCGATGAGGAAGAGCTCGTGCTGCTCGGCCAGCTGGGCGATCTCGGCGACCTCGAACGGGTTGCCGAGCGCGTGGGCGATCATGATGGCGCGGCTTTTCGGACCGATGGCCTGCGCGACGCGGTCGGCGGTGGTGTTGTAGGTGCCGAGCTCGACGTCGACGAAGACCGGCACCAGCCCGTTCTGCAGGATCGGGTTGACGGTGGTCGGGAAGCCCGCGGCCACCGTTATCACCTCGTCGCCCGGTTTCAGCCGGCGGTCCTGCAGAAGGTGCGAGGTGAACGCCGTCATGGCGAGCAGGTTCGCGGACGACCCGGAGTTGGTCAGGTGCGCCTTGCGGCGCTTGAGGCGCCGGGCGAAGCGCGACTCGAACCGGCGCGAGCTGTGGCCGGCCGCGATCCGCATCTCCAGCGCGGCCTCGACCAGGGCGATCCGGTCCTCCTCCTCCAGCACCGCACCCGCCGGCCAGATCTCGGTGGTCCCCGGAACGAAGGGGCTGTCGTCGCGGCCCGCCCGGTGGTACTCCCTGGTCGCGTCCAGGACCTGCGTCTTGAGGTCGCTCATGACCGGTTCCCTTCTCGGTTTCCTCGGCCGGTGTTGTCACTGCGGTGCTTGACGGGCTTCCACCAGTCGGGGTTGTCGCGGTACCAGGCGACGGTGTCGAGCCCCTGCTCGAAGGGGATGCGCGGGGCGTACCCGAGCTCCTCGCGGATCTTGGTCTCGTCGAGCGAGTAGCGCAGGTCGTGGCCCTTGCGGTCGGCGACCCTGCGGACCATGGAGCGGTCGGCGAGGCAGAGGTCGAGCAGCCGCTCGGTGATGTGGAGGTTGGTCTGTTCGTTGCCGCCGCCGATGTTGTAGACCTCACCGGCCCGGCCGTTGTCCAGGACGAGTGCGATGGCCCGGCAGTGGTCGTCGACGTGCAGCCATTCGCGGATGTTGCCGCCGTCGCCGTACAGCGGCACCGGCACGCCCTCCAGCAGATTGGTGACGAACAGCGGGATCAGCTTCTCGGGGTGCTGGTAAGGGCCGTAGTTGTTGGAGCAGCGGGTGATGGACACGTTCAGCCCGTGCGTCCGCCAGTAGGAGCGGGCCAGCAGGTCGGACGCGGCCTTGGAGGCGGCGTACGGGGAGTTCGGCGCAAGCGGCCACTCCTCGGTCCAGGAGCCCTCGTCGATCGAGCCGTACACCTCGTCGGTGGAGACGTGCACGACCCGGCCGACGCCCGTGGTGAGGCAGGCGTCGAGCAGGGTCTGGGTACCGCCGGCATTGGTCCGCACGAACTCGGCAGCGGACTCCACTGAGCGGTCGACATGCGATTCGGCGGCGAAGTGCACGACCGCGTCGTGGCCGGGAAGGAGACCGAGCAGCAGCGGGAGGTCGCAGATGTCGCCGTGCACGAACTCAAGCCGGGGATGGCCGCCGGGCAGGTTGTCCCGGTTGCCGGCGTAGGTGAGCTTGTCCAGCACCGTCACCCGGGTCTGCTCGTGGCCCGGGTATCCGCCGTCGAGGAGGGTGCGCACGAAGTGCGAGCCGATGAATCCGGCGCCGCCGGTGACGAGAACCCTCATGCCGCCACCTCGACCCGGGTGAAGTCGCCTACCACCAGGCGGTGGTGGGGCGTGTTCCAGTTGCCCGTGCCGACCTTGGCGTCGCGGCCGATGAGCGAACTGCGCAGGCCCTGGACACCGGAGATCTCCGCCCGGTCCAGGACGATGGAGTCGGACACCGCACTGGAGTTCAGCACGCAGTCCCGGCCGATGGAGGCGTACGGCCCGATGTGGCTGTCCTCGATCACCGTGTTCTCGCCGATGATCACCGGGCCCTCGATGCGGGACCGGACGATGCGGGCGCCCGCCCCGATGACCACCTGGTCGTCGACCTGGCTTACCGCGTCGACGTCGCCGGCGATTTCCGGCCGCAGCCGGGAGAGAAGATGCCGGTTGCACTCCAGCACGTCGTCGACGTTGCCGGTGTCCTTCCAGTAGCCGCTGTACTCGCTGGCCCTGACGTCGGCGCCGTTGGTGACCAGCCACTGGATGGCGTCGGTGATCTCCAGCTCGCCCCGGGCACTCGGCTCGATCGAGGCGACCGCCTCGTGGATCGCCGAGGTGAAGAAGTAGACGCCGATCAGGGCGAGGTCGCTCCGCGGCTGCTGAGGCTTCTCCACCAGGCGCTCGACATTGCCTTCGGAGTCGAGTTCCACGACGCCGAAGGCGCGCGGGTCGGCCACCTTGTGGACGACGACCTGGGCGGTCGGCCGGTTGGCCCGGAACTCGTCGGCGATCGCGGTGATGCCGTCGGGCAGCATGTTGTCGCCGAGGTACATCACGAAGTCGTCGTCGCCGAGGAAGTCCCGGGCGATGTCGACACAGTGGGCGAGACCGAGCGGCCGGTCCTGCCGGATGTAGGTGACCTGCGTGCCGCACTGGGCGCCGTAGCCCATGACGTCGGAGATCTCGGGCGCCCAGTCGCCGACGATCACGCCGATCTCGGTGACGCCGATGTTCTTGATGTTCTGCAGGACGTGCGCCAGCACCGGCTTGTTGGCGATGGGCACGAGCTGCTTGGGCATGGAGTAGCTGAAAGGCCGGAGCCGGGTTCCCGACCCGCCCGACAGCACCAGAGCCTTCATGGGAATGTCTCCTCGAGGTGATGGTTCGGTGGTCTTTGCGGCGGCCGGGCCTAGCCCCGGTCCGGGTGTCGTGCTTCGACCGCCTTGCGCAGCGCGGCGGCCACGGTGCGGACGTCGTCGTCGTCGAGTCCCGGGTGCAGCGGAAGGCACAGGGTCTCGCCGGAGGCGCGGTCGGACTCCGGCAGCACCTGGTCCTCGGAGTGATAGGCAGGGACCTTGTGCAGGGGTGCGTAGCGGAAGGTGGTGTAGATGCCGGCCGCGTACAGCTCGGAGGCGACCTCGTCGCGGATCTCCGGGCTCATCTGGACCCAGTAGAAGTAGTAGCTCGACTCATGGCCCTCGGGCAGCGCGGGCGGAGTTTTCACCCCGTCGAAGCCGGCCAGTTCACGGTCGTACAGCTCGACGATGTCCCTGCGTCGGCCCACGAGTTCGGGCAGTCGGCGCAGCTGGACGGAGCCGATGACGGCGGTCAGGTCGTTGCCGATGACGCGGCGGCCGATCTCCGGGACGTCCAGTTCCCACCAGCGGTGCGAGACTTTGGCATAGCCGAATCCGCTGGCCTGGGCGAGCCCGTGGTAGGCGAGGCGCCGGGCGCGGGCGGCGCGTTCCGGGTCGCGTACGTAGAGCATGCCGCCGTCACCGGTGACCATGACCTTCATGGCGTCGAAGCTCCACATTGCGAGATCGCCGAACGAGCCGACGGCCTTGCCGTCGACGCGCGAGGCGGGGGCGCAGGCCGCGTCCTCGACCAGGGCGATGCCGCGTTCCCGGCAGAGTTCCGCGATGCGGACGACATCGCCGGGGTAGCCGCCGTAGTGCAGCACGATCACGGCCCTGGTCCGGGGCGTGAGGGCGCGCTCGATGTCCTCGGCCGTCGGATTGAGGGTGCGGGCGTCTACGTCGCAGAAGACGGGACGGGCCCCGGTCGAGGCGATGGCGTTGGCGGCGGCGACGAAGCTGAGCGAGGGCAGGACGACCTCGTCACCCTCGGCCAGGCCGAGGGCCTCGAGGGCGAGGAACAGACCGGCCGTCCCTGAGTTGATGAAGATGACCTGCTCGGCCTCGACGCCGACGTGCTCCGCGAAGGCGGCCTCGAATGCCTTGGTGCGGGGCCCGTGACCGAGCCAGTGGCTGTCGAACACCTCGGCGACGGCGCCGAGTTCCTCCTGGCCCACCTGTGGCTGGAAGAGGTTGATCACGTCTGTCTCCTGGATCGATGGGAGCGGGGAGGGCGGGCGCGATTGTGAGTTCAGCCGCGGCGCTGCGCGGCGAGTTTCTCCAGCGGGCCGACCATTTCCGACGGCAGCGGCAGGCGGGCGATCTCCTGGGACAGTTCCCGCGCGCGCTCGGTGTAGGAGGGGTTGGTGAGCAGCTCGGCAACGGCCGAGGCCACCCGCTCAGGGGTGGCCTCGGCCGGCTGCATGGTGAGCGCGGCGCCGTAGTCGACGATGCGCTGTGCCGGTGCGTTGAAGACGACGGCTTCCGGGATGATCAGATGCGGTACGCCGGCGTTCATCGTGGTCATGGTGGTGGCCCCGCCCGCGTGGTGTACGACGAGGTCGCAGGTCGGCGCGAGGACGTCGAGCGGAATCCATCCGGTGCGGATGCCGGCGAGCGCGGACCGGAGTTCGACGGCGAGGGCCTCCGGCGCGGGGATGACGATCTCCACGTCCAGAGGGGCGATGTTCTGCGCCAGGGCCCGCAGGAAGTCGAAGGTGCGCTCCTTGCTGGCGCGGCTTCCCGCGGTGACGCACACCCGGCGCCGGTCGCCCCGGGTGAACATCCACGGCTCCAGCTTGCGCTGGAGGTTGCCGGGGAGCCACCGCATGAGCTGGGCCGGAGGTGCTTCGGGCGGTGTGAGGCTGGGCGGGCAGATCTCGATGCGCAGGTCCGGCTCGGGGAGCCGGCTGAGCCCGAGCTCGGCCAGCTCCGGCTGGAGTTCCAGCTCAGCCCCCCGGTCCTGGGCGTTGGAGTCGTCGGTGTCCCAGGCCTGCCGCACGTAGGGGATGTCCAGACGGGCGGCGAGCAGGGGGGCGGCGTATGACATGGATCCCCCGACGACGAGGTCGGGCCGCCAGCTCCCGCTGATGTCGAGGAGTACCGGGAGTCCGTCGGCGCCCATCTGCGCGAACCAGCGGCCGACGAAGGGACCCTGCCGGGGCAGGTCCTCGGGTATCTCCTTGAGGTTTCCCTCGCGGTCCTTGGTGATGTAGTGCCAGATGTCGTGCGGGGTGACCGCGATCCCGGGGATGCCGGTGCCGGTGACCACCGGCATCATGTCCTCGGTCGAGGCCATCAGGACCTCGTGGCCCGCGTCGCGCAGGGCGCGGGCGAGGGGGACGAGGCCGAAGACGGTGGCCGGGCTCCCGCCCGGGACGAACAGGAACTTCATGATTTCTCCTGGGGTTGCGGGTCAGGCGACGGCCTGCTCCGGCTCGTCCTCCGCCACCGGCGACAGGGCGGGATCAGTGATGCGTACGACCAGCAGGGCCAGGAGCAGCACCGTGGCCAGTCCGGCGCAGGCCAGGAATCCGGTCTTCACGGATGTGCTGTCGACGAGCGGCCCCAGCATGAGGGGGGAGACGAACTGTCCGGCGAAGGAGGCGGTGCCCGACAGGGCGGTGGCCTGCCCGCGCAGGGCGGGCGGCGCGGTGTCGCCGATCAGCACCGTGACGGCCGGCATGACGATGCCCATGCCCAGACCGAAGAGTCCGGTGCCGACGACGACCAGCGCGGCGTGCCCGGTCGTACCGACCAGTGCGAAGGCGAGAATCCACGACAAGGCCGAGAGCCGCAGCAGGGTGCTGTAGCCGAGGGACGAGCGCAGCTTGGCGTAGCCGAAGCCGATGAGGCTCATGGTGACGGAGGCGGTGGTGCTGATGAGGGCGACGAGGAAGGGCTTCTCGATGCCGATCTCGGCGAGCCGGAACGGGACGAACACGGCCAGGCCGTAGAGCAGCACCGAGGCGGCGACGAACAGTCCGTAGTAGCCGAGCAGTGCGGGGCGGCGGCCGAGTAGCGGGAGGATTCGTCCCCTGGGAGTGCCCGCCTTGGTGGCCGTACCTCCGGTGTCGGGCAGCATCAGCAGTCCGGCGAGGCCCAGCGGGACGCCGATGAGATAGATCGCGAAGGGGGCGTGCCAGGAGAAGCCGCCGATGGCCCCGGCCAGCAGCGGCCAGGTGACACCGCCGAGACTGATGGCCGTGGAGCGCCAGCCCATGACCCGGTCGCGCTGCTCACCCTCGTAGTACGAGAGCAGGGCGACCGTGGTGCCGGCGAACACGGCTGCGGCGCCGACCCCGAAGGCGATGCGGCCGGCGATCAGCGCCGGGTAGGAGCTGGTGAACACTCCGGCCCCGCCGGCGACGCCGTACAGCATCAGTCCTCCGGCCAGGGGGACGCGGACGCCCCAGCGGTCGATCATCCACCCGACGACCGGGCTGGCCACGGCGATGGACAGTCCGTGCGCGGTGAGGATCATGCCGGCGGCCGTACCGCTGAGGCCGAGGTCGTTGCGGATGACCTCGAGTACGGGGGCTATGACGGCCCCTGCCATGACGGTGAGGGTCGAGGCGAGGAGGAGGATGGGGAGCACGGCGCTGCGGCCGGCGCTCGTCGCGGCTTTCATGTGTGACTCCTGGTTAAGCGATGCGCTGTCGGAAAGGGGGCAGGGCCGGTGCCGGCCCTGCCCGGCCCACCATCACGCGGTGGGGCGCTGCCCCCAGGCGGAGACAAGCATCGTCGTCATGTCCCGCGCCCGCGGGTCGCCGAGTGATCCGACGAACTCGGCCAGCTCCTCGGCGGTCACCACCCCGTTGTCGACGAGCACATGGCCTTCCTGGCGCATGCGCAGCGCGATCAGTTCGTCGTCGGCGGCGGACTGGCCGGGGCCCGCGGGCGTCACCCGGGAGCCGACAGACGTGAGGCCGATGCGGGCGAGTGTGGCGGGCAGTCTGCGCCCCCACCACAGATCGGCTCCCTGGGCCCGCAGGCGCTGGAGGTAGCCCGCCACGAGTGTGCGGCTGACGTGGGTGGTGGCGTCCTCCGGCGGGAGGTAGTAGAAGTCCTCCACCACCATCCAGCCGCCGGGGGCGAGCCAGCCGACGGCGCGCTCCAGCAGTCGAGCGGGCTTCTCCAGGTGCTCGAACACCGCCCGGGCGAGTACGAGATCGAACGAGCCGGGGGCGAAGTCCTCATTCTGGACGTCTGCCTGACGGGTGATCAAATTTGGGTGTCCGGCGGTGTCGATGTGGGACGGGTCGAGATCCAGGGCGAGCACGGTGCCGTGGTCGGCACGCTGTGCGAGCCGGCGCGCCATGGATCCGCCGCCCGCGCCGATCTCCAGGCACCGCCAGGTGCGTTCGAGGGGCAGTCCCTCGACGACGGCGGTGGTCACCGGATCGTATTTCCTCTCGAACAACCGCACCTGGTCGACCGGGGATGTCTTCCCCCTGGTCAGGGACCCGGTGCTGTGGCCCCGCGGTGAGGTGGTTTCCGTCATCTCTTCTCCCCTTTGTGCCGGCCTCCGGCTGCCGGCGTAGTCAGCCGTGACTGCCGGGCGCCGGGATCTCCGTGGCCACGGTGCACAGCAGGAACTCAGGAGGGGTGACTTCGAGCCGGGCCACCTCCTCGAGGCCCTCGGTGATCTTCGGATGGCTCATGTAAGAGTCGTAGGCGCTGCGGTCCACCCACATCGGGCAGTTGATGAAAGTGGTGCCGTCCGTGCCTATGTACGGCGTCGCGGAGATGAAGCCGGCGCAGTCGCGCTTCCACTCGCCGCTGGCGGTCAGCAGGCCGTGCACAGTACGGGCGGCCTGGGCGCCGCTCAGACGCCGGACGGCGAACCCGACGAGTCCGGGCTTCAGGCCTGCCGCTGGCCCGTGGAGCCCGGCGGCCGGTGCGCCGCGGAACACGGTGGCGGAGCGGACTCCGGGCCGGCCCGCGAGGGTGTGCAGGACGTGGCCCTCGGGCCGGTCCGTGAACGAGGAGCCGTACGTCTCCTCGTCGGTCCACCTGCCGCAGTGCACCACGGAGGTGCCGTCGAGGGCGATGTGGGTGCGCGAGGAGACGAACGCGTCCGAGTGCCGCACCCACGCGTTCACTTCGCGGGCGATCAGGCCGACCAGTGCGGTGGCGGTGCCGGGGCTGTCGGTTCGCAGCACGCCGAACGTGGCGAAGCCGGCCTCGCGGGCCGGTGGGTTCACCGAAGTCATCAGGAGAACTCCCGTGTCGGGGTGGCTGAGGCTCGGGGGACGGGCCGTGGCCGGCCCCCGAGCCGGAATCAAGCCGGCAGGGGCTCGTGCTTCCGGTTCAGCTCACCTGGATGATCTCGTAGTGCCCCTTCTTGAGGAGCATGCGGCCGTCCTGGGCGTCGCTGAGCCAGTCGATGATCACGTACCGGCCCGGCTGCAGCGGAAGCTGAAGGACCGAGGAGACGCCTGACGACATCGGCAGGCCGCCGGGGCCCTCACCGAGCGGGCCGGGGTCCTCCGGGAACTGGCCGCTGTCGCCGAACTTGTCGAACCACGCGACGAGTTCCTCCTCCGTCACCCCGTCGGGCAGCGGGAAGAAGATCGCCTCGGCGGGCTGCCCGGTGGGCATGAGGTTGCGGAAGAGCAGCGGCCGGCCGGCCTTCACGGTGCCGGTGACCTCGTAGCGGGGGGCACCGTCGATCAGCTTGGCGGTGACGGAGGCCGTGTACGCGGGGGCGGTGCCGTACGCGTGTCCGCTGACGTTGAGAGTGCGATATCGCGGCTCGGCGTCGCGAATGTGCTTGTAGTCGAACAGGAAGTAGCGGCCGGCGGTCAGCTTCTGGGTGAAGGCGGCCGGCTGGTCCGGGTAGATGACCGTGCCGCCGAGAAGCTCGCCGGTGGTCAGCATCTCCCGGCTGCCCTCGATGATGTCGGGGCCGTTGGCATTGATGATCTTCATCAGGGTGGCGCGGAACTGCTCCCAGGTCACACCGTCACGGGGACGGGCGAGGCCTATCCAGCCCGACGCGGGGTCCGTGGTCGTGGTGCGGAACGTCACCGCGCCGGGGGCAGTGCTGCTGGGGGCGTGCAGAGCGGTCGCGGTGGACTTGACGTCCAGCGTGCGCACGCCCGCGGTCTCCGCCGGAGCCGGAGCCGGAGCCGGAGCCGGAGCCGGAGCCGCAGCCGGAGCGGCGAGCCGCGGAGCCGCATGGCCGATCGCCGGCGCGGCCGTCGCGGTGAACACCAGGGCGGCGACCGCTGCGACCGTCCTGCCGCGGAGGGTCGTTGTCCTCTTCATACGGGGAACTCCCATGAATGACAGGTTTTTCAGAAGGTCGGAACATGCGGGCCGCTGGAAGCAGCCCGGGCACCGATGCGTACCGGCGCCCGGGACCGGTGCGGCTCGGAACTGTGCGCGGCTCGGGCGTCAGCGCTTGTAGGGGCGCTTGGCACGGGCCTCGCGCAGCGCCTCCGCCCACCAGCCGATCTGGTGCAGCAGGTTCGCGGCCGCTTCCTCGCTGCCCTCGGGGCTGACCTGCCGGCCGTCCTCCTCGAAGGCCGTCCAGGCGTTGTGGAAGCTGAGCATGTCGCGCACGGTCGTGGCGTGGACCTCGGCGAACACCTGGCGCAGGTGCTCGGCGGCGCGCAGGCCGCCACCCATGCCGCCGTAGGAGATCAGGCCGACGGGCTTGGTGCTCCACTCGTCGAAGAACCAGTCGATGGCGTTCTTCAGCGACGAGGGGAAGGTGTGGTTGTACTCGGGCGTGACCACGGCGAAGGCGTCGGCCTCGTTGAGCCGGGCGGAGAGCCGGTCCGTCAGCGCCTTCGTCTCCGCGTCGGGCTCCTCGCCGAACGCCGGCATCTGCACGGGCAGCGGGAAATCGAGCAGGTCGATGAGGTCGACGGTGAAGTCGCCGTGCTTCTTCGCCTGCTCGACAAACCAATTGGCGACAGTCGGACCGAATCGGCCGCCGCGCACGCTTCCGACTACTACGGCAAGCTTGATGGGGTTCTCGGGCATGCTGAACCTTTCCATTCGTGAGAAAATTGATACTGGCCGGGCGCCGAATGTGCCGCCCGGCGGGTAAGCCACCGGAATCAGTTCCCGGTGGCCGGTGGATTTTCGTGCCAAGTGCGCGGACCCCGAAAACCGGACTGTCGATCAAGTCGGCGCCAACCGGCCGTGCGCTGCTCGTTCGGAGCGGAATCGCTGCCCTGATCTGCATCGGCCGCGGCCAGGGCGAGCACGAGCGCGGTGAGAGCGGCCAGTTCCTCGGCGTCCGGCGAGCCCTTCTCCACGCGAATGAAGTGGGCCGGTTCTGTCGGTTCCATTGCTGACCCCCTGTGCAGCGGGCAATGCGACGCATCGGCCGAGACACATCGGTCGAAGTTACTAACCAGCTTCTTCGACCGGAAAGCCGACTTCAAGAGAGCCCGATTCATATCTCTGTGAAGTTCTACAAGTTCCTGCCGGCACGTCAGAAGAACGTGCGGTCCGCGTCAGAAGGCGTCTGTCGGGCAGGCCTTCGTCCCGCTCAGGCCGCGTCGACCTGGACGGCCACGGTGCACAACAGGTACTCGGGCGGGGCGACCTCGAGGCGGGCGAGCTCCTCCTGCCCCTCCGAGATCCGCGGGTCGGCCATCCACGCCTGGTAGGCGACCTCGTTCACCCACATCGGATAGTTGACGAAGGTGGTGCCCTCCCGGCTCACATACGGCGTAGCCGAGATGAAACCCGGAAACCGGCGCTTCCACTCGCCGCTCCCGGCCAGCAGTTCCAGGACCGCGTCCGCTGCGGAGGGGCCGCCGAGATGACGGGTGGCCACCACCACCACTCCCGGCTGTGCCTTCGCCTCCGGGCCTTCCAGGGGGGTGGCGGGCGTACCGCTGAAGACGGTGGCGGCAAGCACCCCGGCCCGGGTGCCCAGGGCGTGCAGTACCCCTCCCGAAGGGCTTTCCTGAAAGGACGTCCGGTAAGCCTCTTCATTCGTCCACTCGCCGCGGTTGACCACGGTCGTCCCGTCCGTGCTCACATGGACGCGCGAGGAGATGAAGCCCGGCGCGTGCCGGACCCACTTCTTCACCTCTTCCGTGACGGTTTCCACAAGGGCAGCGGCCGTTTCGGCGCCGTCCACCCGCAGCACACCGAACGTGACGAAGCCGACCTCGGACGCCGGGCTGGGCTCGTACTCAGAAGACATGGAACAACTCCGTTGCGGGTATGTGGTGTCCGGTTCGGCGCCGCCGGTCAGCGGAAGGCGTCGGCGCGCTCCTCGGCCCACGAGCGGAAGGTACGGGCCGGCTTGCCGGTGACGTCTGCGACGACCGTGGAGCCCAGCTCCGGCTTCTCGGTGATCATCGCGAAGTAGTCGAGTGCGCCGTCCGCGTACGCCGGAGGCCAGCCGGACGCGACCATCGCGTCCTTCGCCGCCTCGTGCTCGATGTCGACCCAGCCCAGCTCGCGGCCGATGACCTCACCGATGATGCGTACCTGCTCCCGCTGGGAGAGCTCCTCGGGCCCGGTGACCAGGTACTTCTGCTTGCTGTGCGTGCCGGTGAGCAGCGCGGTCACGCCGACGGCCGCGAGGTCGGCCTCGTGCACCGAGGTGCGGACGGCGTCTCCGTAGGGGAAGTGCACCACCCCGCCGGAGCGGATCTGCTCGGCGAAGCCCAGCGCGTTGGCCTGGAAGCCGGTGGTACGCAGGAACGTCCAGTCGAGGCCGGTGGCCTCCACCAACTCCTCGATGTAGGCGTGGCAGTTGTTGTCCACGCGCTCCAGGCCGATGTGCACGCCCACCGAGGAGACGAGTGCCACCCTGCGTGCCTTCGCCTCGATCTTCTTGACGACGGCCGGTGCGGTCGCCACATCGGTGGTGAAGAAGGGCCACATCAGGAACACGCCGTCGACGCCGTCCAGTGCGGCGTCCAGGCTGTCCGGGTCGGTGAGGTCGCCGTAGTGGATCTCGGTGCCCTCGGGCAGCCGGCCGATGTTCGGGTCGTCCTTCAGCACCAGCGTGCGTACGGCGGCGCCCGCCTGGAGCAGTTGTGCGACCGCGTGCGGTCCGACGTTGCCGGTGGCCGCGGTGACCAGGACGGTGTTCTGCTGCGACATGGATGGATCCCTCGTGTCGTCGGTTTCTGCGGATGTCACTGCGGGGGGTTGCCGTGCTTGCGGGACGGCAGATCGGCGTGTTTCGCGCGTAGCATCGCGAGGGACTTGATCAGCACCGAGCGGGTGTCGCGGGGGTCGATGACGTCGTCGATCAGCCCGCGCTCGGCCGCGTAGTAGGGGTGCATGAGCTCGGACTTGTACTCCTTGATCCGCTGACGGCGGACCGATTCGGGGTCGTCCGAGGCATTGATCTCGCGGCGGAAGATGACGTTCGCCGCCCCTTCCGCGCCCATCACCGCGATCTCGTTCGTGGGCCAGGCCAGGGCCAGGTCCGCGCCGATGGAGCGTGAGTCCATGACGATGTACGCACCGCCGTACGCCTTGCGCAGGACCAGCGAGATCCGCGGGACGGTGGCGTTGCAGTAGGCGTACAGCAGCTTGGCCCCGCGCCGGATGATGCCGTTGTGCTCCTGGTCGACGCCGGGCAGGAAGCCCGGCACGTCTACCAGCGTGACCAGCGGGATGTTGAACGCGTCGCAGAGCTGGACGAAGCGTGCGGCCTTCTCGGACGCCTCGATGTCCAGCACCCCGGCCATGGCGGCGGGCTGGTTGGCGACCACGCCCACCACGTGCCCGTCGAGACGGGCGAGTGAGCAGACGATGTTCGGCGCCCAGCCCGGGTGGATCTCGAAGTGCTCGCCGTCGTCGACGATCTCCTCGATCACCGCCCGGATGTCGTACGACTGGCCGGGGTCCGCGGGTACCAGTTCCAGCAGGGCGTCGGTGAGGCGGTCGGCCGGGTCGTCGGTTCGCTCCACGGGGGCGAGTTCCCGGTTGTTGGAGGGCAGCAGGGAGAGCAGGAACCGCACCTCCTCCAGGCAGCTCTCCTCGTCGTCGTAGGCGAGGTGGGCCACGCCCGAGACCGTGGCGTGGACGTCCGCGCCGCCGAGGCCGTTCTGGGTTATCTCCTCGCCGGTCACGGCCTTGACCACGTCCGGCCCGGTGATGAACATCTGCGAGGTCTCGCGGACCATGAACACGAAGTCGGTCAGGGCCGGCGAGTAGGCCGCACCACCGGCGCACGGGCCGAGCATCACCGAGATCTGCGGGATGACACCCGAGGAGCGCGTGTTGCGCTGGAAGATGCCGCCGTAACCGGCGAGCGCGGTCACGCCCTCCTGGATGCGTGCCCCGGCGCCGTCGTTCAGCGACACCAGGGGCGCGCCGGCCGCTTCGGCCAGGTCCATCACCTTGTGGATCTTCTCGGCGTGGGCTTCGCCGAGGGCGCCGCCGAAGATCCGGAAGTCATGGGCGTAGACGAAGACGGTACGGCCGTGCACGGTTCCCCAGCCGGTGATCACGCCGTCGCTGTGGGGGCGCTTGCCCTCCAGGCCGAATCCGGTGGCGCGGTGTCGGCGCAGTGGCTCGATCTCCGTGAACGAGCCCTTGTCCAGCAGCAGTTCGATCCGCTCGTGCGCGGTCAGCTTGCCCTTGGCGTGCTGCCGTTCGGTCGCGGCCGGGTCCGTACCCTCCCGCGCCGCATCCTTGAGGGAACTCAGCTCGTCGAGGCGATCGTGCAGGTCATGTGCAGACATGGTGCTCCCATCCCGTGTTCGGTCGTGGTCAGACGGCACTGCCGGCGGTGGCGAACGCCGCGGTGGCCAGGGCGAGGTGGCGGGCGTTGTCCGTCGTACGGATCTGCGCCCCGGGTGCGATCCGGCGGCACAGGCCCCCGAGCACCCTGCCGGGACCCACTTCGACGAACCGGTCCACTCCCCGTTCCAGCAGGCCGCGCACCGTGCCGGTCCAGTGGACCCGTGCGGTGAGCTGGCGGCGCAGTACGGCGGACGCCTCGGCGGCGCTCGTCACCGGGCTCGCCGTGACGGCGGAGAGCACCGGGATCTGCGGGTCGCGGAACCGGGTGTCCAGCAGCGCTTCGGTGAACTCGGCCTCGGCGCCGCCCATCAGGGTGCTGTGGAGCGACACCGGGACCTTGAGGTCGACCGCCCGGGCGCCGAGGGCCCGGGCCTCCTTCATCGCCGCCGCGACGGCCTCGGCCTGGCCCGAGACCACCAGCTGGGCGGGCTCGTTGTCGTTGGCGACTTCGACAACCTGGCCGGTGGTCAGGGCGACTCGCTCGCAGATCCGCTCCAGCGTCGTCGTATCGAGACCGATGACGGCGGCCATCGCGCCCGGCACGAGGTCGTTGACCGTGGCCATGAGCTCACCGCGCTGGCGTACCAGCCAGAGTGCCTCCTGCCAGTCGAGGGCGCCGGCGCAGACCAGCGCCGCGTACTCCCCGACGCTGTGTCCGGCGACGACATCGGGCCGCACCCCCTCGCGGCGCAGGGCCTCGATGGTGACCACACTGGTGAGGAAGACGGCGGGCTGGATCAGCGAGGTGTCGTGCAGGGCCGAGCGCGGTCCCTCCCAGCACAGCCGGGACAGCGGGAAGCCCAGCAGGTCGTCGGCGGGGCGGTAGTAGGCGTCGATCAGATCGGGCCACCGCTCGAGGAGGTGGCGGCCCATGCCCACGCGCTGTGAACCCTGGCCCGGGAAGACGAAGGCGGTCCTGGTCATGGCACATCGACTCTCTTTCGGTGAGTTGGCCTGCCGTGCGGGGCCGTTCCGGCCGTGGAGGACCCGCCGTCACGCAGGGTTCTCGTCCCGCACCAGGGCGGCGAAGAGACCTCCGGCGTCGTCGGTGCGGAGCCAGTCGGGAGGCAGCCGGCGGACGGACGTGTCCGTCGGGGCGTCCCCCGCGAGGGCGAAGGCGGCAGCGTGGCGGGGCCCGCAGGGGATGTCGGCGAGCGACCATCCGACGGGCCTGCGACGGACGTCGGAGCCCAGGTAGTCCTGGGAGGGGGAGCGGCTCAGTCCGGTGCCGAGCCCCTTGAGGTAGGCCTCCTTGCGGGTCCAGAATCTGCCGAACATCTCCCGTCGCTCCTCGCGCGGTGCGGCGGCCAGTTCGGCGCGCTCGTCGGGGTGGAGGGCCTCCGTGCAGATCTCGACGGTTTCGGCCCCGGGCAGCTTCTCCAGGTCCACGCCCACGGTCGTGGCCGCGATGCCCACAAGAGCGAGACCGCTGCTGTGCGACAGGGAGAAGTGCAGGGGCGGATCGGTGGTGGCGACGGCTGGTCTGCCATGCGGTTCGCCGCAGCCGGGGCAGGGCTGCCGGACGAAGGGCACGTCCTGCGGCGCGATTCCCAGGTAGGCCCCGAGCAGCCGCCGCAGGGCGATGTGCGCCGATGCGTACAGCAGTCCGTCGGCCGGCCGGATGAACGACGCCGCGCGGTGTCGTTCGGCGTCGTCGAGTTCGCACTGGTCGAGGGCCGCCGCACTGTCCGCCTTGGGAGGGCGCAGCAGCCAGAGGTCCACCTGCCGTGCCTCGACCGCGGGTGTCAGGACCGCCGCTCGCCCGGTCATGCCGTGACCGGGGCGCCGGTGCGCCGGTGACGTGCGGAGGTCCGTGCTGCGTGCGGGTGGGTGTGTCCGTCTCCGCCGAGCTGCCCGGCCAGGCAGTCGATCAGCTCGGCCGCGCTGTTGGCGAGCAGCAGCCGCTGGAGGTTCACCTCGACGTGCAGGGCGGCTTCCATGCGGTGCTGGAGTTCCATCCCCATGATGGAGCCGACTCCGAGGCTGCGCATGGGGCGGCCGCTGGTGTCGATGAGATGTGGGGCGACGCCGAGTACGCGGCCGATCTCCTCGCGGACGTACTGGTCCACGATGCGGGTGCGTTCGGCGTGGTCGGCGAGCGCCAGGGCGGCGGGATCGGGTGCGGTGACCTCGGCCTTCCTCGGCGCGTCGTCCGCGGCTGCGTTGGCTGCGTGATCTGCGTCGTCGGCGTCGTACCAGTCATCCCACCCCTTCCAGGTGTCGAGGCGGGTGTCGTCGGTCATGTCTCCTCCGGAGTGTGTCTGTCGGTGGTACGGGGCAGGACCCCGGTGAGCGCGACGAGCAGGCCGAGGACGCCGACCGCGGTGATGAGGAGGACGGCAGGGCGATGCCCGGCCGGCTGCAGCGCGGCCACCAGGGCGAGCGTCAGTACGGCACCCATCTGGACGGCGCTCTGATAGAGGCCGCCGACAGCAGCCTGGCGGTCCGCCGGAACAGCGGAGGTGGCCTGTATGTGCAGCGCCGTGAAGGAGAGCGCGAAGCCCGCGCCGACCAGCAGCATGGTGGGGAGGACGTCGGCCGCGTAGCTCACAGGCGTGTCCAGCCGCAGGTACCAGGCGTAGCCGAGCGGTGGGAAGACGGCACCGAGGGCGATCAGCCTGGCCGGGCCGAAGCGGGCGACCATGCGTCCGGAGTGCAGGGCCGACAGGGCGAGGGGGGCGGCGGCCGGCAGGAAGGCCAGAGCGGTCCGCAGGGGTGACCAGCCCGCCGACTGCTGCAGCCGCAGGGTACTGAGCAGCAGCAGCCCGAGGTACGAACCGTTGAGTGCGGCCGCGCCGAGTGCGGACCTCAGCAGCGGCCGGTGGGCGAGCAGCTCGAGCCGCATCAGCGGGTGGGGGACGGTGAGTTCGATCCGTACGAAGAGGACGAGCAGCGCGGCCGCGGCTGCGAAGGCGGCGAGCGTGCGCGCGTGGTGCCAGCCGGTGGTGGGTACGGACGTGATCGCGTACACCAGGAACAGGGTGCCGCCGGACAGGGTGACAGCGCCGGCCGCGTCGTACCCCCGGCGCAGGCTTTCGGGGGGTGTGTCGCGGGGGATGAGGCGCAGCCCGCACAGGAAGAGCAGCAGGGCGACCGGAGCGGGGAAGGCGAAGGTCCACCGCCAGCTCTCCTCGGTGAGCAGACCCGAGAGCAGCAGCCCGGCGGAGAAGCCGCTGGCACCGAAGAGGGTGTAGACGGAGACCGCACGGCTTCGGGCGCGGCCCTCGGGAAAGGTCGCCGCGATGATGGCCAGTCCGGTGGGGGCGGTGAGGGCGGCACAGAAACCCTTCACCAGGCGGGTGGCCACCAGTGGTACGAGGCTGTCGGCGAGGGCCGAGGCCAGCGAGGCCGCGGCGAACACGAGCAGGGCCGCCAGATAGACGCGCCGGCGGCCCAGCAGCGCCACGACTCTGGTGCCGAACAGCATCAACGCGCCGAAGCCGACGGCGAATCCCGTCACCACCCAGTGCTGCTCGCCGGCCGGCAGGCCGAGGTCGTCGCCGACTGCGGGCAGGGCCACGATCGCGACGGACACTTCGAGGGCGTCGATGAGCATGTTGCCCGCGAGGACGAACAACAGCCCCCACAGGGCGGGCCTCCATGCCGCGTCGGCGGACGGGGGCCGGTGGTGGCTCGGGGTACTCGTCGGAAGAGTCATGATCCTGTTCCGCCGTGAGGGCTGGTGCGGGACACGGGGAGGCCGGCCGCGAGCGGTGCCCGCGGCCGGCCCGGGGGCCCTGTACGGACGGTCCTGTCATGCCGAAGACCGCCCGGACAGGGCCTGGTCGGCGCCACGGGGGACGTGGTTGCGCCGACGTCGGTCAGCCGAGCAGCGTGCCGCCGCTGGCGTCGATGAAGGCGCCGGTGATCCAGCGCGCGTCGTCGGTGGCGAGGAAGGCCACGACGTCACCGACGTCCTGCGGCTCGCCGACCCGGTTGAACGTGGACAGGGCCGCCATCTGCTCGACGACCTCGGGGATGTCGAAGGCCGGGTTGCCGTTGCGGGTGATGCCCGGTGCCACGCTGTTGACGGTGATGCCCCGCGGGCCGAGCGCCTTGGCGTAGTGCAGGGCGAGCATCTCGACGGCCCCCTTGGTCATCGCGTACGCGATTTCCTGGGGGTTCGCGAACCGGGTGAGGCCCGAGGAGATGTTGATGATGCGCCCGCCGTTGGGCATGCTCTTCAGCGCGCGCTGGATGATGAAGAACGGCGCCTTGGCGTTCACCGCGACGAGGCGGTCGAACTGCTCGGGCGTGGTGTCCTCGGGGGCCACGCCCCCCATCACCCCGGCGTTGTTGACCAGGATGTGCAGATCGGTCGTGCCGGTGCGCTCCTTCAGGCCGTCCTCCAGGCCGACGAAGAGCTCGTGCACGTCGCCGGGGGTGCCCAGTTCGGCACGGACCGCGAAGGCCCGGCCACCGTCCTTCTCGATCGAGGCGACGACCTCGTCGGCCGCCTCCTTGTTGGAGGAGTAGTGCACCGCGACCAGTGCGCCCTCCTGCGCGAGGCGCGCGGCCGTCGCCCGGCCGATGCCCCGGCTCGAGCCCGTGACCAGCGCTGTCCTACCGGTGAGCCTGCCCATGTTGTGTACTCTCCGCTTCTTGGAGTTGTTGGCCGTTACTGAGACCGCCGGGGCACCGAACCAGCGGTGCAGGGCGGTGGTGAGATCCGCTTCGCCGTCCGAGCCGGCCCACGCGACGTATCCGTCCGGGCGAACGAGAACGGCGCCGGCACCGGCGAACGCGCCGCTTTCCGGCAGGAGTTCGGCGGCCACGGCGTCCACCCGGCCCGCCCACGGCGCGGCCGTGCCGAGCGGCCGGGCGCGGTGGTGCTCGTCGCCCGACATGTCGAGCAGCAGTCCACGGCCGGAGCGCAGCAGCGCCGTGGTGGTGGTCCGGCCGCCGGCGACGGCCAGTTCGGCATGCGGCAGGCGGGCGCCGAGCAGGGGATGCCCGCCCGGGCCCACGTCGTGGCGGATGTCCAGGCCGGAGATCATCCCGGCCAGGTGGGTGCGTACGTCGTCCTGTCGGACGAGCTCGCCGAAGACACCCCGGACGGCTTCGACCTCCGGGCCGCCCAGCAGGAGCAGGGCCTGCGCCCCGATGTTGCCGAGAACACGCCGGCCGACCGCGTGACGCTCCGAGTGGTAGCTGTCCAGCAGCCCTTCGGGACCGCGTTCGGCGACCTGCGCGGCCAGCTTCCAGCCGAGGTTGACGGCGTCCTGCAGGCCGAGGTTGAGAGCCTGCCCGCCGATCGGCATCTGGGCGTGGGCGGCGTCCCCCGCAAGAAAGAGGCGGAAGTCGCGGTACTGCGTGGCCTGCCGGGAGACGTCGCCGAAGGCGTTGACCCACACCGGGGTTCCGCCGCCGATGTCCTCGCCGGTGACGCGCTTCCAGGCATCCACGATCTCCGAGAACTCCGGGTCCCCGGTGCGGGGCCGGACGGTGCGCCCGAACTCGTGCACCATCACACGTGTCACTCCGTCGGGACGGCGTGCGGCGATGGCGAGTCCGTGCTCCAGCCGCTGGAACCGGCGGTTCGGAATCTCGATGCCGGCCACGTCCGCGCGGATCAGTTCGCGGGACGCGTCGGCGCCGGGGAAGTCGAATCCGCCGAGGCGGCGGACGGTGCTGTTCTCCCCGTCGCAGCCGACGACACACTTGGCGCGCAGCCGTGCGGGGCCGTCCGGGCCGAGTGCCTCGGCCTCGGCGTAGTCCTGGGTCACGGTCAGCCCGCGCAGCTCGTGGCCGCGCAGGATGACCGCGCCCAGGCCGGTCGCCCAGTCCCCCAGCAGTTCCTCGGTGCGGACCTGTGGGACCTTCCACTGGCCCGGGTGGGGGCCGGGGAGAGTGAGGTCGAGCGGGATGCCCCCGAAGTGCCCCATGACGTCGTTCGGGACCGGACCCAGCCCGTCGAGCAGGCCACGGCTGTCGAGGATCTCCATGGTGCGGGCGTGCAGGGTCGACGCCCGCGACTCCGTCGTGGGGGCGGTCAGCCGCTCGAGGACGACCACCTCCGCTCCGGCCAGGCGCAGTTCACCCGCGAGCATCAGCCCGACGGGTCCGGCGCCGACCACGACCACCTGGGTCTCCGTGTAGTCGCCGGCCATGGTCAGTGCTGCTGCTCGGCGTAGTTCTTGGCGTGGCCGAGGGTGGCCCGGCTGTTGGTGCTGAGGGCTGTCCGGACGTACTCCCGCGCCTCGGCGACGCCGGCGTCGGGTCCGAGGACACGGGTGATGTTCTCGGTGTTCAGCACGACGGTGTGCTGCGAGGAGGCGGCGACGCCGTCCTCGGTCTCCGCGAATGTCCAGTAGCCGGTGTGCAGAGTCATCAGCGCCGGCAGCGTGACCTGCTTGTAGGCGATCCTGTGGTGCGGGAAGCACACCCGGTACGACTTGGTGGTGTGCGTGGAGCCGTCCTTGGCGCGGGTGTCCATCTCCAGGATCTGCAGTCCCGGGGAGACCTCCTCGAGACGGACGGTGGCCACGTGCGGCAGCCGCTCCTGCCACCGGTCCGCCTCGTTGATGAAGTCGAAGAGGTCCTTGGCGGAGCCGTTCACCCGGATGGTGTCCTCGAAGGAGAACGTCACCTCGGCGGCGGCATGAGCCAGTTCGACGTTGGTCTTGAGGGCGGCCAGCTCCGAGCGGGAGTTGCGGTCGACGGCTTCGTCGATCCACTTCAGGTTCTCGGGGTCGTCGTCGATCGCCCGGTAGTCGTGCAGCAGCCGGATCCTGGACTCGCCCTCGGAGAGCGGCTCGATGATCCAGGTCCCGCCCATCGAGGCGACCGGCGGGGCAGAGACCTCCTGGCGGAATGTGATGCGCAGCGCCTCGGGGTCGAGGGTGCGGCGCGAGGTCCAGTTCTTGACCTCGCCGTTGGCGGTGGCCCAGATACGGATGCGCTCCTCGTTCTCACCACGCTCGACATGGTCGACGTACACGGTGGGCGGGAAGATCCGGGGCCAGTTCTCCACCTCGGCGATCAGGCGGTAGACCTCGGTGGCGGGGGCTTGCACGGTGATCTCGTGCTCGACCTCTTTGGTCATGGGTTGCGGTGTCCTTGTCCGTCGGTGCGGGTCAGAAGTTGCCGAGACCGCCGCAGACGTTCAGCGCCTGCGAGGTGATGGAGGCCGCCGTGTCGGAGGCGAGATAGCCGACGAGACCCGCGACCTCCTCCGGCGTGGAGTAGCGGCCGAGCGGGATCTTGGCCTGGAACTTCTCGAGGATGGCCTCCTCGGTGGCGCTGTACGCGGCGGCGTAGCCCTGGCGCACGCGCTGGGCCATCGGGGTCTCCACGTAGCCGGGGCAGACCGCGTTGACGGTGATGCCGGTGGGCGCCAGCTCGTTGCCGAGGGCCTTGGTGAAGCCGACGACGCCGTGCTTGGACGCCGAGTACGGCGCACCGAGGACGACACCCTGCTTGCCCGCGGTGGAGGCGATGTTGATGATCCGGCCGCGGTTCTTGTGGCGCATGCCGCCGGTGGTGAGCACCTCGCGGGTCAGCCGGAAGACGCTGTTGAGGTTGGTCTCGATGACGTCCAGCCACAGCTCGTCGTCGATGTCGGCGGTGACGCCGCCGCCGCTGCGGCCGGCGTTGTTCACCAGTACGTCGACGCCGGTGCCGAAGCGGTCGACGGCGGCCTGTACGAAGGCGCGCGCGTCGTCGGAGGAACGGACGTCGAGGGTGGTGCCGTCGGCCTCCAGGCCCTCGTCCTGAAGCTGCTTGACGGTCGAGGCCACGTTCTCGGCGTTGCGCGCGCCGAGGAACACTTTGTGTCCCTGCGTGGCCAGGAGCCGGGCGGAGGCCAGGCCGATTCCGCTGGTGGCGCCGGTGACGAGCGCGACCCGCTGGTCCTGCTGCGACATCTTGTCTCTTCTCCCGTGGGTGGTTGCGAAGGACGCGGCCGCCGGGCCGGTGTGCGCCGGCACGGCGGCCGCCGGGCGGTCAGGCCGCCACGGATTCCTGGAGGTGTGCGTTGACGGCGGCTATCAGGCCGCGCGGGGTGGGGTTCTCGGCGAAGACGTCGTCGTCGAGGGCAATGGCGTACTCGCGCTCGATGCGGCCGGCGGTCTCCAGCAGGGCCAGCGACTCGTAGCCCAGCTCCTCGAAGTCGGTGTCGAGGATGTCGCCGTCGAGGTCGACGCCCTCGTCGGCGCCGGCTCCTTCGAGGAGGATGCGCTTGAGGTCGTCGAGCGTGAATTCCTTGGTGGACATGGGGATTCCTTCCTGGGTTGGTGGAAACGGCCCGCGGGCGAACGAGAAGCGCCCACCGTCGACCGGGGGAGGATCGGCGGTGGGCGCCGGTCGGTGGGGACCGGGGGTGTCCGGTCCTAGTCGACGGCCCGGACGACGACGGCGGAGTTGAAGCCGCCGTAGCCGCGGGCGAGGACGAGCGCAGCGCGAACGGACGCGGTGCGCGGCTGGGTGGTGACCAGGTCGATGTCGTACTCGGGCGACAGGGTCACGTTGGTGGTGGGCGGGATCAGGCCCTCGCGCATGGACAGCACCGCGGAGACGACGTCCACGGGCGCGGCGCCCGAGTACAGCCGGCCGGTCATCGTCTTGGGCGCGGTCACCGGCACCCGTCCCGGGCCGAACACGGCACTGATCGCCTCGGCCTCGACACGGTCCAGCTCGGGCGTGCCCGCCGCGTCGGCGAACACCACATCGATCTGATCCGGTGCGAGTCCGGCGTCCGCCAGCGCGAGTTCGATCGCCCGGCGCAGACCGGGCTCGCGGCCAACCCCGGACTCCGAACCGGGGCGGACCCGGTCGGGCTTCGGGTCGAACGTCGACGCGTAGCCGGAGATCTCACCGTAGATGTTCTGCGCGCCACGCGAACGGGCCGCGTCGGCGTCCTCCAGGATGAGCAGCGCCCCGCCCTCACCCGGCACGTAGCCACTGGCCTCGGCATCGAAGGGCACGTAGGCCCGGTCGGGATCGTCGCTGGTGCTCATACGGCCGTTGGCGAGCTGCGCGACCCAGCCCCACGGGCAGATCGAGGCGTCGAAACCGCCGGAAAAGATCAGCTTGCTGCCCTTGCGGATCTGCCGGCGGGCCTGGGCGATGGCGTCGAGTCCGCCGGCCTGGTCGCTGACGACGACGCCACTCGGACCGCGCATGCCGTTGCGGATCGAGATCTGGCCGCTGTTGACCGCGTAGAACCAGGCGAAGGACTGGTAGGCGCTGACGTACTGACTGCCCTGGCTCCACAGCTTCTTCAGCTCGTTCTGGCCGAACTCGAAGCCGCCGGAGGTGCTTGCGGTCACCACCCCCATGTCGAACTCGGGGATGTCGCCCGGCCTGACACCCGCGTCCTCGAAGGCGCAGTCGGCGGCGATCAGAGCGAGCCGGGTCATCCGGTCGGTCTGTGGAATCAGCCGGTTCGGCAGGTGGTCCTCGGCGACGAAGCCCTGAATCTCGCCGGCCAGGCGGGACGGGTACTGCGTCGGGTCGAACCGCGTGACGCGGCCGATGGCGTTCTTGCCGATCCGGGTGGCCGCCCAGAAGTCGTCCACGCCGAGCCCGTTGGGTGTGGCGACGCCGATGCCGGTGACGACGGTCTTGGGGGTGTCGGCGCTCATGCGGCGCTCCTTTCGGGACGGGCCAGCACCATCGCGCTCTGGAATCCGCCGAACCCGCTGCCCACCGTCAGCACCGCGTCCGTGATGTGCTCACGGGCGGTGAGCGGCACGTAGTCGAGGTCGCACTCGGGGTCGGGAGTGTGCAGGTTCGCGGTGGGTGGCACCACGTTGTTCTCCATCGCCAGCACGGACGCGGCGATCTCGATGGAGCCGATCGCGCCGAGCGAGTGGCCCACCATCGACTTGATGGAGCTGACCGGCGTGCGGTAGGCGTGCTCGCCGAGGCTCAGCTTGAACGCCGCGGTCTCGTGGCGGTCGTTCTGCTTGGTGCCGGAGCCGTGTGCGTTGATGTAGTCGATGGCCTCGGGGTTCATCCGTGCCTCGTCGAGCGCGACGCGGATCGCCTCGGCCATCTCCCGGCCGTCGGGACGCAGTCCGGTCATGTGGAAGGCGTTGCAGCGGGAGGCGTAGCCGGCGATCTCGGCGTAGATGTGGGCGCCGCGCCTGCGGGCGGCCGTCAGCTCCTCCAGGACGAACACGGCGGACCCCTCGCCGAGTACGAACCCGTTACGGGTGCCGTCGAACGGCCGCGACGCGTGCTCGGGGTCGTCGTTGCGAGGAGTGGTCGCCTTGATCGCATCGAAGCAGGCCATCGTGATGGGCGAGATCGGCGCATCGGTGGCGCCGGCGATCATCACGTCGGCGGTGCCCTCGCGGATCAGCTCGACGGCGTGGCCGACCGAGTCGAGACCTGAGGTGCAGCCGGTGGAGACCACCGTGTTGGGGCCCTCCGCGCCGACCGCCCAGGCGACCTCGGCCGAGAACGAGCTCGGCACGAAGTGGTTGTACAGATGCTGCGGGGTGTAGGTGTGGTCGACGAGGTCGAGCCGGCCGCCGTCGCTGACCACTCGGTATTCGTCGTCGAGTCCGGTGGTCGCGCCGACCGCGCTGCCGATGGTCACCCCGGTGCGGTGCGGATCGAACCCGGCCAGATCCAGACCGCTGTCCACCAGCGCCTCGCGGGCGGTCACGACGCCGAACTGGGCGGCGCGGTCCATTCGCCGGATCTCCTGCGGGCTCAGGCCGTGCAGTTCGGCGTCGAAGTCCGCCTCGGCCGCGACCTGGGAGCGGAACGAGGAGGGGTCGAAGAAGGTGATGCCCCGCGTCGCCGTACGGCCCTCGCTGAGCAGACTCCAGAAGTTCTTGGCGCCGATACCGCCCGGCGCGAGCACTCCGATTCCAGTGATTACTACCCGGCGCCCCACTAGAGGTCGCCTCCCCTCATGTCGGGGGACGGCTTCACGAGGACGCCGTCCAGTTGTAGAAGCGGGTGGCCATCGCGTCCGCCGGCGAACGCCAGGTCGCCGGGTCGTAGGCCTCGATGAAGGGCTTGAGGTCCTCGCTGATCCCGACGAAGCGCGGGTCGGACTTGGCTTGCTCGATGAGCTCTCCGCCGTTGTCGCCGTCGAAGTCCTGCAGGTGGAAGTACAGGCCCCGGTACGAGAACAACTGGCGGCGCCGGGTGCCCATGCGGTGCGGCATGTCGGTGGAGTCGAACTCGCCGAAGAGCCGGGCCACGTCCACGCCGGCTGCGGGGTCCATACGCGCCACGATGAGGGTGCTGTGCATGTGTCTTCTCTCTTCCTTGGTCGGTCTGCCGGACCGGCGCGCGGGCCGTCCGGGGGTGCCTTCTCGGGTCAGCGGCCCGCCGCGGGCCGGTAGAGGCGCACAAAGTCCCGGACGCCGTCGGCGACGATCTCGTGGGTCTCCTCGTCGGTGAGGGGAAGGGCGCCGTGGAACGACCGGTGGGCGACCGGGCTGGCCACGAGGAGGATGAAGCGGCCCGCGGCCCGGCCTGCGTCCTCGACGTCGAGCAGGCCCCGCCCGGCGAGCTTGCACAGGTGGTGGGCCAGCACGTGCTGGGCCTGCTGCGGACCGACGTTGCGCCACACCTCGATCACCTGGGCCGGCAACCGGTCGATCTCCGCGCCGATCTGTCGTACGAGTCGGAAGTGGTCCGGGAAGTCCAGCAGCGGCTGCTGCCAGGCCCGGCCGAAGGCGACGAGATCGGCCTCCAGGTCGGTGACCTGGGACAGGTGGCGGTCGGCAACGGTGGACAGGGCGGTGGCCACAGAAGCGGCACTGGACAGGACCACCGACAGCAGGAGCTGGTCCAGGTCCCGGAAGTGCGTCAGAAGGGTGCTCTCGGATACGCCGGCCTCGGCCGCGACGCTCTCCAGGCGGGCCCGGGTGCATCCGTCGCGGGCGAATACCTTGAGCGCGGCCCGCTCGATGGCGCGGCCCTCCTCCGCGGATCCTGGGCGCGGGGCGGGTGCGGTAAAGGTCGTCATGCGTGCCTCCTGAAACGGTCGGGCGACAGCGGGGCCGACGGGGAGTGGTCCTTATGCCGAAGCACCCCTACAGGGCGACGCGTCCGGTGGCGGGGCTGCCGAACCATCGCTCCAGGGCCATGGGCAGGTCGTGGTGGCTGCCCGGGGCGGCCCACGCGACGTACCCGTCGGGGCGGATCAGCACGGCGGCGGTGCCGTGCAGCGGAGTGTCCTCGGCGACACCGTGCGGGGCCGCCGTCACGATGTCGACGCGTCGGGACCAGGCCGCGGCCCGGTCGCGCAGGCGGGCGTTGTCCGTCAGGTCGAGCAGGACACCGCGTCCGGCGTGGAGCAGCTCGGTGCTGCTGGTCTTGCGGGTCTCGCCGACCAGCTCGAGGTGCGGCATGCGCTTGCCGAGCAGCGGGTGACTGCCGCTGCCGACGTCGTAGGTGATCTCCAGTCCGCTGACCATGCCGGCCAGGTGGCGGCTGACGTCCCTGTAGGTGATCAGTTCGTTCAGCACGTCGCGCAGCGGCTGTACTTCCGGACCGCTGAGGAAGAGCAGGCCCTGTGCCCGGGTGTTCATCAGAAGACGCTTGCCGACCGGGTGCCGCTCGCCGTGGTAGGTGTCCAACAGGCCGGACGGCGCCCAGCCGTTGACGACCGCGGCCAGCTTCCAGCCGAGGTTGACCGCGTCCTGGATGCTGGTGTTCATGCCCTGTCCGCCGGCGGGCAGGTGGATGTGCGCGGAGTCGCCGGCGAGGATGACCCGGCCGCGACGGTATTCGGCGACCTGACGGGTGGCGTCGCCGAACGCGCTGACCCACACCGGTTCACCGTGCGAGATGTCGCTGCCCGTGAGGCGCTTCCAGGCCGCCGCCACCTCTTCGAAGGTGGGAGGCGTGGTGCGCCGCTGGGGCGGAGTGCCGCGCTCGCAGACGATGAGGCGGGTGATGCCTCCGGGCAGCGGGCCGACCATGACCATGCCGCCGGGGAGGGTCTCGCCGATCATGCGGGGTTCGAGGTCGAGCCCCTTCACGTCCGCGAGGTACATCTCCAGCGTCGCGGCCGTACCCGGGAAGTCGAAGCCGGCCGCCTTGCGTATGGTGCTGCGGCCTCCGTCGCAGCCCACCAGGTAGGAGGCGCGCAGGGTGTGGACGCCTTCGGGGCCGCGGACCTCGACCTCCACGCCGTCGCCGTCGTCCGTGAAGGACAGCAGTTCGTGGCTGCGCCGGATGTCCGCGCCCAGGTCGGTGACCCACTCCTCGAGCTTGGTCTCGGTGACGGACTGGGGGACGGTCTTGGCCGCCTGCCAGGCGCCCTCGAGCACCCCGTAGTCCACCGGCAGACCGCCAAAGTGGCCCTGGTTGCTGGTCTCGATCTCGCCGAAGCGGGGCAGCAGGCCGCGCTGGTCGAAGACCTCCATGGTGCGCGCGGTGAAGCCCAGTCCACGGGACTCACCGGTGCGCTCCGCCAGTCGCTCCAGGACAATGACGTCAACTCCCGCGAGCCGAAGTTCACCGGCGAGCATCAGCCCGGCCGGACCGGCGCCCGCGATGATCACCGCAGCGTCCATGTGCCTCTCCTTGGGTGTGATCGGGATATACGCCAAAAGAAAATGGCTTGGCTGCCGCATTGACGACGAAGGCGTCGTGAGAACCGGAAATCAACACAGTTCAGCGGAGGTTATGGATGAGCTTCTTCGCTTTCACCGGACGGGTCAACCCGCATTCATTCAGATCTATGTCAGGTTCTGTCAGAGACATGTAAGACCGGATTGTTTCCGCAACGGGGCGAGCATTTTTTGTGACCTGCGCCACTCCAGATCGGTGCGGAGCCGGGGCAGATGGCGGAATCGGCCGGGAGCGGCAGGAGCCGCGCGACCCGTGCCGCGTGCCGCGTGGCGCACACGAGAATTCCCGTACAGGTTCCCCAGGCCGCGCCGAAATCGACTACACGGAACTCACAAATAGCAGCCCCATGCCTTGCCCGGCGGCGAATGCCGGAAATAGCGTTGCCGCCGTCCGACGACATGGGGGGATTCAAGTGAGTCAGACATTCGGAACGGCCACCGTGCTGACCGTGTGCGAGGGGGCGGGCTGCCGCCGGCAGGAGGCTGCGGGCCGGGCCCGCCGCTGCGCCGAGGCGGCGTCCCGGCTGTGCTCCGGCTGCTGGGACCGCCTCGCCCTCGATCTGCGGGGACTGCCTCGGCTGTATGAGGAGTGCGGTCTGCGGCTCGGCGGTTCCGATCAGCCGCGTGAGCGGACGTCAGGTGGCCCGCTGCCCGGTATGCCCTTCAACACGGCGGCCGCCGAGACTCGTTCGGCGATCCAGGGCGTGCTCCGCTCGTGGGCGGCTGTGGTCGTCGCGGAGCGGCGGGTCACCGCGCCCGGAGGGACGGTCTCCGCGCTCGCCCTGTTCCTGGCACGGCACGCCGGCTGGCTCGGTGGGCACCAGGCCGCGGCAGACGTCTCCGAGGAGGTGGCCCGGCTGGTCCGCCGTGCGCGCCGGGTGATCGACCCGGACCCGCTGCGCCGGGTGCCGATCGGCACGTGTGTGGAGCCGGACTGCCGCGGTGGTCTGACGGCCACCGTACGGTCGCAGCGCCCTCAGGTACCGGCCGAGATCATCTGTGACGCGGACCCGGCCCACCGCTGGCTGGGTCACGAGTGGCTGCAGTTGAGCCGCCGCATGGCCGGCGGCCGCCGTACGGTGCCCGACGCGGGCGAGAGCGCCGCGGATACCGAGGACGCCGCCGACGCCGCGGTGCGCTGGGTCGGGGCCGCGGACATCGCCCGGATGTGGGGCATTGCCCCTGGCAGCGTCTACCGGCACGCCAGTGAACAGCAGTGGCGCCGCCGCACCAGGGCCGGCCGCACCCGGTACCACGACGAGGACGTCCGCCGGACGCTCGGCGGGCGCGCGGCGCGCGGTTAGGTCCTGTCCGGGCGGACACAAGGCGGACACAAGGGGTGGCCCTGTGCCTGCTCCCGCTGCCCCGCCGCGTCACCAGTGACGTTCCTGCTCGGCCATGTGGCGCCACGCGACCCCGGCGCTCCGGGTATTCGCCGACGGCGTGGGGGGCATCTGCGCGCTGCCCGGAGCGGTCCGGTACCGCGCTCATGTGCGGCCCGGCTCGGCGCTGCCGGGTCGGGCCGCACACGTACACCCAGTTGTTCGGCACGCCCCGTGATCGGTGAGGCCGCCGGTCCACTCGAAGTGACATCCGGCGCACTCCATGCGCAGCGGTGCGGGCCCGGCCGCCGTGGCGGTCGGTGGGGAGTGTGAGGACGCGTGCGGCCCGGCCCGCACCGGCGGGGGACGGGATCAGTCCTTGATTTCGCAGATGGTGGCGCCGGAGGTGACGGAGGCGCCGACCTCGGCGGCCAGGCCCTTGATGGTGCCGGAGCGGTGGGCGTTGA
>NZ_JBFBAS010000056.1:0-31290 GCF_040682335.1 Streptomyces sp. NPDC051219
ATACCCCGCCTTTCAGCCCGGCCCCCCCCCCCCCCCCCAACCCCCCCCCCGCCACACGCCCCCCCCCCCCCCGGCCCCCCCCCCCCCCCCTCCGCGCCGCCCCCCCGTGGGGGGCCCGCGACCACCGAGACGGCATCAGCGAACGTCGACGGTGCCGCAGCCGGCATCACCGGGTCGTCCGCGAGCGCGACCAGAGCGACGGTGAAGTGCCGGCGCACGTCCTCGGCTCGCCTGGCGAACGCCCGCAGCCAGCCACGGACCGTGCCCTCGGCCAGGCCCAGACGGGCGGCGACCTGGCGGTGGCCCATGCCCAACGCGGCTATCTCCAGCCCGGCCCCAATTACCTCGGCCACATCCGTTCGCCGCGGCCAAAATGCCTCCGCCAGCAGCACGTGGGTGACCTTGCAGGCTGAGCAGCGCGTACGGCGTGGCCGCAGAAACAGCCGGGCCCCCAGATCACCCCGGATCGACCGCGGTCGGCCATGACCCCACGGCGCTAGGGGCGAGGAGCACAGCGGACATTCCAGTTGGCCAGCCCGCAGCTGTCGCTCGACAAGCAGCGCGTCCGAGTCCACGATCAGCACCAACACCTCCGCCTGACCTGCAGCAATCAGCCGAAACCTCTCCAGACGGGACAGCATTCATGTTCGGATCACCCGGTCAGCGGCCTCACCCGAAAATGGCCTCGCGCCGCCGTGCTGCCCTTCCCGGGCAGGAGGGATGATGCCTCCGTGGCGACAAGGGCCTGTCAGGCGGATCATGTGACTACTAGGCTGCGGCAATGGAACGCTTAACGGATGCGCCCGAGAGTCTCGCCCAGTCTGCAGATCTGGCCCAGGTGAATGACTACGACCGTTTCGCCGAGGCGTACTCGGCGGAGAACGAGAACAACCTCGTGAACGCGTACTACGAGCGGCCCGCGATGATGGCCCTCGCCGGAGACGTCGCCGGTCGCCGGATCCTGGACGCCGGTTGCGGCTCGGGCCCCCTGTCCGCTGCACTACGCGACCGCGGTGCTGTCGTCACCGGCATCGACGCCAGCGCCGGGATGCTGGCGTTGGCAAGACAGCGGCTGGGTGACGACGTGGCCCTGCACGTGGCCGACCTGCGCGACCGCCTGCCGTTCGACGACGGCGCATTCGACGACGTGGTCGCGTCGCTGGTGCTGCACTACCTGGAGGACTGGGGGCCGACACTGGCCGAGTTGCGGCGAGTACTCAGGCCCGGCGGCCGACTGATCGCGTCGGTGGACCACCCCTTCGTGGCCTACACGATCCAGGATCCCCGGCCCGACTACTCCGCGACCACCAGCTATGGCTTCGACTGGACGTTCAACGGGCAGTCCGCCCCGATGAAGTTCTGGCGCAGGCCGCTGCACGCGATGACCGACGCCTTCACCGCCGCCGGCTTCCGCCTCACCACCATCAGCGAACCGCAGCCTGACCCAGCCGCCCGTGAGCTGTTCCCCGACGACTTCCATGCCCTTTCGACCAAAACCTGCTTCCTCTTCTTCGTCGTCGAGGTACCGCCCTCGGCTGCGGGCTCGTACGAGTAGCCAATCGGCGGATCACGAGCGGAGCCAGAGTCGGATCGAGGCGACGATGACGGTGCCGTGGAAGACGTAGGCACGCTGCAGAGGTAGCCTCCGCGGTTCTTCGTGTTCACCGTGTCGTCGCGCACCAAGTTCGCCCCAGGCATCCGACCTCTCACACGGACGTCTTCACCGCGATTGTCGCCAAGCCCCTCGTTCATGCTCATACAGAACGTCGCTCAACAGCCCTCGGTACGGAGCGCACACAACCGGTGCAGTGATCGTTTCTCCGGTGAAAGGCACCACCCGCCCGGGTGATCCGGGCCGCGGTCGCCTTCCGGCACGGGTGCTGCGGCAGCTAGAACGCCGGGGCGTGATCACCAACATGCGACGCGGCCTGCCCGCGCTCCTCCTCGCTACCCTGCCCCTGCTTCCTGCTGTGCCCACCCAGGCCTGGGGCACGGCCGCACCTCAGGCGGCTACCGCCGCGGCCGTTCCGCTCCCGGGCGCCGCGCCCGCCCAAGAGGTGCTGCCGCTGTTCGAAGCCATCGACCGGCGGTACGTCAAGCCGTCCGCCGAGGCGATCGCCGAGGTGACGAGTCTGCTTGCGCCCGGAGACAGCCGCCGCTGAACCAGGTCTGGGCGATCGCTTGGTGGCTCGCGGCCCCGAGGCAGGCTGAGCTACAGCGGCCGGCCCGGATCGCCAGCCACTCCGTACGGATGCCTGGATGGCTGCGGAGCGTTTCGCGCGCCGCAGCGCCGGCCTCGCGGCCTTCGGCAACGGTCATCTCCAGACAGCGCCGGTGGAGCTTGCCCCAGCGGTCATCTACGAACGAAGGGAAGATAAACACGCCACGCCGTCAGACGCCTGACCAGTTACGGCAGATCAGTCCGTAGCCTCGCGGACGTCCTTTCCCTGCTCGGCGAACGCCTTGAAGTCCTGCATGTGCTGTTGCGACTGCTTGCGGAAGGCGCCGGGCATCAGAAGTCCCACCAGCTTCATCAGAAAGCCGCTGAACCGGTATTCGTTCTCGCTCTCCCAGAGCGTCGTTTCCTGGCTGGCTTCGGTCAGCCGGTCGCGCACGGCGCTCCACATGCCCTCGCCGACGATCTCGCGGTCGAAGTGAACGACGCTCGTTTTCGGGATCTCGCGCAGGTCTGCCGGTTCTTGGCGTGTGATGGTCTCGGTGCACTCGATCTTCCGCTGGCCCATCTGCATCACGACCCGCGACTTGGTGCCGAGCTGCCCGTGCTCCCCACTCAGCGGCTCGTGCAGCACCAGGCCCCGCAGCCATTTCGGCAGGTGTGCCGGGTCGGCGAGCAGCTGGACCACCTTCTCCCGCGGCAGGGCGATCTCGATGGAGACGGTGTATTTCATGGTGCGCATCATTCTTTTCCTTTGGGACAACGTGCTTTTGTACTGCTCGTCGTGCTCCTCGGCTGAGGGCACTGCATTCTGTGTCCGTAAAGTAAAGGTAGCGAGGTACGGGGCGAGTATCTCCAGTGCCTCTGCCTGTTGGCCCTGGTCGCCGAGCAGCCGTGCCCACTCCCCGCAGAACCACTCCCCATGGCTGGCCCAGAACTCCACCTTCTCGGCATGGCCGAGTTCGAGAAGTCGAGAAGCCAGATGCGGCGGAATGCAACCAGACTGCGTCCGGGCCCGATAGTCAAGATCAGCAGCGTCCACAGCGCGTACCGTAGCTACTCCCCCTGACACGACCTCCAGCTCCGAATATCGCCTACTGGGGATGACGCCCCCCACCAGCTGATGTCACGTGAGGCCGAGGGTTCGTAGGGGCCGGAGGTAGTCGCGGCCGGTGTGGCGGAGGGCGGCGGCGATGTTGGTCTGGCCGTCCTGGCGGAAGACGCTGATGGCAAGGTTGCGCAGGGAGGCCATGGCGCGGGGCAGGGTGCCGGTGCGGACCTTGGAGGCTCGCTGGGATTACTGCTGGCAAGTTGTCCGGGCTCGCGGGCGGCGCATTTGCCAACCCCGCAAGCCTGTGGCTTGGTTCATATACGCTGACGACGAAAGTGACGGGTGTGTCGGGAGAGTGCCTTAAGACTGGAGGCTGTTACCAGAAGGCACAGGTGCAGTTCACGGTGGCTAATCCGATGACGGTGGAATCTGCCACGCGAGATCCAATTAACGGATACAAAGGTGGTGGGTCAGTAGCACCGTTGAGGGCGGTTTCAGACAATCTGAGGGAGCAGTTCCCGGGTGGGCAGAAGGATGTCAACGTAACCATCACCTGGAGTGAAGAGATCGTCTACACCAGTTTCCCCTGACAGTCGTTGCGCATTTCCGGCAGCAATCTGCTTTCGTCGCCCGTGAAGCCCCCTGGCCTGCCCCGAGGTAGCATACTCGAGGCAGGCCAGGGGGCCCGTGGATCTATGTGATCAAGCACGGTGCGAGCGGCAAGGGAACGGAGACCATGCGAGTGATAGGACAAGTTTCCCGTCAGATGTCGAACCGCGCAGCATTTGCGGCAAGGGCAGCGCAGCCATAATGAGCAATGACGGCAATTTCCATGATTCTTGCCAGCGTTGCACTCTCCGCGTGAAGTGTCAGATCCATTCGCTAGTATTTTTTGTTCTAGGCAGGCGACAAATGAACACCTTTTATCCTCGTGTGGTAATCCGGTTCTGGCTCCTTCCGCTTTTGGCTGCAACGGTAATGCTTGGCTCTGGTTGTGCAGCCTCAACTGGCAAGGATGAGGGCTCTGAACTGAGGGATGTGCAGATCGTGGGGACCTGGGCGAATGCTGAGGGAATTTCAGTTTCGTTCTCGTCCGGCGGGGCATTTTCCAGTGCCAGCGCATCTTGCGGCTACTTCTTCGCTGGTGAGGCGGAAGAAACGAAGGAACTTGAAGGGGAATGGGATCTTCGCACGCCGCCCCTGGGGGGAGCCCGTGAAGTTTCTGTAACATTCCCTCCCGGTGACTGTAGTGAGGGACCCTCGATTGGCTCCTTTTCTGTTCACCGGGTAAAAGGTGAAATCGTTCTCTATGTAGGAGACGTCGATTACCTTGAACCACGCCGGCTTCTTCATAAGGAAAACTGAGCGCAGTGAGTCCTGCCCCTTTCGCCGCGGATAAGTAAGTGCGATCGGCGTCGGTGCGGCGTCGGTGCTGCATCCATCGGCCCGCGCTCAGGGAGCGAGGCTGGTGGGCAGCGATCCCCGACATCCACAAGCGCAACGAAGGCGCAGCCTCTACCAGCCGGTGATGGTCATCGCTGCCCTGGTCGTGCGAACCGCAAAAAGTTCAAACCAATCAATGATGGCGGTCGGTTCGTGTCAGAGGAGAGTAGTTTCAGGGAAGAGTCCCCGGTGAAGTACGTGAGGAGTCTTGAAAGGTTCGCGGACTACCTTGAGCAACTTCGCCTCACCTTGCTCAACGATCCCGACTCGTGGCAGAATCTGTCACTTCCCGACTATCTGGAATCTGTGCAAGCTTGGGTGCTGGGGATGGATCGATCTCTGGAAAACCTGGGAATTCCTGCATCTGAGCTAGATGCGATTCCTCGGTGTCTGGTAGCGGAAATTTTCGATTCAGGAAAGTACTACGAGTAACTTCAGGGCATGGTGCAGAATCCACACACTTAGCCCATTTGCAGGGGTACCGCTGCTGTGATCAAAGCGCTGCCACACCAAACGGCCGACATCTCCCAAACGACACCATCGCTCTCCTCCACCGCAAATAGATGAAGGAGAGTGATGTCACTTCGCCAGGAATTTTGAATGCGTGCAACTGCCCCGGCCGAGCAGACGGCGGAAGACCTCGGGGACAGTTGCTCCCCAAGGCCTTCGCTGAGCTCAGTATTCTCTGGGCTTCCAAGCGCGGATCTCGAGGTGGACGATGATCGCGTCGGGGTCGAGGCGCCCGGTGTCCACCAGCCAACCGCGCACGGCGGCCGCAACGTCTCCTCCCGCCGCGTCGACCATGGCCTTGAACTCGACGGCGTCGACGCCCTCCTCGCCTGAGCCCGGGCCGCCGACGTTGTGGCCGTACCGCGACTGCCGGCTCAAGGGCGACGGCGTCCACCACGCCATGCGCGGCATCGCCCGCCTGCACAATCTCAACCTTGCTGGATAGGACCATGGCCGAACTCAGGCAGGTCCCTCACCCGCGTCCACCAGCGAGGGGCGGCGTGTGCCGCGGCCACTGCGCGCCCACCTGTTCCACCACAGCGGCCCGGAACGCTTCCACAAGGACGCATCCGGGATACGTCCCAAACGCTCCGTACTTCCAGCGGTAGTAGCACGACCAGTAGCTCACCACGCGCCGCTCCGCGCGCGCGAAGAAGGCCGGATTCCGAGCGATGAACTCCCCGTAGAGTCGGCGCTGGGCCGAGCCCGGGACCGCGAGTCCGGGAAGACCCCGGCCGATCGCCTCAAGGATCTCCAGCACGTATTCCCCGGCCAACTGCACCACGAACGGGACCACCCACGGCTCGCCCGACGCCACAATCTGCTCAATGTGCCGCTGGCGGACCCGGCCATCACTGTGCCGGGAGTACAGGCAGTGCACAATCACCTGCTGGGTTCCGGCCAGGGGCTGCTCCAAGTCCGCGCCCGGCTCCTCGTTGTAGATGCGCGACGGGATGGCGACGGTCTCGCCCTGCACCTCGACCTCGAAGGGCATCATCGGCGCGAGCCTGGCCTCCGGCATGACCGCCAGGACCCTCTGCACGTCACCGGCAAGACGGGTCGGAAACGCTGCCACCAGGGCATGGGCGACGTTCGACGGATCCCGAGGCAGCTGCACAACAGGAGCATCGGCGGCGAACCTCTCGCGACGGCATCAGTGACGCTCTGGGACAGGGCCGAGGGAGTCATCGAGGCCGATGCTGGTATCGCCTCTGGCGAGATCACGCTGACCCTTCCACCCAAGTGGCGGCGATCAGACGCAGAAGGCTTCACGCGCGCGATGCCGAGCTGTTCCGCACGAGGTGGTCAGCCCGGCACTCAGCGGGTCGCGCGGGCTGCTTGCCGCTGTCTCGCCTTGGCCCTGGCAAACGTCTCCAGGTCACTTCGAGGGTGCATGTAGACGTAGCCGTCGGCAGCGTGGATCTGCACGGTGTTGATCTCGTTGACGATGGCTCTGGGAATGCTGACCACCATGTTCTCCGGTCCCAAGGCCAGCAGGTGCCTGGGACCGATGGACAGCACGATGGAGTGCGCGTCCCCGAAAGCCATGTTGTACGAGAAGGGCGTCGTGTCCGTGCGCACGGTCACCGCTGGATTGTCGCCGATCAGGAACTGCCCGCTCTCCGGCGTCAACACCTCCAGATGCCACTTCGCCGCCATGACGCGCACTTTGTTGAGCATGTTCTCGATGCTCGTGCGAAACAGCTTGCCGCTCCCGAAGTCCTGGGTGGCCTCGGACTGCTCGATGAGACGCTCGGCAAAGGAACCGAGGGAGCCGGATCCAGGCAGATGGAGCCCGGTCTGGCGCAGCGCCTCACGACGGACGTGCTCCGGGTACTGCCTGATGAGCTCGCCGCGGACATTGACGCGCACAGTCTCGAACGCGCTGGTGTACACGCCGCGGTAGCGGTGCGAGCGCACGTAGTGGAGTACGACCAGGTCGCGCAGCACCTCGACGTGCAGGGGGTCGGCGAACGGCGTGCCGGCTTTCACGGCCGCGAGCGCGGCTGGGACGCGCGTCTCCACCGATCCCCACAGATCCTCGGCAGACGCGGAGTCGAACGCCACGAAGTCCTTGGACGTGCCGCACGCCCCGGGACCCTTGAGCTTCTGTCGACGCTCCGGGTTCCACACGTCGAAGGGCAATAGCTGCCAGCCGCTGCCCTTTGGTCCAAGCATCGTGAACTGCCTGAGGAGGACCTGGGAGACGAGGTGCTGCTTGGATATGTGAGCTACGTTCACGCGTCAGATTCTGCCAAGCGCCCGGCGCACCGGGCCAAGGCTTTGACTGAGCCGTCGTGACCGCTTCGGCGTCTGCTGCCGCTGACGTTCAGCACCACGCTGCCGCCCTGCGGCGAACGACGGCCACAGCGCCCACAGCCCGATGACTCCGGCGAGGCGGTCCAGCCGCGTGGCGAGGACGGCCGGTGGGTACAGGCGGGCGTGGAGCGGGGCCACCCACATGACGACCTGAAACGTCGGGCCGGGCTGGTAGAGGATCTATTGGCGGCGTGAGGCGGAACCTGTCAAAGCGATCAAGGCAGGTAGATCGTTCTAACGCTGTGCTGGGATCAGTGGGCCGCCTGGTGCCGGCTGGTTGATCCAGGCCGCTGCGGGGACCTTCGGGGGCTCCGGTGGCTTGCGGACGAAGCGTTCGGGGTGCTTCGCGTAGACCGCCTGGAGGACGTCGGCACGCATCTCGCGGAGCTGCTCGGCGAGACCGAAGTGCACGTCGTAGGGCGTGTGCAGGCCGATCCCGGAGTGCCGATGCTCCTCGTTGTACCAGATGAAGAACTGGGTGCACCACGCCCGGGCGTCCTCGAGAGATCCGAAGCGCTCGGGAAAGTCGTGCCGGTATTTCAGGGTCTTGTACTGGCTCTCGCTGTACGGGTTGTCGTTCGACGTCTTCGGCCGCGAATGCGACTTGGTGACGCCGAGACCGGCCATCATCTGGGCGACGTTCTGCGCGACCATCGGGGACCCGCGGTCCGAGTGGATCGTCAACTGCCCTGGATCGATGCCGTTCTTGGCGATCGTCTCGGACAGGAACCACTCGGCGAGGTCCTTGTTCTCGTGGGCGGCGATCAGCCAGCCGACCGTGTAGCGGCTGAAGATGTCGATGATCGTGTAGAGGCAGTAGGCCGGGGTCGGCGCCGCGGCGGTGGAGGTCGCACAGCCGGACCTGCCGGCCTACGACCGCGTCTTCCAGCTGATCGAGGGCGGCGCAGGAGAGGAGTGAAGCCATGGTCACCCGCACCACCGCATCCCGGGACGTCGCCGCCGAACTGGCCTTCTTCAGCCGTGCGTTGAAGGCGCCGGCGTTGCTGGATGCTGCCGACCGGCTCGCCGAACGCGCCACCGCCGAGTCCTGGACGCATCAGGAGTATCTGGCCGCCTGCCTGCAGCGCGAGGTCGCCGCCCGCGAGGCCCACGACGGCGAGGGCCGCATCCGCGCGGCCCGTTTCCCCGCCCGCAAGACCCTGGAGGAGTTCGACTTCACCCACCTGCGCGGGCTGAAACGGGAGGCGGTGGCCCACCTGGGCACCCTGGACTTCATCACCGGCAAGGAGAACGTGGTCTTCCTCGGCCCGCCCGGCACCGGCAAGACCCACCTGGCCATCGCCCTGGGCATCCGCGCCTGCCAGGCCGGACACCGTGTCGCGTTCGCCACCGCCTCCCAGTGGGTCGACCGGCTGGCCGCCTCCCACACCACCGGCAAGCTCCAGGACGAACTGCTGCGGCTCGCGCGCGTCCCCGTTCTGGTGATCGATGAGGTCGGCCCCAACACATCCCGTTCGAACCGGAAGCAGCGAACCTGTTCTTCCAGCTGATCTCGGGCCGCTACGAACGCGCGTCCGTGATCGTGACAAGCAACAAGCCGTTCGGACGCTGGGGCGAGGTCTTCGGCGACGACACCGTCGCCGCCGCCATGATCGACCGTCTCGTCCATCACGCCGATGTGCTCTCCTTGAAGGGAGACTCCTACCGGCTTAAAGACCGCGACATCGGCCGCACGCCGAGCGCGGCAACCGGGTGAACAACTGCACACACGGGGTCAAAAGTCACCGACCCCAAAGGGGTCCAGGTTCAGCGACCGCCGACACACCCGACGGACTGCCGGGTCAGATCTGGCCAGCGACCCTTCGGCCGAGCTGTTCAAGGAAGTCTTGGATGGATTCTGCGGCGACCTCGAAATCGTCGAACCAGGAGGCAGTGGTCGATCTCCAGACTCGTCCACTGCCTGCCACCACGAACAGATGGCCACCACCATCACTGGCAAACAGGATGGCAGGTTGCTCGTCGTCGATCCGGACAGATCCGTACTCGTGGAAGTGCTCAGCGACCGTCAAGGCCGGGTGGACGAAGTATCCGTGCTCGACATCAGGCAAGGAAACTTCGCAGACCACCCAGTAAAGGGTCGTCAGGTCAGAGGGGATCGGCGTCAGATCCACGAGTGCATCCGCCGCCCCATGGCTCTCTTCTGTTGCGAAGATGACGGCATTCTCACCGGGCGGGTAACCGTGCTTCTTCAGAAACGACGACATCAAAGCCGAGAGCCCCGCAGAAGTCTGTTCGCACCAGCCCCGCACCCACTCCGAGTCGAGCCGCTCACCAGACACGTCCATCCTCCTCGGCATACCTCCAGTGCAGCACCTGCTGGAGCTGATCGACGAGGCCGCCGCCGACGAGCGCGAAGAGTTCCGCCCCGTGATCGAGCTCAGCCCGGAAGAGCGGCGGCAGGTCATCACCCTGCCGCCGAGCATCGCCAGGCTCACGGCGGTCAAGCACCTCGTGCTCTACGGCAGCAACCTGGTCCGGATTCCGCCCGAGATCGGGGCCATGACCAGCCTGGAGGAGTTCACCCCCTACACCTCCTACCGGCTGCACTGGTTCCCCTACGAGATCACCCGATGCCGGAAGCTGACCCGCAGCACGGTGAGCACGCGCGCGTTGGTCGGCAACTACAAGCTGCGACCGCCCTTCCCACAGCTTCAGCCCTCCCCAGGCCCCGTCGCGGACCTCGATCCGGGAAACCTGGACCCCCGGCGCTGGGGCGCCACCACCATCCACAGCTGCAGCGTCTGCGACCGCCCGATCGAACAGAGCGGACTCCATCAGGTGTGGATCTCACTGCGCGTGGCCACTGACGTACTGCCCCTGCTGGTCAACGCCTGCTCATCCGCCTGTGTCACCGCGCTGCCTGACGGCGCTCGCGACTACATCGCTACACCGCACAAGGGCGGCCGAGTCGACCAGCCGGCATCCGACTGGGACTGACGAGCCGAACACCCCCTGGTCCGCCGGTCGCCGGAGAAACGACCGCAGCCACGTGCCTGAGGCCCGAACGTCTGGGCGGGGAAGCTGACGTTGCCGATGGGGAATTACGTGACCGTCGACACGCCCAGGCTCACCTTGCCCTCCGACCTATTGGCATCAGCGTGAACCGGCGCCGCGCCCACCAAAAGCGCGACCGCACCGGCCACAAAGATCAGTTTCCTGATGGGCAGTCCAACGCCAGCAAGTGCACGGGGCGAAACGGCTGCGGGAGCCCGACCACTCCCACGAGTGACAGCCACCGACGAACATCACCAAGTCCGGGCTACGCACGGGGAGGCCGACCCGCAGTCCACAATCACAGGCGGCCGAGCCCGGGCTCCGTGAGCGGGTCCGAACAGACAGATACCTCCGGCGGGCCCTCTCTCGGAGGGGGTGGGGCCTGTCGCTCGGGTGCGTGGTGTCGGGGGAGGGCGCGGCGCGGTCCCCTCCCCGGACGGGCACCAAAGGCCAGCACACCCGCCGCCGGGCCACCAGGCCAAGCCGCCTGCGGCGGTCGCGCAAGCGCGAGCCCGGCACCCCGACAACGGGCGCGCTGTGAACTACGTCTGCCCGACCGAGGAGGGAACCACCCGCTCAGGCCCGAACCATGCCCTGCAGCCCCACCAGAACCGCACTGAGGTAGCACGAGCCTTGCGCACACCCGCGAGTGATGCGCACGACCTCGGCAAGAACCTCATGGCCATACCGAGGCTGTCGGCCAATTGGCTCTGTCCACTTCAAGCGACAGCGTTTGTCGGCTGGTGTCAGCAGCAGCTGGTTCCCGGCGCGCGTGCGGATGTTCACGAGATTTGACGGCACGGTGTTCGCGCAGTCGGTCCGGTGCGATGATCACTAAGCGGCTTCGCATTCCGGCACGCCATCCGGCAGCCCGGGCCGCACCGCGGGAGCGGACCGACGGAAGGGACCCGGCGTGCGCAGACTCGTCCACTACATCGCCAGCACTCTCGATGGCTTCATCGCGGGCCCGGACGGCGCGGACCCCACCGGTCCGAACGGCTTCTGGCCCATACCGGAGGACTACATCCAGCACCTCGTGGCCGAGTACCCGGAGACGCTGCCCGTACAGGCCCGACAGGCCCTGTCCGTCACAGCGGCAGGCACGCACTTCGACACCGTGCTCGAAGGCCGACGTAGCTACGAGATCGGTCTGGCGGCCGGGATCACCGACGCCTACCCCCACCTGCGTCACCTGGTCTTCTCCCGGACCCTGACCGAGAGGCCGGACCCGGCCATTGAACTCGTCGCCGAAGATCCGGTGGCGGCCGTGCGGGAGCTCAAGCAGCAGGACGGCAAGAACATCTGGCTGCTCGGCGGCGCCGAGCTGGCCGGATCCCTGTACGCCGAAATCGACACGCTGATCCTCAAGGTCGCCCCGCTGACCATCGGCGACGGGATCCCTCTGTTCTCCCGCAAGGCTGCCTTCGACCCGCGCACCTGGACACTTACCGACCACACCGTCCTCAAGAGCGGCGCGGTAATCCTCACCTACACGCGCGTCATCAGCTGAGCCCTCCAGGCGGGCGGCGCAGCGTGAGGCCGGGCGCGGGCGCGCTCGTAGGGTCATGCCAACGCCGCCTGGCCGTAAGCCATGGCCGTGGATGGCTGCCAGTGAGTGCAGCGGGGGCGACACGAACCCGCCGTTTGCGGCTCGCGTCGCCCCTGCGGCATGACCACGTCTTTCACCGGAAACGCCCCGGTGCTGTCTTGGCAAGCCCCCACTGCTGTCAAGACTTGTGAACACCACCCGTCCGTCGTTCCGGGTGCCTCCAAACCGATGAACAACTGACGTCACGACTCGACTCGTGAACAAAGTCAGCCAATCGGCCGCTCTGCTCAACGACCCATTTCTGGGCACCGCGGGAGGCACAGGTCCGGCCGGGGTCCCCATGGCCGACGAGGAGAGAGCGTGAACAGGAAGGAGACGCATTCCGGGGCCGGCCGTTGTCCACGACCAGCGCTCTGTCCACAGGGCGTTGGGTGCCAGAGGCGATCGGTGGGAAGATCCCCGGAACGCACCGAAAGGGGGAGACATTCGTCCCGCACTCGTGCACGACCTCAGCAAAGCTCTCGACTCCGCCCCCACCGCGGATGTCCTGGCCGCAGCCTGGGACACCTTCGACCTGGCCGGCCAAATCGCCGATGCCATCACGTGGGACGAGGAAAGCGACGAACCGCCGTGCGCAAGCCGGGCTCGGTGTGGACCGAGCTGCCCCGGCCCGCGAGCGCCGGCGCCGAGCCGGTCGGGCACGTCCGTCTCGGGTACGCGCGCGCCTCGACCGCCCGGCGGTCCCTCGACGCGCAGCTGGACTCCCTCGCCGGATCCGGGGTCACCCGCATCTTCTCGGAGAAGATTTCCACCCGCGCCACCAAGCGCCCCGGGCTGGAGGCCGCCGTGAAGCTCGCCGGGGAGATCCGCTCCTCTGGCGTCGCCGTCACCCTCGTCGTCCACGAACACAAACGACTCGGCCGCGGCATCGAACTCGCCATGCTCGCCGAGGAGCTGAAGGCGAGCGACGTCGGCCTGGAGTTCCTCACCGGAGAACTGAAGGGCTCGCACGACCCCTCCGGCATCGTGTTCACCGTGCTGGCAGCCATGTCCGGCATGGAACGCGAGTACATCCGCGAACCGCACCCTCGAAGGCCACGAGTCCGCCCGCAAGCGCGGCAAGGCCATCGGCGGCGCAGGCGTCACCGACGACTCCATGAGGGCATGCCCAGGGACCATCCCCGCATGCGCGGGGAGCAGTCGGTCTGGCAGGACGTCAGCAAGGGCCGCTGAGGACCATCCCCGCATGCGCGGGGGGCCTTCCCCGTGAGCGCGGTTCTCTGAGGAACGGTGCAGCTCAGCAGCTATGCGATCGACCGTAGTGTGCGCGACAGGTGTGGTGCTATCGCTGGATAGGGTGATTGGGCAGAGACTCGACTGGACATGTGCCGTCGCCTGAACGCACCCCTCGGGCGCTCAAGAGGCATGCCGATGTCGTAGTCGCGTGATGATGGCGCTTTTAAGAACGACTCCGACTGGAGTTCCGTGAAAGGCCAGGTCATTGGCTTGAATGGTGAATCACGCCCCCGACTGGTCACCCTGCCAGTGCAGCGCTCACCCGGGCCAAGCGGTCGCTCGGCAGCGCGAAGTCATTGGCGGGGTTGCGGAGCGAGTACCTGCCATCGTTGATCCGCGTCCATCCTCGGCCGCTGCCCAGCGCACTGGACCGGTTAGCCCTTGAGCTTCGAGCATGGCCATGGCAAGCGGCTCGGCGGCCTGCACGCGTAGGCGGGCGCGCAACGCCGCGGCCAGGCGGTCGACGGCCTCCCGCGGTGCGGCGGCGTCCCCGAAGGCGGGCAGCAGGAGCAACAGGCGGGCGTGGGGGTCTGCGACGGTGCCGCCGGGCCGGGGAGGCTGCTGGGACTTCCGACGGGCCAGTGCTTCTCCATGTCGGCCAGCGTCCGTGCGAGCGCGATGAAGGCGTCGACCACGTCGGCAGTTCCGGGGCAGTGGGCGGCACCGGCGATCGTCACCTGCAACGGCGCATCGGGAGCCGGCACCGCTCGATTGCGGTCAGGCCAGCCCACCAGGAGATGCGCCGGGAACCGCCTTAGTACCTCGACGGCATCAATGCCGTACTGATCCAGCCGCTGGTCGACCGCACGGAAGGTCGGCCAGCCGGAATCGCCGAAAGCTTCCAGCCACACCACATGGAGCAGCCTGGACTCGTTCTCGTTGCGCGGGGCCGGGAGGCTTTCAACGCCTGTCGTTTGTCGCTGCACAGCTCATTCTTACGGCTGTTGAGACGCTGCAGCCATGTTGGAGACGCGGAAGCTGGTAATCCGGAACGGGGCGCCGTCGACACCCATCCCGCAGTGCCCGCGCCCGTCACCCATGTGCCGGGGGAGCGGCGGAAGTTAGCTGCAGAAAGGGCCGCGGGACACCTTCTGTGACTCATGTCTTGTTGGTCGGCGCTGGTAGCCGGCCAGTTGCGAACCGAAAGCACACCCCCCACCCGAGGAAGAGCTATGTCCCAGCCCAGCCCGTCGTCGAGCGTGATTTGACCGCCGCAGCGCCCGGCCCGATCCACGGCAACGTGTGGACCGCGAAGATCATGCGCGATGTGTTCGACGGCGACGACAGTCCCGTTCCGAGGCGGTGATCTTGTGCGAGCTCGCCGACCTCCGCATCGTCCGCCGCCGCGCCATGCAGGCCGCTGCGATGCTGCGCCGGACGGGCAACTGCCCGCGCCCGGTCGGCACCGAGTGGCTGGGCAGCCTCACGCGCGTTTTCCGCTCCCGCGCCATCCTGGCCGGCTGACGACCTGGGGCGCAGCCCGACCGGCTGTGTCCCTTGCCCCAGGCGTACCCGCCGTGTCCTGTCCCAGATAGCTGTGGGCAGGGTGAGGCTCTGACCTGTGGTGCCTAATGGTTGTGCGGGAAGGATTGGCGGTTGGTGTCCCGCTCAGCCGTAGGCAGGATGGTCGTTCACCCGCGGAGCCAGGCCAGCAGGTGCCGCCGAGTCGGTCGCGATGTGCTGGTTGCCATGGCTCGGGGAGCCGGCTTGGCTCTGCTGGCTTGTCGGGCGAGTCGGTACTCGTCGGCTGCACGGATGAGTTCCTGAGAGCGGATCTGGTGCGATGTGAAGTGTATGCCGCTTGCTTTTACTGCTGGAGCTCCATGACGTCGGCGACCACGCAGCTGACGTTGTCGGGGCCGCCGGAGGCGTTGGCGAGGGCGATGAGTTCGCGGACGGCCTGCTCGGGCTCCCTGACTTCGGAGAGCACGCGTCGGATTTCTTCTGTCGGCACGACGGTCGACAGACCGTCGGAGCAGAGCAGGTATCGGTCTCCCTGCTGGGCGTCGTGAAGGCGCATGTCGGGGACGGCGTCGGCTCCTTGACCCAGGGCTCGTATCAACAGCGACCGCTGGGGGTGGGAGGCGGCTTCGGCCGGGGTGAGGCGTCCTTCGTCGACCATCGACTGCACCATGGTGTGGTCGTGCGTGATCTGGAACAGCTCTCCGTCGCGCAGGAGGCAAACGCGGGAGTCGCCGATGTGGACGAGGGCCAGCTGCGATCCGGTCCAGAGCATCGCGGTGAGTGTCGTGCCGGCTTCTTCGGGTGAAGAGCCGGTCCCGGCGACGCCGTCCACGGCATGCTTGGCCTGTTCGATGGCGTCTTCGAGGACGTTGAGGAGATTGCCCGCCGGGATGCTGTCCGTTTCGAGGTGCTTGAGCGCGTCGACGGCGGCCGCGCTCGCGGGGGCTCCTTGGCTGCCGTAGCCGTCGGCGACGGCGAGCAGGCGGGACCCGGCGTAGGCGGTGTCCTGGTTGCTCTCGCGGACCAGGCCCGTGTCGGAAAGGGCGGCGTAACAAATTCCCAGGGGCTTCGCGGTCGGGGACATGGCTGGGTCCTTCCAGGACAGGTGGTTGATGAGGAAGGTGGCCAGGTCCCGCCGTGCGGCGGTGTCGGCTTCGACCTGGGCCCAGAACGTGCGGATCTCCTGGGCCGCCGCCGGGCCTGCCTCCAGCGTGCAGACGTGCTGGATGCGGGCCAGGGGCATTCCCAGGCGTCGGAGCCAGGCGACCAGGCGGGCTTGGTCCACTTGTTCCGGTGCGTAGAGGCGGTAGCCGCTCACCGGGTCGACGCGAGCGGGGGTCAGCAGGCCGAGCTCGTCATAGAGACGCAGCGCCTTCGGTGACAGGCGGGACGCCTTCGCGAACGTCCCGATGGTCAGCAACCCCATGCTCACTCCTCCTCATGCCGAGCACATCGCCCGGCCCACCGATGCTGTGGCTTCCCCCTAGGTGAAGGTCAACTATCGGGGCACTGACTGCTCTTCCGTGTAGCGGTCGATGCGGCGCATTACCGTGGCGCACTCCTGAACCGAGTCCGACGAGGGCGGGACCGGTCAGGGGAGGGGTGCCGACGGGCAGGCGGCGTTGGAACTCCGCGAGGACTCGACCGATGTCGTCCGGGGTGACCACTGTCGCCACGATCGAGCGCCAGGAAGGCATCACCGCGAGGGACATGGCGGCGACCATGCCGGGATATGCCATCGCGTAGCGCCCTGGGTCCCCAACCGCTGCGCGCGCCGGCCTGCTTGCGGATGATGCCGTGGAATTCGCCGTGGCCATAGTCCTCGGCCAGGCCGATGAAGTTGGCGCAGGTCTCGAAAAGTTGCTTGTTGGAAGTGCGTGTGAGCGCGTGCCTCGGCTCGATTGGCTGCCTCTCCTGGGAATGGATTGCTACGACAGAGCCTGGTGATTGGCAGCCGGATCGGTTGGCCTTGAGCGCGGTACCCCTGCCCGCTTCCGACGCTGGTACGCCAAACGGGCCACGTACACATCTGGCCCGTCCGTCCGTTCTAGAGCACATTCAGCCGTTCTCCGTCGGCCAAAGTTATGAGAAAACAAAAAAGCCTTGGATTCTTTCCGAGGCAGATTTCATATGGCCAATGGCCAGGTGCGGCCGATTTCTCGGCACCGTGCCGGGCCGCCGCGCGTGAGACGGCCCGTACCCTTTCTTCCCTGCGGGCATTCAGCGCGGCTGGGTAGCGTAGCCGCCGGCTTTACCACCCAGCCGGACTGCGAACCGTAGGCACCGTCCTCGGCGATCGGCTCTGATCGCGTGAGCACCGTGCCTTACCTGTCGCGCTTGTCAGTGGTGCTTGTTGTGCTTGTCGTGGTGCTTGTTGTGCTTGTAGTGCTTGTAGTGCTTGTCGTGGTGCTTGTGCTTGTCGTGATGCTTGTCGTGGCCCTCGACGACGCTCACGACCGACGCGGCGGGCATGGGGGACGCCATCGCGGCGGAGGCCGGCAGGATGACGGCACCGGAGAGCAGGGCACCCGAGGCGAAAACCGTCGCGAGGCGAAAGCCCCGCCGCTTGGGACGGGCGTCGTCGTGGGTGTGAACACTGCGGGTCATGAATTTTCTCCTACAGGTAGAAAGGTTGCTGACACTCCCCGGAAACCGGGTGACAATCGGCGGACCGGTTTTCCACCGGCAGCGCCGTGCCGGCATAACCGGCGATTCGGTGAGAAGGAGCATCCTCGGCGAGGAATTCCGCCTTACCGTGCTGCCTCGTTGCCTTTCCGGCGAGGCCCGCACTTCAAGTAAGCCCGACCGGCCCGGCAGGGTCACGTTCCGAGGACTCGGGACTTGACGCATCCGGAAGCGTCAGGTAGTGGCAGCGTGGAAGGGCCATAGGGCGGGGGCGGACTCTGCTCCTGCGCCGAGCCGAGCGGCCAATTCCGTCACCTCACGAGCCGCATCTCCTGGCCTATGACGGCTATGGCGCCGGCGATGATCCCTTCCACTGCAACAGCGCACCACATCGGTGGCCGCCCGCGGGAGCCGCTTTCCGGTCGTATCTCCTGGTCACAACCGGGTGCGGGTGACTGAGGCTTATCCCCGGCGCCTCCCGGCGCATCCTGCGGGGTCACTGAGACTGAGCACGTCTCTCTGTACGTAGCTGGACAGGTTCACTTGCCCGTCGGCGGTCGCCGAAGTCACCGCCCCTGCCACGGTGCAGCCGCCCGAGAAGCCGCTCACCACCCTCATCCCCGCCGGCGTGCTCGCCCCGCTGGCCACGCGCCTGAAGTCGTACGACGGCCCTGTGAGCGTCGGCATCGTCGAGGACGGCGACGGCACCCTCGCCCGCCCCCCTGTCGATGGGCGACACCGGCGCTGTCGAGACGACCGAGGGCCTGATGGACTCACTCCATGACAACCTTGCTGCCCCGCGTCCTTCTAGCTAGCACTTGACCGGTTCCATGCCGCCCACCCCTGGGACCACAACGCCCATTACCACCGGTGGATCCTGCGGCAGCTCCCCAGGCGTTTCGACAGCGCCCTGGACATCGGATCCGGCAGCGGTGACCTGGCCAGGCTCCTGGCCGCACGTGCCAGAGCCGTACAAGGTATCGACGCCGACCCTACAATCGTCGCTCGGGCGCGGGAGCTCACTGCTCCGGGTGTCCGCGCGACGCCATTTTGGCCCTTGATGCCTTTGAGTTTCCCGGTCCGGATGGCCTGACGGCTACCCAAGCGCGGCTGCACTGGTTCTCGGGCTCCAGGGCTGCCGCACTTTCGCGGAAGCGGCGCAGGCGGTGGAGGCCTTCCTCGACCCCCTTCGCGGCGGATCCGTGAGGGGCGCCTGGGACCCGCGGCACGCGGCATGGTCATGGAGTCGATGCCAGGAGAGACATCAGCACGGGCTATATGGGAGAGACCCGCGGACCTGAACTGAAGGGCACCTACCCGATGGTGGGTGCCCTTCAGTTTAGGAGCTCTCCCTGTCCCACCGGGACTCGTCGCACGCGCAGTTAGCGGTGCCGGGCCGGGCTGCGGCGGGCGTGACGACGGGCTGGCTGGTACGCAGGGATTCGTAGGCGGCCAGGACGGTTTGGAGGGTGTGTAGTCCGGTCTCTGCGTCGGGGTGGGCTCGCTGGCCTGTGCGGGCGGCGGTGAGGAAGCTGTCGAGCATGGCCGCGTCGAGGTCGATGGCGCCGGGCTCCCAGCGGGTGGTGGCTTGGGTGGTGTCGTAGCCGTCGAGGAGCGGTGGGAAGGCGTCGAACTCGACGAGGGCGCGCTGCCCGACGCATGTGAGAGTGAGGCCGCCCCAGGTGGGGTGGGAGGACGGGTGGCTCCAGCTGCAGTCGATGGTGGCGACGAGCCCGCGGGCGTAGGTGAGGGTGAGGAGGCCGGCGGATTCGACGTTCGGTTCGTCTTCGTCGTCCGGAGTGAGGAGTGTGTTGGCGACGGCGTAGACCTGTGTGGGCTGCTCGCCGTCGAGGAGGACGTCCAGGAGATCTGCGATGTGCAGGGTGTGGTCCATGATCGCGCCGCCGCCCGCAAGGGCCGGGTCGGCGAACCAGGGGTGGGCCAGACCAGGAGGACGTGAGTTGTTGACGCCGTGAACGCTGAGGAGAGGCCCGACGGAGCCATCGGCGAGGGCGTGCCGCAGTGCCGTGAATGCCGGGTGGAAGCGGACGGGGTATGCGGTCATGAGGCTGACCCCGGCTTGCTCACAGGCGTCGATCATGGCGCGTGCGTCGTGTTCGGTGGTGGCTATCGGCTTTTCGCACAGGATGTGTGCGCCTGCGGCGGCGGCTTGTTCGACGATCTGCCGGTGCCGCGTGTTCTCGCTGGTGACAATGACTGCTTGGGGGCGCTCAGCGAAGACCTCTTCGTAGCTGGCCCTGTAGGTGACGCCGAGTTCGTCGGCCAGGGCCTTGCCTCGCGTCGGGTCGCCGGGCGGGGCGTCGGGGTCGGTGGTGATGAGCTCGATGTCGCTACGGTCGCGCAGCAACTCCATGTACGTTGCGGCGTGAACGTGAGCGAAGGACAGGACGGCGACCTTCATCAGCGGCTTCCTTCCCTGAGCGTGCGCGGAGACGCGTCTTGGACCGCGACGGCCAGGCCGGTTGCTGCGGACTGGCGGGCGGCTGCGGCGATTCGGACGGCCGCCACCCCGTCCCATGCATTGACCCTTGGGGCGGGGCCGCCCTGGAAGGCGGCTGCGAACTCGCGGATCTGGGTGGCGAACGGGTCTTCACCGAAGTCGCCGGTGGGTACGCCATCGGCTTCGGCGCCGGTTTGGCCGACCAGGCGCAGCGACGGGTGGGCGAGGGAGTCGTGGGTGAGGGTGCCGTTGGAGCCCGCGACATGGAATGTGTAGCGGAACGGCGTGGCCGGTGGGCCCCATACGCCCCGGACCTGGCAGATCACGCCGGATGCGTGGGTGAGGGTTGCGCTGCCTGTGGCCACGGCTCCCTCGGGCGCGGGGGCGGTGAGGTGGCCGCGCTGGGTGGCGTGGATGCAGACGACCTCCCCGAACAGCCACCTGGCGATGTCCATGTCGTGGAGCATCTGGTCGGTCACGATGCCTCCGGAGAGCGCCGGGTCCGCGAACCAGGGGCTCCACGTCGGGTAGCGTCCGGTGCGGGTGAAGCGGGCGACCGCAACGCGACCGAGCGCACCGGAGTTGATGGCGGTGCGGAGCCGGACGTAGGCGGGGAAGAACCGTACGACGTGCCCGGGGTACAGCTGACGACCTGCCTTCTCTGCGGCGTACGCCATCTCCAGGGCATCCGCCGGGGCGAGCGCAAGCGGTTTCTCGCACAGCACGTCCGCCCCCGCCTCGAAGGCGGCCAGAGCGATGTCGCGATGAGTGGCGGTGGGGGTGCAGATGTCGACGACCGTGGCCCACTCCAACGCCTCTTCGAGGGTGGAGGCCTCGGTGATGGCGAACTCTTCGGCAAGACGGGCGGCTTGGCCGTCGGTCGAAAAGACACTGACCCGTGCCCCGAGGGCGATCCAGGCCGGCAAGTGGGTGCGCGCGATGAAGCCGGCACCGATCACGGCCACGTCGAGTCTTTTCATGCTTCGGCCTCCTTGTCGTTGCTTTCCCGGCCCGCGGTCTTCGCGCTGATGGAGCTGCGTATGTGCTGGATGCGTCGGGGGGTGAGATCGGGGACTGTCCAGCGCGCTCCGGCGCGGGTGAGGTCGGCTGCGGTGGCGGTCGTGGTGACACCGACGATGTCCCGGACACCCGCAGCGACGAGAGCCTGGATTCCCGAGGGCGAGTCCTCGAAGGCGAGGCACTGTTCAGGCCGTGCCCGCAGGGCTGCGCAGGCCCTCAGGTAGCCCTCGGGCGACGGCTTGCCGCAGGTGATTTCCTCGGCGGTGATGACGACGTCGACCAGGTCGCGCACATCGAGGACGTCGTTGAGGAGGTGCTGGGCCCACTGAACTCCGGCGCTGGTGACGACGGATAGGGGGTACTTCATGCGCAGCTGTCGGATGAGAGCGGTGGCGCCGGGTACGACCTTCACGCTGCCGGCATGCTCCAGTGTGAAGGCGGTCATGGTGGCGAGGGCGGCGGCCGCGTCTGTCCCTGTCCAGGGTCCCGGTACGCCGGTGATGACGTCGCCGGGGCGTCGTCCCATGTAGTGCTGCTCATAGTCGGCGTCGGTGACCTCCGCACCCCACGCGTCGAAGAACGCCTGCCAGGCACGCCGGTGCACGTCTTCGCTGAGTACCAGGGTCCCGTCCAGGTCCATGAGGACCGCCTCGCAGGCCGGTCCGGTGGCCAACCCCTTTCGGAGGCCGATGCCCGTGCCCGTCACGACGCGGACCAGCTGAACATGAGTGCCCCCGCCTGGATGGGGCCGGTGACGGCCGGCGGTTGCGCCGATCCGGGCCGGCTGTCGAGTACGACGACAGGGCATATCGCCGACAGGCCGTGTGCTCGGACCGCGGCGGGGTCGAAGGTGATCACGGCATGGCCGACCTCGACCTCCTCCCCTTCCGCCACACGTGTGCGGAAGCCTTCTCCGTTCAGTCGCACGGTGTCGATGCCCAGGTGCACCAGAACACCTGTCCCGCTGCTGGTCTGAATCACGAACGCGTGCGGATGCAGTTTGACGACAACGCCGGCGACAGGTGCCACAACATCGACGGGCCCGGTGTCACGAGAAGGTTCCACCGCTAGTCCCGAGCCCACGATCTGAGCTGCGAAGACCGGGTCGGGCACCTTGCCGAGTGCCGCAAGATCACCGGACAACGGGGCATAGACGGCGAGGCTCACAGCATCTCCTTGATGTCCTCGGCCAGACAGTCCGCCTCGGGGCCGACGACGACCTGCACGACGCCGGCCGAGACGAGGACCCCGAGAGCTCCTGCCTTTTTGAGGGCGTTGACGTCGACGGCGTCCGTGTCGTTCACCTCGGTGCGGAGCCTGGTGATGCAGGCCTCGATGTCGGCAATGTTGTCGGCCCCGCCGAGCCCCTCGACGATCAGCCGCGCTTTGGACATGAGTGCCCCTCCAAATGGATCGCCCTGTGAATGCAGCGCTTCAAGCGCCCATCCCAACTGGTAATAACCAGTCATAACCAGAAGGTACCTCCCTGCGCACCTCTGAGCAATACCCGGAAATCAGCAGAGGGCATGCCCATGTCAAAAGTGAAGGAGTGTGAGACAGGGTGTGCTCGCCTCGGGGAGTTCCCGAGGCCGCTCAATCACCGGTCGGTGAGCGTCATGTGCAGCTGATACCGGTCGGCGCGGAACCACGAGTACGCGTGCTCAATGGGCTGGTCGCCGCTGTAGGCGATGCGATCGAAGGTCATGACGGAAGCGCCCGTGCGAATGCCCAGCAGCGCGGCCGTCTCCGAAGAAGCCGGCCCGGCCCCGACCGTCTGCTCCGCGCGGTCGACGGGATATCCGAAGCGAGCGGCCAGGGTTTCGTAGACCGAGATCGTAAAGTCCACGCTGTCCAGACCCGGCAAGAGGTCGGCGTTGTACCACGCGTCGTCGATGGAGATGGGCGTCCCGTTGGCCAGCCGGAGGCGGCGGACGTGCCACGCCTGCTGCGTCTCGTTCATCTGCAGCGCCGCGGCGGTGGCGGGGGAGGGGGCGTCCTGGTTGATGGACAGGACGACGGTGCCCGGCTCCAGGCCGAGGCGGCGCATGTCCTCGTGGAACGAGGCCAGGCGGAGTTCTGAGCGGTGTGCCCGTTCGGCCACGAAGGTCCCGCGCCCGTGGACGCGGACTGCCAGGCCGTCGGCCACCAGCTGGCCGAGCGCTTCGCGCACCGTCACGCGGCTAACCCCGTGGTCGAGGCACAGCTGGCGCTCGCTGGGCAGCGCGTCGCCGGGCGACAGCTGGTTGGTGCACATGTCGACCAGGATCGCGCGGAGCTGTGCGTGCTTGGGCACCATGCCCTTGGCGGCAATCTGCTGCGTAGCCACTGCGACCCCTCTCGGTCCGGGGGAAGCGCTATGCCTCCCCTACTGGTTATTACCAGTATGCCTGACGCATTGCCTTTCCGTTTGGCCGCCGTCGGTTGGGCAGTCGGTCCCGCTCTCCGGCTGGAGGCGTCGGCAGGCCTCGCGGATAGTGCCGTTTTCTCCGATGTCGAACAGCCGTAAGCATTGACACCCGTGTGACGGCAGGGCCATGCTGGGCCCCAACTGGTCATGACCAGATAGTACCGGTCCTGTTCCGCTGGCTCCTCTTCGAGCCGTTCCGGGCTGCGTCCCCGCCCGGCTCCGCTTCGCGCTCCCGCCCCTCCTGCACACCTTTGAGGTCGTCATGAGCACCAGCACATCCCCATCCGCCGGCCGCCGCCCGGGCCTGGCGGGCCTGCAAAAACTCGGCCGCAGCCTGATGCTGCCGATCGCCACGCTCCCCGCCGCGGGTCTCCTGCTGCGGCTGGGGCAGGACGACGTCCTCGGCCGCTTCCCCACACTCCAGGACACCGCACACGTCATCTCCGCCGCCGGCGGAGCGCTGTTCACCCACCTGCCTCTGATCTTCGCTGTCGGCATCGCCATCGGATTTGCGAAGAAGGCGGACGGTTCCACCGCACTGGCCGCGGTGGTGGGATATCTCGTCCTGGACGGTGTCTTCAAGGCGATGTCTCCGGTCGTCCTCGAAGGCGAGAAGGACCTGGCGGGCGAGCAGGCCCTGGTCAACTTCGGGGTCCTGGGCGGCATCGTCATCGGACTGTTCTCGGCGATGCTGTGGCAGCGCTTCTATCGCACCACGCTCCCGCCCTATCTGGGCTTCTTCAGCGGACGCCGACTGGTCCCCATCCTCACAGCAGCGGCCGCGCTCGTCGTCGGTGTCGTGATGAGCCTGATCTACCCGCTGTTCAACGACGGCCTGACCTCAGTCGGCGAGGCCGTCGACGAGAACAGCGTCGTCGGCGGTGGAATCTACGGCACTGCGAACAAGCTGCTGATCCCCCTCGGCCTGCACCACATCCTCAACTCCGTCGTGTGGTTCATCATCGGCGACTACAACGGCGTCCACGGCGATCTGCACCGCTTCTTCGCGGGCGACCCCGAGGCCGGCATCTTCATGACCGGCTTCTTCCCGATCATGATGTTCGCCCTCCCGGCCGCAGCCCTGGCCATCTGGCGCGAAGCGCGGCCCGAGCACCGCAAGGCCGTCGGCGGCATCATGCTGTCGGCCGGGCTCACCAGCTTCCTCACCGGAATCACCGAGCCGATCGAGTTCTCCTTCCTGTTCGTCGCCTGGCCCCTCTACTTCGTGCACGCCGTGCTGACCGGCACCTCCCTCGCCCTGGTGAACGCCCTCGACATCCACCACGGATTCACCTTCTCCTCCGGACTCATCGATTACGTCCTCAACTGGGGCAAGGCCACGAACCCCCTGCTGCTGATCCCCATCGGACTGGCCTACGCCGCCCTCTACTACGTGCTGTTCCGCTTCGTCATCCGCCGCTGGAACCTGCGCACTCCCGGCCGTGAAGAAGAGAACCCGGATGCAGCCCAGGAACGCCTGCCCGAACCCGCGGCCTGACAGCCACGTCCCCGAATAGCCCGTAGAAAGGAACCGTCCATGGCGCAGCGCGTCGTCTCCATCGGCTCACGCAGCGGCCTGCACGCCCGTCCTGCCGCCACCTTCGTTCAGGCCGCCGCCCAGGCACCGGTCCCCGTGACCGTGGCTCTCGACGGCAAGCCCCCGGTCCCCGCCGGCAGCCTGCTGGGCGTCATGACGCTCGGTGCCGGCTACGGCGACCAGGTCACCCTGACCGCAGCGGGAGACCAGGCGGAGGCTGTACTGGAAGAGCTGGCGACCCTGCTGAGCAAGGAGCTCGACGCGTGAGCGCCTCCTCCATCACGATGACCGGCTTTGGCGTCAGCCCGGGCCTGGTGTGCGCACCACTGATGCGCATGACGCCGCCGGTCATCACCGACCCCGACGAAAGCCCGGGCAACGACTTCGGGCACGAAGTACAGCGTGTGTGGCAGGCCCTGGCCGAAGTCGCCGAGCAGCTGTCCGCGATTGCCGCGAGCGGACCGGGCGGCGCCATTCTGGAGGCCGGCGCCGCCATGGCCAGTGACCCTGCCCTGGTCCAGGCCGCCGCCCGGCACATCGGCGAAGGCGTGCCCACCGCACACAGCCTCTCCCTCGCCGTCGACGGCTACGTCAGCCAACTGGAGGCACTCGGCGGCTACATGGCCGAACGAGCCGCTGACCTGCGCGACATCCGCAACCGCGCTGTCGCGCTCCTTCTGGACGTGCCCATGCCCGGCATCCCCCGCCCCGGCCTCCCGTTCATCCTGGCCGCCGAAGACCTCTCCCCGGCCGACACCGCGGGCCTGGCCGACAGCGAAGCGGTGGGATTGCTTACCGAAAGAGGGGGCCCGACCAGTCACACGGCCATTCTCGCGCGCAGCCTGGGACTGCCCGCCGTAGTGGGCTGTGCCGAGGCCGCCGCTGTGCCCAACGGCACTCCCGTCATCCTCGACGGCAGGGCCGGCACCGTCGAGGCGCACCCCTCGTCCGAACGCCAGCAGCAAGTCCTTCAACAGGCCCGCTCCCGGCAGCAGCCTCGTACACACGGCCCCGGACGCACCGCCGACCAGCACGCCATCGCACTGCTCACCAACATCGGTACGCCCGGCGACGCCTCCCGCGCAGCACAGGCCGACAACGAAGGCGTGGGCCTCTTCCGTACCGAATTCCTGTTCCTGGACCGCCGCGAGCCTCCCACCATCGACGAACAGATACACGCCTACACACAGGTCTTCACCGCCTTCAAGGGCCGCGCCGTGACCGTGCGTACCCTGGACGCCGGCTCCGACAAGCCCCTGCCCTTTCTGCGGCTTCCTCCCGAGGACAACCCGGCCCTGGGCGTTCGGGGCCTGCGCACTTCCACGATCGTGCCCGGCATCCTCGAAACCCAGCTCAAGGCACTCGTCGCGGCACAGCAAAGGACCGGCGTGCAGATGAAGGTCATGGCACCCATGGTCTCCACCGCGCAGGAAGCCGCCCAGTTCGCCGACCTGGCCCGCAGCTACGGAGTGCAGACCGTCGGCATCATGATCGAAGTACCGTCAGCAGCCCTCCTCGCGCACGACCTTCTGCACCATGTCGACTTCGCCAGCATCGGCACCAACGACCTGGCCCAGTACACCCTCGCCGCAGACCGCACGGCCCACCCCCTCGCCCACCTCCTGGACCCCTGGCAGCCGGCCCTTCTCACCCTCATCGCCCAGGTGTGCAGCGCCGCCGCGGCACTCGGCCGCCCCGCGGGTGTCTGCGGTGAAGCGGCCGCCGACCCGCTCCTTGCCCCCGTCCTGGCCGGGCTGGGCGTGAGCAGCCTGTCCATGGCCACTCCGGCCGTAGCCCCGGTCCGTGACGCACTCGCCCAGCTCACCTTGCAGGAGTGCAAGGACCTGGCCGCCAGCGCGCTCTATGCCGGGGAACCGCACACAGCACGCACCACCGCACAGCGGATGAGTGACGCCTTCGTCGCCGTAGCGAGCGAACGGCAGGAGGCCTGACATGGAGGTGGTGATTCGCCCCGACGCCGAAGACACCGGCCGCACCGTCGCCGGCATTATCCACCACGCGATCGTCGAAGGTACGAAGACTCTGGGGCTGGCCACGGGCTCCTCGCCCCTGGGCGTCTACCGGGACCTGGTCCGCCGCCACCGGCAGGAGGGCCTCCGTTTCGCAGGCGTCGATGCCTTCCTGCTCGACGAGTACGTTGGGCTCCCGTCCTCCCACCCGCAGTCCTACGCCCAGGTGATACGCCGCGAGCTGGTCGACCACGTCGACCTCGACCCGGCCCGGGTACACGCCCCCCAGGGCACGGCATCGGACCCGCAGCAAGAGGCCCGCCGTTTCGAGCGCACCCTCACGGCTGCGGGACCGGTCGGCGTGCAGATCCTCGGGATCGGCGTCAACGGCCATATCGGATTCAACGAGCCGGGCTCGTCCCTCGTCTCGTGCACCCGGCTCAAGACCCTCACCGACGACACCCGCCGCGACAACGCACGCTTCTTCGGCGGGATCGACGAGGTGCCCCGGCATGTCATCACCCAAGGACTGGCCACGATCGGCGCGGCGTCCCACCTCGTACTGATCGCCACCGGCCCGCAAAAGGCCCACGCGGTGGCCGCCGCCGTCGAAGGACCCGTCAGCGCGCAGTGCCCCGCATCCATCCTTCAACTGCATCCGCATGCCACGGTTGTGGTGGACGAACTCGCCGCAGCCCGACTGGAACAGCAGCCCTACTACCGCCACATCGCCCGCCACAAGCCCGCCGGTCAGGGGTACTGATGAGCCGCCCCGCCAATGTTGTCGCCGTCGATCTCGGCGGCACCACCATCAAGGCCGCGCGGTTCAACGCGCAGGGGGTGGCCGAGGAGACCTTGCGGCTGGCCACCCCGTCCTGCGAAGGGCCCGAAGCGGTTGTCGCTGCCGTCGTGCGGGCCGCCACCACTCTCGTCCGTCTCGGTACCGCAGCCGTCGGCCTGTGCGCCCCGGGACTGATCGACGACGCCGCCGGTGTCGTCCGGCTCGCCTCGAATCTCGGACTGCGCCAGACGCCTCTCGCTGCGGCCGTGGCAGACAGGATCCGCCTCCCCGTCACGCTCGAGCATGATGTCCGGGCAGCCTGCCTGGCCGAGCAGCGGCTCGGACTCGGCGCCGGCGTACAGGACCTGCTCGTCGTCGTGCTCGGCACCGGCGTGGCCGCGGGGATCGTCAGCAATGGACAACTCGTGGGAGGTGCCCAGGGTTTCGCGGGCGAGTTCGGCCACATCCCCGTCCATGCCGACGGCGAGCTCTGCGCGTGCGGCCAGCACGGCTGCCTGGAAGCCTACGTGTCAGCCAGTGCCCTGGTCCGCCGCTACCGCCGCACCGGAGGCATCGCTGACAACGCCGCCGACATCACCGCACGGCTGAAAACCGACCCGGATGCCGCACGGCTCTGGGCCGAGGGAACCGACGCTCTCGGAAGGGCGCTCGTCACCACGACTGTCCTGCTGGACCACCAGCGCATCGTCCTGGCCGGCGGCATGGCCGCTGCCGGAGAAACGCTCGCCGAACCCGTCCGGAACGCCCTGCAGGACGGGCTCGCCTGGCGTGCCGCCCCCGAGGTCGACATCTCGCCGCTGGGCGCGGACGCGGGACTCCTCGGCGCGGCTTTGCGGGCCACAGAAGCCGCAGGCGCCCGCGCATTCATACGGGGCACGTGCTGAGCCCGCCGCCCCGGCCAGTTCACGCTCGGGGTGACCGCCCTGTTTCGGCAGTGCCGCTATCGCAGCGCTGCCACCCGGACCGGATGAAAGGAGAGGTCACCCGTGTGGCCACGAAAACGCAGCCAGAGACCTCCCCGGAGGCTGCAGCCCGAGCTTGACGACGAACCCCTCGCCCGCGCCCTGACGCATCTGGAAGCCCAGATAGCGGCCCAGGGCAACAACTTGGCCGAGTGCAACGACCGTGGCGCCCTCACCTATCCGATAGAGCAGGCACTGCGTGATCTGGGAGAGGACTGGGACCGGCGGATGCACCGTCTGCTCATGTTCAGCACTCTTCCCGAAGCGCACGTCCTGGCCGGCCACTGGCGTGCCTGGAGTCCCGCCAGTGCCGACGCCATGCTTCTTCAGGCCTTCGCCGACATCGCCCGGTCCCGGGCGGGCGGCGCCATCAGCGATCTTGGCGCAACGATCTCCCTATGCCGGGATGCCGCTGAGCTGGCGCCGGCGGACCCTGCCCCATGGGTGGCGCTGCTGAGCTACTACCGACTGCTGCGGGCGCCAGGGGCTCAAGTACAGCCCATATGGAACGCCGTGAAAAAGCGTGATCCATGGAACCGGGAGGCTCACTGGCAGATGCTGCACTACGTCTCCCCGGAGGAATGCGGGTCCAACGTCCTGACCGTCCAGTTCACCGACTCAGTCGTTGCCTCCGCTCCCTCGGGCTCCCCCGTAGCGGCCCTAAGCCTCGCCGCCGGCCTCGACCGGTATCGAAGGGCTCTGGCAGCCGGAGGAATCACGGCGCTGACCGCACGCCGGCACTGGGATCAGCCCCACGAACGTGACCTCGCCGATTACGCCCTTGCGACGTGGACCCGGCCTGGCTTCCTCGGGCACGCGGCAGCACTTGCCGACCTGAACCTCCTCGCCTACGTGCTGACCAAAGCCGCACGCCTGCAGGACGCATGGCCGGTCTTCGAGGCAACCGCAGGGGTCGCCACCCCCTGGCCCTGGAAACTGGACGGCGCCCCACTGAAGGAGGTCCAGGAGTGGCACTCTCGGGCATTTCGAGCCAGCCGAGCCAGGAGTCAGCGGTCACCACGGTGACTCGGCATGCACAGTCGCGAAGCACCGCGTGTTTTCCCCTCCAGGCGGATGGCAATGACGCCGTGCCCCTCTCGGGGAAGGCCCGTCACGCCGGTACCGCTGGGGCCGACGGGATCAGCGTCGCCGGACCCGTTCCACCACGGATTACGCAGAACATTCGGGGCAACATTCGCGATATCGAAATTGACAATCCCACCCCTCGGGCCCAATCTGGTCATATCTGGTAATGACCAGTTTGGGAGCTATCGCTCGGCGGCCGCGACGACCGCTCGTCGCATCTGCGGAAACCCGAGGTTGTGATGACTGCTCAAGCACCCCCTGAATCAGCTGGGCCGGTCGAACTGCGCGCACTGAACCCAAACTGCAAGGCCACTAGAGCCGACCAGCTCTTCTGCGAAAGCCAGGGCCACGAGGCAGACGACGCGCATGACCGACACCTCGCCCTGGTCAGTGCCGACGCCAGAGACGTCAGCCGGATACGGCGCCTTGCGAAGGAATTCCTCACGGACCTGAAAGTGTCGCCTACGGCACGCGACGATGCTCTGCTCATCATCTCCGAACTCGTCACCAACGCAGTACTACACGCCCTGCCGCCGGCCGCTCTGCGAGTGCGCTGCATCCAGCGACGGGTCCTGCGGATCGAAGTCACCGACGGCGGTCCGCAACCCAATCCACCGCCCAAGGCTGACCAGCATGAGGAACACGGCCGCGGCATGCACATCGTTGCCGCTATGGCAGTTCGGTACGGCACGCTCACGCACGCAGGCGGAGCCACCCGCTGGGCGGAGCTGAACCCCTGACGGGCAAGCAGTCAGCCCCGCGAGACCGGCGGCTCTCCCTGGATCAGGCCGGCCAGGTGCGTGCAACCCACGCCCTGGCACCTCCCACCGCTCGCGGAACGCCCTCACCCGCAGGCGGCGCTCCTTGCTGTGGCCACCGTATGCCCGGATACCACCGTTGCGTTCGAGCCCGCGCCGTAGCCCGCATCCGCTGGCGCCCCCCTGCGCGGTCGGACGGGACCGGGCAGGGGGGCGCAGCCCGGTGGTGCGGTTCGGGATATATCAGGGTGCCCATGCTCTGAACGCCTTCGAGACACCGTTTACTGGACAGCCCACTCAAGCGTGTGCGACGCGATGCGCATCGCCGATTACGCGACGCGGCTGCGCGACGCGGCTGTGCGCGCCGAAGCCTCGGCGTAAGGCCTCGCCGGACCAGACGCGGGGCCCCATGCCCCGGTCTGATCCCCATGATGGCTGACACCGATCTCAAAAGGATCAGGCACGAGCCAGGACCGGCCGGAGACTGCCGGATCAGCGCAGCGGCGTCCCGCCAGAGCAGGGTTGCGGGGGCGGTGTAGCCGAAGGTGCCGCGCAGGCAGTCGGCGAGGCGTCCAGGCAGCCGCCGAAGTAGCGCCAGGCCCGTTCACCGCCTCGCCGAGCGCCAGGTAGAGGCCCGGCACGTCGGTGATGTGCCGGCCGTCGAGCGCGTATGCATGGCCGGCCGGCCGGTCAAGGTGCGCGCGCCGGCAGGAGGCCTCCTCGCCGTTGACCGCGCCCGGTGGAGCGCGTAGCCCCCGGCGTCAGTCCCCGGGTCGGCCGGGCGGGGGCTTCAGCCGGGCGAATGGTCGGGATGCGTCGCGTGCCGCCAGACCCACACG
>NZ_JBFBAS010000057.1:0-29949 GCF_040682335.1 Streptomyces sp. NPDC051219
GGGGGGGGCCACTTCTGGCCCCGCCGCCCCCCCGGGGGGGGCCGGGCTAGCCCCCCCGAACCACGGGCGCGCCCGCCCACCCCCCGCCCGCCCCGAGTCCTGGCCAGGACTCGGGGCGACGGGCGTTGCGGCGGTGCAGGGGGCGGCGGCGGTGCAGGGGGTGCGCGTGCTGCGCAGACGCACGGTCAGTGCTGCCGGTGGCCGGCTCGGCGGCGTACGACGTACACCGTGCCGGCGACCGCGAGGACGAAGAGCGCGCCACCCGCGGCGATCTCGGTGGCGTTCATACCGCCGACGCTGCCGCCGACACCGCCCCGGACACCCTGAGCGGTGGCGGTGGAGGTCGGGACCGGCCGGGGGGTGGACGTGGCGCCCCCTGCGATCGCGAGGTCGATCGTGCCGGCCTCGCCGTTGCAGGTGAAAGTCACCGAGTACAGGGCCCCCCGCCGGGCCTCCCGGTCGACCGTGACTCTGACGCTCCCGTTGTTGGGGATCGTGACGGTGTCGAAGACCCCGGACGAGGCGCTGGCAGTTGGTTCACCACAGTTCGTCACGCCGAGCGTGACCTGGCCGCCCGGGGCGACGGTGGAGGGACTGAGGCTGAAGCCGAACGACGTGACCTTGTCGTCGGCGGCCGTCGCCGTCGGTGCGGCGAGCGGGAGAGCGGCGAGGCCGAGCAGAGCGGCTGATGCGACACGTATCGCGCGCATGTAATCCTCCGGGTCCCCGAGGAGCAGCTGCGGAACCCATTTCCGCATATGTCTGTCATGCACCTCGATGCCGCAAACGCTAGGTGTGTGCTCGCTCACCCGCGAACGGGGTCGCGCGAATGGGGCACAGGTGTCCGCCGGCCGGGGGACGAGGCGACGTCAGATGGCCGAACGAGCGCGGCCGCAGTCCCGCCGCGTTGTCGTCACCCGTTCGGTGAGCGCCGGACGAGAGCCGCGTGGGCCGTACGGGCATGAGCGGGGTCTGGTGGGTGTGCCAGACCCCGCTCACTGATCCGGCGAGATCCAGGCGAGAGACCCTAGCCCCGGATGTGGGGGAACAGGTCGGCGAAGGGCCCCGCCGTCGCCGAGATGCCCCGGCCGAACGGGGCGTCGAAGTCCCAGATCAGGAAGAGCAGGAACGCGATCAGGGCACTGAACAGGCCGGCCAGCAGCAGTTCGCGGAACGATCTGCGGATCTGCAGGGTGAAGATCAGACCGACGGTGACCAGAGCCCCGGTGATCAGCCCGAACCAGACGACGCCGGGCATGGTCGCCCCGGCGCTCTGGCCGCGGGATCCCCGGGCGTCGTCGGCGGCCGCGACCTGGTCGACGAGGGGCTGGTAGGCCTGGCCCTCGTGGTCGGTCTTCGGCTGGTAGTCGGTGACGTCGCGGCGGACCTGCTGGAGCAGCGCGGTGCCCCGCTCGGTCATCCGGCCCTCCTCCGCCATCACCTTCCATTCCTTGTCGACGACATGGCTTACATAGGCGTCGACGTCCGCCCGGATACGGGTGCGGACCGCGGCCGGATACACCTCGGAGCGGACGCTGACCTCGTGCAGTGCCTGTGCCTCCTGGCGTACGTACTCCTGTGCGGCGCTCCTGGCCTCCCAGACGCCCGCGATGGCGAGACCGAGCACGATCGCGTAGACCACGCCGATCATCATCGTCATGTACTCGATGACGTCCGGAGTCTCGGACGGGTCGTCGTCCTCGCTGACCAGGCGGTTGTTGATGACGGCGATGGTGAGGACGACCGCGCAGGCGGCGGCCATCGCGATGGACAGGACGATCCATTCCGACAAGGAGAACCTCCGGACTATCGGGGGCGGAGTGCGGCCACGGCGAGGACCGCGGGTGCCGTGACGAGCAAGGTGAGCGACACCAGGGACGGCCCGCTCTGCGGCACCTTGCGGGCCGGTTTGCGGTACGCGGGCCGGGCGACCGGAGTGGGTGACGGCGTCGGGCGCACCGAGGGCGTCGGCATCGGCGCGGGAGGCGGCGGAGGTGGCGGTGGCGGAGGCGGTGGAGCAGGCGGCTCCCGCACCGGGGGCGGTGGGGGAGGCGGAGCCGGCGGAGGAGGAGGGGGAGGCGGCGGCCGCCGGGTGGGTCCGGCGGTGCAGTCGCCCGCTACGGCCACGGCGCCGGGCGGGGCCTCGCCGGTCAGGGAGATCGACGCGTGGGAGCAGTTGTCCGCCACCGCGGGAGTGGCGGAGAGCACTGCCCAGACGAGGGCGGAAGCGGTCAACAGCCGCCTGGAGGAGGGTCGGTACACGAGGGGGAGCATGATCCGGCGAGGTGCGCGGCACGCCGGAGGCGTACCCGGTTCGCCTGATGGTGGGAGTTCTTCCGCTTTGCGTTTGGGGACGCCTCGGCAATTGGCGAAAAGATTTCTCCGAACTCGTTGAACGCACGCACCGCTGCCACGCGTACCTAGGGCCAAGTACGGCGCAACACGCGCCGAACCGACACGCGATCAGCAGGAGTTGACATGAAGACCTGGCGGAGCGCCTCGCTCGCGGTGACGGCAGTGGCTGTGATGACGCTGACGGCGGCGTGCGGTCAGGAGAACGGCACTCAGTCCCCCAACGGCCAGAACGTGGGAGCTGCCAACCCGGCGCAGCAGCCCGCTGAGAACGGATACGGCACCGACAGCGGCTACGGCTCGGACACCGGCGCCGCCGCCAAGCCGAAGGCGGCGGGGCAGCTCGCGGTCTGGGACAGCAAGAAGCTCGGCAAGGTGCTCACGGACAGCGCGGGCTTCACGCTCTACCGCTTCGACAAGGACACGGCCAACCCGCCCAAGTCGAATTGCGAGGGCGACTGTGCGAAGACGTGGCCCGTGGTCGCGGCGGGCGACGCGAAGGCCGCCCCGGGTACCGACGCCACGCTCCTCGGTGAGGTCACCCGCGCCGACGGCAGCAAGCAGCTGACCGTCGACGGCTGGCCGATGTACCGCTACGCCAAGGACACCAAGCCCGGGGACGCCAACGGGCAGGGCGTGGGCGGCACCTGGTTCGCGTCCGCCCCCGACGGGAAGAAGGCGGCACCGGGCGCGGGTGGCGGCGGCGCCGACTACGAGGGCGGCGAGGAAGCGGGCGGCGAGGAGGCGGACGCGGCGGGCCTGTCGGTCCGCAAGGACCCCAAGCTCGGCGAGATCGTGGTCGACGCGAACGGTATGACGGTGTACCGGTTCAAGAAGGACTCCGCCTGGCCGATGAAGACCGCGTGCACCGGCGCCTGCCTCGAGAAGTGGCCGGTCGTCGAGCCGGTCGACAAGAACAGCATCGACGGCGCCATCCTGAAGAAGGGCTTCGTCACCTTCGACCGCCCCGACGGCATCGAGCAGCAGACCATCGACTGCTGGCCGATCTACACCTTCTCGGGCGACACCAAGCCCGGTGACACCAACGGGCAGGGCGTCGGCGGCACCTGGTACGCCGTCTCGCCCCAGGGCAAGCTGGTCGGAGCGTCCAAGTAGAGCGACATGGATGCGGTGTCCCCACGCCGCGTACGCACCGGCCGGGCGGCCCGCCACCCCGATTCCTCGGGCGTGGCGGGCCGTTCGACTGTGTGCACGTGCCGTTGGCGTGTGACCAAGAACGGATCGCGAATTTCCGTTTTGGCTCGCTCTGTTGACGAACGATCAGTAGCCTCGGCTCGGACAACGGCTCGCCAACGCCTTGGAGACAATGATGGAGCGTCCCGCCTGGGCCCCGCCCGGTATCGACATATCGGTTCCGAGCGTGTCCCGCATCTACGATTACTACCTGGGCGGCTCGCACAACTTCGAGGTGGACCGGGAGGCCGCCCGCAAGGCCATGGAGTTCATTCCGGGCCTCCCCAAGATCATGCAGGCCAACCGGGCGTTCATGCACCGAGCCGTGCGTCACGCCGTGAGTCAGGGCGTCACCCAGTTCCTCGACATCGGCTCGGGCATCCCCACCTTCGGCAACGTACACGAGGTGGCGCAGACGGCCAGCGCCGAAGCCCGCGTGGTGTACGTCGACCACGACCCGGTCGCGGTCGCGCACAGCCGGGCCGTGCTGGCGGGCAACGAGCGGGCGGACATCGTCACCGCCGACCTGCGCAAGCCCCAGGACATCCTGAACAGCCCCGAGGTCAACGGTCTCCTGGACTTCGACCGGCCGGTGGCCCTGCTCCTCGTCGCCGTACTGCACTTCATCGAGGACGCGGACGAGCCGCGCGCCGCCGTCGCGCAGCTGCAGGAGGCGCTCGCGCCCGGCAGCCTGCTCATCCTCACCCACGCTTCCTTCGAGGGCATTCCGCTGCCCGAGGAGACGGCCGGCGGCGCGGTCGGCGTGTACGAGAAGATCCGCAATCCGCTGATCATGCGTTCGCGCCAGGACGTCGCCGCATTCTTCGACGGCTTCGAGATGGCCGAACCGGGTCTGGTCTCCATGCCGTTGTGGCGGCCCGACGCTCCCGCCGTGCAGGAGGACCCGTACGCCTTCTCGGGCTTCGCAGGGGTGGGACGCAAGGCGTGAGCACGCCAGCGGAGGCGGCGGCGGGGGCCGCCACGGAACCGGACGGTCCCGAGGGCAGACTCAGACGGTTCGCCACGATCTGGAGCCGGGCGATCTTCCCGGCCACCGCCACTTCCCTGACCCGCCCCGAGTTCGAGCAGCGTCTGCTGCCCCTCGCCCGCACCCTGAACGAGGCGCTGCACGCGCGGCCGTTCGACCCCACCCCCGCGCAGGAAGTGGGGACGGCGCTGGTCGGCATGCACTGCACCGATCCGGATGCCCTCAGCAGGACGCTCGGCGTCGTCGACGCCTACCTCGTGCTGTACTGCGGCGGCCTGGGCGGGTCCGGAGAACTCGCGGCCGAGGAGCGCCGGGCCCGCTGCGCGCGCCTGCAGCACGCGCTCGCCGCCGGCTTCGCGCGCGCTCTGCGCGAGCGGACCCTCACCGAGCAGGAGGCCATCGCCCGCTCCGCGATGGCCGCCCGCAGTGACGCCCAGCAGGCGCTGCACGCCAGCGAGGAGCGCTTCCGCGCGGTGTTCGAGGGCGCGGCGATCGGCATAGGCATCGCGGACCTCGAGGGCAACGTACTGGAGGTCAACGACACGCTGATGCAGATGTTCGGCGGGCTCGACGCGGCCGTGCGGAGCCGGAACGTGGGCGACTGGGGTCACCCCGAGGACGCGCCGAACGTGTGGAAACTGTACGGCGAACTGGTGCGGGGCGAGCGCGACCACTACCGGGTCGAGAAGCCGTACTACAGGGGCGACGGCACCGTGCTGTGGACCAACCTCACCGTCTCGCTCCTGCGCGACGCCGAGGGCAAGCCGCAGTACCAGCTGGCACTCATGGAGGACACCACCGAGCGCCGGCTGCTCAATCTGCGCCTGCGCTACGAGGCCACCCACGACGCGCTGACCGGCCTCCCCAACCGGACGCTCTTCTTCGAGCGGCTGGAGAAGGCGCTCTCGGCCGGGGACGGGATGCGCTTCGGCCTCTGCTACCTGGACCTCGACGGCTTCAAGGCCGTCAACGACAGCCTGGGCCACTCGGCCGGCGACCGGCTCCTGGTCGAGGTGGCGGACCGGCTGCAGAGCTGCGCGACCGCCCCCGGCGAGATGGTGGCGCGGCTGGGCGGCGACGAGTTCGTGGCTCTGACCACCGGACCGCGCACCGAGCGCGAGGTGGACGAACTCGCCGCCCGCATCCTGGCGGCGCTCTCATCGCCCATCCGGCTCGACGGCCGTGAGATCACAGTCCGCGGAAGCATAGGCATCGTCGAGGGTCCCGCGGGCGAGCGGGGACCGGCGGAGGTGCTGCGCAGCGCCGACATCACGATGTACCGGGCCAAGTCGGCGGGCGGCAACCGCTTCGAGCTCGCCGACGCCGAGGCCGACGCCCGCGCGATCACCCGGCACGGCCTCACCAACGCCCTGCCCACCGCACTGGAACGCGGCGAGTTCTTCATCGAGTACCAGCCGCTCGTCCACCTGCACGACGGGAGCGTGCACGGGGCCGAGGCGCTGGTCCGCTGGTGCCATCCGCAGCACGGCGTACTCGGCCCCGACCGGTTCATTCCGCTCGCCGAGCACACAGGGCTGATCGTGCCCCTCGGCCGCTGGGTGCTCGAGGAGTCCGTGCGGCAGGCCAGGTTCTGGCAGCAGAGGCATGCCGACGGGGGACCGCTGCGCATCAACGTGAACCTCTCGCCCACCCAGCTGCACCACCCCGGACTGGTCTCGGACACCGTGCGGGTTCTGGAGCGGGCCGGACTGGAACCGGGGGCGCTCTGCCTGGAGGTCACCGAGTCCGCGTTGATCGGTGCGGACGACGACCTGCTCAAACCGTTGCGGCAACTTGCCGAGATGGGCGTGGACATCGCGCTCGACGACTTCGGCACCGGTTACTCCAACCTGGCCAATCTCCGCCGACTGCCGGTGAGTGTCCTCAAACTGGACCGGTCGTTCACCCGGGGCATGCAGAAGCATCCCGCCGACCCGGTCGACGTCAAGATCGTCGAAGGCATCGTCTCGCTGGCGCACAGCCTGGAACTGGCGGTCACGGTCGAGGGCGTGGAGACCGGGGTGCAGGCCGCGCAACTGCGCGCGCTCGGCTGCGACACCGCCCAGGGCTGGTACTACGCCAGGCCCGGCGCTCCCGACCGGATTCACTCACTGCTGCTGGCGGATGCCGTGTGACGGGAGAGCAGTACGCGCTGCAGCTCCCGGGCGGCGCGGGGCGGGGCGACGTCGGTGCGGTGGGCGAGCGCGATCGTACGCCGTAGTCCGGGCCGGGCCAGTGGTGTCGTACGGAGGTCGTGGCCGGCCCGCGCGGCGACCATGCTGGGCACCACGGCGAGCCCCAGACCGGCCCGGACGAAGCCCAGGACGGCGTCCATCTCGCCGCCCTCCACCGTGAAGGACGGCTCGAAGCCCTCGGCCCGGCAGGCCGCGACGGTCAGCTCCCGCAGGTCGTAGCCGTGCCGGAACATGACCAGCGGCTCGTCCCGCAGGTCCGCGACCCGTACCGGGCCGCCCCCGGCCGGGGGCGGCCCGGCGGCCGAGGAGACCACCACCAGATCCTCCTGGAGCAGCTCCACCGTGGTCAGCGACGGGGCCGACGGAGGCAGCGGCAGCACGATCAGAGCCAGATCCAGCGAGCCCCGGGCGAGGTGGCGTACCAGATCGTGCGAGCCTCCCTCCTCGATGAGCAGCCGGATTCCGGGATGCAGGGTGTGAAAGGCCCGCAGTACGTCCGGCAGCAGCCCCGTGCACAGACTCGGGGTCGCGCCGAGCCGGACCCGCCCCCGGCGCAGCTGGGCCAGCTCCTGCACCTCGTGGCGTGCGTTGTCGGCATCGGCCAGGATCCGCCGGGCCAGCGGCAGCAGTGCTTCGCCGGCTTCGGTCAGGGCGACGTTGCCGCGCGCGCGGCTGAACAGTTCGGCCCCCAACTCCCGTTCCAGCGCCCTGATCTGCTGGGAAAGGGACGGCTGTGCGACGTGGACGCGCTCGGCGGCCCGGGTGAAGTGCCGGGTTTCGGCGACCGCCACGAAGTAGAGGAGCTGCTGGAACTGCATGGGACCATCATAGGCATCGTCTATCAAGATGAGCGGGATCATGTCTTGGACCTCTCGGCCCTTCGGCTCTAGCTTCGTTTCCATGGCATTCGCGACCCGCCCCCGCCCCCCGAAGCCGGCCCGGCCACCGGCCGCCGCAGACGTCGCCCGCCCGTCCCTCGTCGGACTGCTCTGGCGCTCGACCGTCGGCAAGAAGACGGTCATGGCCGTCACGGGCCTGGCGATGCTGGGCTACCTCGTCGCCCACATGCTCGGCAACCTCAAGATCTTCTTCGGGCCGGAGGACTTCAACGGCTACGCGGCCTGGCTGCGGACCATCGGCTCGCCACTCCTTCACCACGAGTGGTTCCTATGGATCGCCAGAGTCGCGCTCGTCGCCTCGGTGGTGCTGCACGCGGTGGCGGCGTACCAGCTCAGCCGCCGCGACCTCGCCGCCCGGCCGACGCAGTACCGGCGGAGGCGGCAGCGCGCGAGCTATGCCACCCGCACCATGCGCTGGGGCGGAGTGATCCTGGGTCTCTTCCTCGTGTGGCACATCCTCGACCTGACGACACTGACCGTGAACCCGAACGCCGTGCACGGCAGGCCGTACGAGAACGTCGTCGCCTCCTTCTCCACCTGGTACGGCGGCGGGATCTACATCGTGGCGGTGCTCGCGCTCTGCCTGCACGTGCGGCACGGGTTCTGGAGTGCGGCGCAGACGCTGGGCGCCAACAACGCCCGGCGCGACAAGGCTCTGAAGACCGTGGCGGCCACACTTTCCGCCGCGCTGACCATCGGATTCCTGAGCGTCCCGGTGGCCGTGATGACCGGATGGGTGAGCTGAAATGAACTCGTACACCGCCTACACCGTCGGCGACCCGGTCGCCGACACCAAGGCACCTGCCGGACCCGTCGAGGAGCGGTGGGACCGCCGCCGCTTCGAGGCCGGGCTCGTCAACCCTGCCAACCGCCGCAAGCACACCGTGATCGTCGTCGGAACGGGCCTGGCCGGCGGAGCGGCGGGCGCCACGCTCGCCGAACAGGGCTACAACGTCGTCCAGTTCTGCTATCAGGACTCACCCCGCCGGGCCCACTCCATCGCGGCCCAGGGCGGCATCAACGCGGCCAAGAACTACCGTAACGACGGCGACTCGGTACGGCGGCTCTTCTACGACACCGTCAAGGGCGGAGACTTCCGGGCCCGCGAGTCCAACGTCCACCGCCTCGCCCAGGTCTCGGTGGAGATCATCGACCAGTGCGTGGCCCAGGGCGTGCCGTTCGCCCGCGAGTACGGCGGACTGCTCGACACCCGTTCCTTCGGCGGTGTCCAGGTCTCCCGGACCTTCTACGCCCGCGGCCAGACCGGACAGCAACTCCTCCTCGGCGCCTACCAGGCGCTGTCGAAGGAGATCGCCGCCGGACACGTGGTCATGCACCCGCGCACCGAGATGCTCGACCTGATCGTGATCGACGGGCGGGCTCGTGGAATCGTCGCCCGCGACCTCGTCAGCGGGCAGATCTCCACCCACTTCGCCGACGCCGTCGTCCTCGCGACCGGCGGCTACGGCAACGTCTTCTACCTCTCCACCAACGCCAAGAACTCCAACGCCACGGCAATCTGGCGGGCCCACCGGCGCGGCGCCTACTTCGCCAACCCCTGCTTCACCCAGATCCACCCCACCTGCATCCCGCGGTCGGGGGACCACCAGTCCAAGCTGACGCTGATGAGTGAGTCACTGCGCAACGACGGCAGGATCTGGGTCCCCGAGGCACGAGGCGACGAGCGCCCGCCGCACCGGATCCCCGAGGACGAGCGGGACTACTACCTCGAGCGGATCTACCCGGCCTTCGGCAACCTCGTGCCGCGCGACATCGCCTCGCGCGCCGCCAAGAACGTCTGCGACGAGGGCCGCGGAGTCGGGCCCGGCGGTCAGGGCGTCTACCTCGACTTCGCCGACGCCATCGCCCGGCTGGGCCGGCAGGCGGTCGAGGAGAAGTACGGCAACCTCTTCGAGATGTACGAGCGGATCACCGCCGAGAACCCTTACGAGGTGCCCATGCGGATCTATCCGGCGATCCACTACACGATGGGCGGGCTCTGGGTGGACTACGACCTCCAGACCACCGTGCCCGGCCTCTTCGCCATCGGCGAGGCGAACTTTTCCGACCACGGGGCCAACCGGCTCGGTGCCTCAGCCCTCATGCAGGGCCTGGCCGACGGCTACTTCGTGCTGCCTGCCACCATCAACGACTACCTCGCCCGGCATGCGCACGAGGAGATCCCGCCGGACCATCCGGCTGTCCTGGAAGCGGTGGCGGAGACCGAGGACCGGCTCCATCTCCTGCTCTCGGTCGACGGCGACCGGACCCCGGACTCCTTCCACCGGGAGCTCGGCGAACTGCTCTGGGACGAATGCGGCATGGCCCGCACGGACTCCGGCCTGCGCAAGGCCCTGGAGCGGATCCCGGCGCTGCGCGAGGAGTTCTGGCGCCGGATCAAGGTGCCCGGCACCGGCGAGCAGCTCAACCAGTCGCTGGAGAAGGCCAACCGCATCGCCGACTACCTCGAACTCGCCGAGCTGATGTGCCTGGACGCGCTGCACCGCACCGAGTCCTGCGGCGGTCACTTCCGGGAGGAGTCCCAGACGGTGAGCGGTGAGGCCGAACGCAAGGACGACGCCTTCTCGTATGCCGCGGCCTGGGAGTTCACCGGCACCGGCGCCGCACCCGTCCTGCACCGCGAAGAACTCGCCTTCGAGTACGTCCACCCCACCCAGCGGAGCTACGCATGAACCTCACCCTCCGGATCTGGCGCCAGAGCGGGCCCGACGAGGCCGGCGCCATGACCACGTACGAGGTCAGGAACATCTCCGAGGACATGTCGTTCCTGGAGATGCTCGACAGCCTCAACGAGGAACTCATCCTGCGGGGCGACGAACCAGTCGCGTTCGACCACGACTGCCGCGAAGGCATCTGCGGCGCCTGCGGCATGGTCATCAACGGCCAGGCCCACGGGCCCGAGCGCACCACCACGTGCCAGCTCCACATGCGGCACTTCGGCGACGGCGACACCATCGACATCGAACCCTGGCGCGCCGCGGCCTTCCCCGTCGTCAAGGACCTGGTGGTGGACCGCTCGGCGTTCGACCGCGTCATCGGATCCGGCGGCTACATCACAGCCCCCACCGGCAGTGCCCCGGAGGCGCACGCCACCCCGGTGGCCAAGCCGGTCGCGGACACGGCGTTCGAGCACGCCGAGTGCATCGGCTGCGGCGCATGTGTGGCTGCCTGCCCCAACGGCTCGGCGATGCTTTTCACCTCCGCGAAGGTGGTCCACCTGAACTCCCTCCCGCAGGGCCAACCGGAGCGGGAGACCCGGGTGCTCGACATGGTGGCCACGATGGACACCGAGGGATTCGGCGGCTGCACCAACACGGGGGAATGTGCGACGGCCTGCCCCAAGGGCATCCCGCTGCCGTCGATAGCCGCGATGAACAAGGAGTGGCTGCGCGCGGCCCGGAAGGCCGGCCGCTGACCCGGGCACCGCTTCCTCCTGGAGGGCGGGCGGCTCAAGGCGGCAGCACCCTCACCCGGCCTGCTGGGCCGGGCAGGCGGCCGGGCGGCTGCTCCGGGCGGCCCCGCCGAACAGGGCCGCCAGCCGCCGGTAGGAGTCGGTCAGCCCTTCACGGTCGTACGTACTGGTGGTGACCAGCACCTCGTCGGCGCCGCTGCGCCGGATGAGCTCCTCGAGGCCGGCCGCCACCTGCTCCTCGGTGCCGTGCACGTGCCCGCGCAACGCCGCCTCGTAGAACTCGCGCTCCCTGGCGGTCATCGTGCGGGCCTCGGTCTCCGCTGCCGGAGCGAGCGGCGGGAAGGCGCCGTGGGTGCGCGAATAGGCCAGGGACCACGCCTCCGGAACGAGCAGCCGCCGGGCTGCCTCCGGCGTGTCGGCCACGGCGACGGCGCCCGAGACCACGACATAGGGTTCCGGCGACCAGACCGAGGGCCGGAATGCCTGGCGGTAGTCCTCGATCGCCCGCAGCATCCTGTCCTGGCCGCGCACGTCGCCGATGACCAGGGGAAGGCCGGCGTCGGCCGCTGTCCGCGCGCCCTCGCCCGTGGCCAGCACGAACGGCGGTACGCGCAGACCCTCGGCAGGGTGGGCGTGGACCTGCGGGTGGGCCCTCTGTGTGCCGAGGAAGTACCCGAGGAGCTGGTCGAGCCGCGCGGCGAAGTCCTCCGTGTCGTCCTTGTCCCGGCCGAGCGCCCGCCGGATGCCGTCGGTGAACCCGACCGACCGGCCGAGCCCCATGTCGATCCGGCCGGGGAAGAGGGACGCCAGGACCCCGAACTGCTCGGCCACCACCAGCGGCTGATGATTGGGCAGCATCACGCCACCGGTACCGACGCGGATCGTCGAGGTCGCCGCGGCCACCGCGGCGGCCAGCACCGTCGGCGCGGAACCCGCGACGCCCGGCACGCTGTGGTGCTCGGAGACCCAGAAACGGTGATAACCGAGCGCCTCGGCCAACCGGGCGAACCGCACGGTGTCGCGCAGGGCCTGCGGAGCGTCATGCCCCTGACGGGTACGGGAGCGGTCCAGTACGGAGAACCGGGTGGTCGCGAGCGAAGTGGTCACACCCGTTCAACGTCCCGGCTGCCCCGGGATTCCCCGGGTGGGGCGGATCCATAGGGTAGGAGGGTGATCGAGACCAAGCGGCCGCTGGCCGTATTCGACCTGGACGGGACGCTCGCCGACACCGCACACCGCCAGCACTTCCTGGAGCGGCGGCCGCGCGACTGGACGGGATTCTTCGGTGCGGCCATGGCCGACCCGCCCCTGGCCACGGGCGTGCGGATGGCGGTGGAGAGCGCGGAGGAGTGCGAGGTCACCTATCTGACGGGCAGGCCGGAGCGGTGCCGCCGGGACACGCTGGCCTGGCTCGCTGCCCATGGCCTGCCCGAGGGCAGAGTGTGGATGCGCCGCAACGACGACCGGCGCCCCGCCCGCCGGACGAAGCTGGAGGTACTGAGGCGCGTGGCCCGGGGCCGGGACGTCCGGATGCTGGTCGATGACGACGAGCTGGTGTGCGAGGCCGCGGAGCGGGCCGGATTCCAGGTCGTACGGGCCGACTGGGCGGCCACGTCGGAGGCGCTGAAGGACGCGCAGGAGCGCGAGGGCCGGACCTGAGACTGCCCCGGCCGGGCGGCGCTCAGAGAGACGTCAGGCCTCTTCGTCCAGGCGGAAGCCGACTTTCAGTGTGACCTGGTAGTGCGCGATCTGGCCGTTCTCGATGTGGCCGCGTACCTGGACGACCTCGAACCAGTCGAGATTGCGCAGCGTCTGCGAGGCGCGCGAGATGCCGTTGCGGATTCCCTGGTCCACCCCCTCGGTGGAGGTCCCGACGATCTCGGTCACGCGGTACGTGTGGTTGGACATGAGGCTCTCCCAGCGGGGGGTGGGGCTGCTGCGTCATTCCACCGTGCCCCACCGCACGGCAGTCCGCGAGGCGTCGCGGGCAGTAGGGTCACGGCCGTGGCTACCGACGGAACGTAGGGTTTTCAGCGCCCGATTGTGCACGGTGGAGGGGAGATCAGCCGCGGCGTCGCCCCTAGCCTCGCCGGAACAGCACAGATGAGGGGCGGTACCGGTGAACTGGCTGATCCACGACTACCGCGAGAGCGATCTCGCCGCAGTGGTCCACCTGATCGACACCACGGCCGAGCTCGGCCAGGAGTCGGTCTTCTCACTCGCCGAATGCATCAGCGCGCTGACCTCCCGGCAGCCCGCCGTGGTGGCTGTCCACCAGGGCGTCCCCATCGGCGCGGCACTCGCCTGCGTGGCCGGAGAGCGGGCCTGGGTGATGCGTATCGCCATCTCCTCGGCCTGGCGCGGCCGCGGCCTGGCGAGCGCACTGCTGGTGGAGTTGGAGCGGCGGCTCGTCGCCGCCAGGGTCGGCCGGATCGCCTATGTGCTGCCCGAGGAGGAACTGCTCGGCGAGGGGCTACTGAACGCCGGGTACACGCGGCAGCCCGCGGTGGCGTACTTCGAGAAGGTGGAGCCGCTGCACGGCCCGGCGGCCAGTCTGCTGGAAGACCTGGGCGGCCGTTTCCTGCCGAACGGCCTGTGGGCCGGGGTGGCCGGCATGGAGGCGGAGAAGGATTTGATCGAACGGCGTGTCGTACTCCCACTGGCGGAACCGGAGCGTGCTGCCCGGCATGGCGTCCGGCCGCCGCGGGCCATCGCCCTGTTCGGTCCGCCCGGAACAGGGAAGACGACATTCGCCCGGGGCATCGCGTCCAAGCTCGGCTGGCCCTTCGTCGAACTGCTGCCGTCCCGGCTCGCCGACGAGGGCAACCTCGCGGCGGCACTGCGCAGCGCCTTCGCGCGGATCGCCGAACTGGAGCGTGTGCTCGTCTTCATCGACGAGGTCGAGGAGATCGCGCCGGTGCGCACCGAGCCCGCCCAGCCCGGCGGGATGCACGGCGTGACCAATGAACTCCTCAAGCTCATACCCGGTTTCCGGGAGCGGGACGAGCGGCTGCTGGTGTGCGCCACCAACTCCATCCGCTCGCTCGACCCCGCGTTCCTGCGCCCCGGACGGTTCGACTACCTGATCCCGATCGGCACACCGGACACCGCTGCCCGGTCGGCGATCTGGTCCCGTTACACGGACGGGCGGGGGGACGTGGACGTGGCCGAACTCGTGGCGGCCAGCGAGCTGTTCACCCCCGCGGACATCGAGCACGCGGCCCGGATCGCCGCCCAGGCCTCATTCGAAAGGGACCTGGAGGCGATCGGCGGCGGGGCCGGCGACTCGGCGCCGGTCGGGGCGAGCACCGCCGACTACCTCGCCGCGATCGCCCAGTGCCGGCCCACCGTGACACCGGCGATGATCGACGAGTTCGGCGCGGACATCACCGCGCACGCCCGCTTCTGAGACGTACGCCCACTTCTGGAACGTACGGCAGCGCATCGGGCGGCCACATGCGAGAGGGGGGCCGCCCGGTCTCGCAGGGTGGCGCGGCCGTCGGGCGGGTAAGATCGTCATAGGCGGTTGCGTTTCAATTGCCTGCGATCCAGGAGGTCACGTTGGACATCCTCGTGCTCATCGGTCGTATCCTCTTCGTCCTTCTGTTCCTCGCCTCGGCGCTCAGCCACCTCACTCAGACGAAGCCGATGGCCGCCTACGCCGCGTCCCGCGGCCTGCCCTCGCCGACGGCGGCGACACTCGGCTCCGGCGTCCTGCTGGTCGTCGGCGGGCTGAGTGTGCTGCTCGGCATCTGGGCCGACCTGGGTGCTTTGCTGCTGGCCGTCTTCCTGGTCCCGACCGCCCTTCTGATGCACGCGTTCTGGAAGGAGACCGACGCTCAGGCGAAGCAGCTGGAGATGATCCAGTTCCTCAAGGACATGGCGCTGGCGGGGGCCGCGCTGATGCTGATCGCGTTCTTCTCGTACGCCGGCCACGACCTTGGGCTCACTCTGACGGGTCCGTTCTTCGACTTCGACTGACTGACGGGCTCAGGACGGCTCAGGGCCTGGCGTCCGGATGTCCGCCGCACAGGCGCAGCGCTTCGGCACGGGCGATCGTGTACGCCTCCGCGACCGCGTCCCGGTCGCTGCCGCGGGCATGCGCGTCGGTGACCGCGTCCGGCCCGGGGCGGTAGAGCGTGACCCACTCCGCGTCGGCGGTGGTGTAGTCGTTCTCCTCGAACTCCCAGGCCCAGCAGCCCGATACGGGCCACTCCCGGACGCACTCCCCGTCCGGGAGGTACGAAACGGTCGCCGCCCACATCAGCCCATAGCCGGGGATGTGCTCCCACACCGCGCCTTCCCCGAGCCACGCGTCGACCTCCACCACCGTGGCCGGCCGGTGCGGCCCGTCCGAGGGCCCGGTGGCGTGGTCGATGTTCCACTGGGCGGCCACGGCCTCGGCATCTGCCTTGCGCGCGAAGGGAATGATCAGGCCGTCGCAGTCGGCGACGTGGACGGACGGCGAACTCATAGGCGGGGCCCTCCCTGATCGGTCCGGTGCGGGCGTCGTCGTGCGGGGCGATCGCTGCCGCCCCCTTCAGCGTAAGCGCCGCTGCCTGGTCACCGGGGCGGACCCCGAGCAGATTGCCGCTCCGCGGCTCGGACCGACAGCTCCGGACAAGGAGGCGGTGCGACGTTTCGGTGAAGAAAACATGCGTGCCAGGCCTTGACCGACCCATTGGTCCATGCCAATTTCGAGCCCACACGCGATCAACTCCCCGGATTCTCCAGCCACATCCGGTCGCGACGTCCTGTCCCGTCGGAAAAGGTGCCCTCTGTGAAGAACCGCTTCCTCGCCGCTGCCGCGGCTCTCGCGACAGCCGTTGCCCTGTCAGCGTGCAGCCATCTGCCCGGCTACGGAGACGACACCAGGACCGTCACCGTCTGGCTCATGAAGGACAGCGCCTCCAACGGCTTCCTGAAACGGTTCACCGAGTCCTTCGAGGACGAGCATCCCGACATCGAGCTCGACATCCGGATCCAGGAATGGACCGGCATCGGCGACAGGATCGATGCGGTGCTGAAGGGGGAGGAGACCGCCGACGTGATCGAAGTCGGCAACACCCAGGTGGCGCGGTACGCCGAGAACCGCACCCTCACGGACCTCACCCTCGAATCCATCCGGGACTGGGGCAGCAAGGACTGGCTCCCCGGCCTCTCCGACCCGGGCAGCGTCAACGGCGCGCAGTACGGAATCCCCTGGTACGCCGCCAACAGAGTCGTCATCTACAACAAGGACCTCTTCGCCCGGGCAGGGATCGTGCAACCGCCGAGAACGCGCGCCCAGTGGCTCGAGGACACCGCGAAACTCGACAAGGGCGACACACAGGGCATCTACCTGGCCGGGCAGAACTGGTACGTCCTGTCCGGGTTCATCTGGGACGAGGGCGGCGACCTCGCCGAGGAGCGCGGCGGGGAGTGGGCCGGAGCACTGCACACCCCCGCGGCACTGAAAGGCATGGACTTCTACAAGAAGCTGCACGCCCTGGGCGAAGGGCCCGCCGAGGCGGACGAGGAGACGCCACCGCAGACCGACGTCTTCGCGCGTGGCGACGTGGCGCAGATCATCGCTCCGCCCGGCTCGGCGCGGATCATCGAGGAGGCCAACCCCGGGCTCAAGGGCAAGCTGGGGTTCTTCCCGGTCCCGGGCAAGACGGCCGCCAAGCCGGGCGCGGTCTTCACCGGAGGCTCCGACCTCGTCATCCCCGAATCGACGCGGCACCGGGATGCTGCGATCGAGGTGATCGAGGCCCTCGCCGGTGAGAAGTGGCAGACCGAGCTCGCCAGAACCATGAGCTACGTACCGAACAAGACCACGCTCGCACACGTCATCGCCGGCACGGAGAGCACCGCCGCGATGGCCGCGGGCGCGGCCGAGGGCCGTGCCACCCCCAAGTCGGGCCGGTGGGCGCAGGTCGAGGCGCACAATCCGATCAAGCCGTACATGACGGCCGTACTGACCGGCGGCGAACCCGAGCAGGCGGCCAGGACCGCATCGTCGACCATCAGCTCGGTCCTCGCCCCATGACATCACCCCGCGCCGCCCGCCCGTGCGCAGCTGTGATCGGGATGTGCTGATTCCGGCCATTCAGCAGCCGCACATCCCCGCTCCCCGAAAAGGTCACGTCGAGTCCAGCCGGCCACGGAAGAAGTAGGGAGCCAGGCCGTCACCCACGGGCCTGGCACCCGCCCGGCCCAGGAGAGCGCCATGACCGCCGTCACCGTCACGACCACCGACACCCCCGCACCGGCCCAGCCGGCCGTCTCCGCCCCGCCGGCCGCACCGGCCCCCGCTCCGTCCGCCCTTCCCGGGTCCCACTCCGGCTATGTCGTCGGGCTCGCCCGCGACGAAGCCGATGTCCGGGCCGCCCAGCGACTGCGGCACCTGGTGTTCGCGTGCGAAATGGGTGCCCGGCTGACCGGCCCCGAGCCCGGCCTGGACTCCGACGCGTTCGACGCCTACTGCGACCACCTGCTCGTGCGCGAGGAGAGCACCGGACAGGTGGTCGGCACCTACCGGCTGCTGCCCCCGGAGCGCGCCTCGGTGGCCGGCCGGCTCTACTCCGAGAGCGAGTTCGACCTCGGCCGGCTCGCCGGAGTCCGCGACGACCTGGTCGAGGTCGGCCGCTCCTGCGTCCACCCGGACCACCGCAACGGCGCCGTGATCGGCCTGATCTGGGCGGGCCTGGCCCGCTACATGGTCCGTACCGGCCACAACTGGCTGGCCGGCTGCTGCTCCATACCGCTCGCCGACGGCGGCACCCTGGCCGCCGGCACCCGTGACACGGTCCTGGCCAAGAACCTCTCTCCCGAGGAGTACCGCGTCACCCCGCACCGGCCGTGGACCCCCGAGGGCATCACCATCCCCGCGCGCACCGAGATCCCGCCCCTGCTGCGCGGCTACCTGCGGCTCGGCGCCTGGGTCTGCGGAGAGCCCGCGCACGACCCCGAGTTCGGCGTGGCCGACCTGTACGTCCTGCTCTCGCTGCGCCGCACCAACCCGCGCTATCTGCGGCACTTCCTCTCGCTCGCCCCGGCGTCATGAGCGCCTGGCTGCCCAGCGCGCCGTGCAGCCCACGGGTGTGCGCACAGCACCGGGGGCCGTCGGCCGGAGTGCCGCGTGCAGTGGCGCGGCTGCTCGCGGGAGTCACCCTCGTCCTGGCGGGCGTACTCCTCTGTCCCGCCGTCCGAGGGCTGCCCGCGGCTCACCGCGACCGTCTCACCCGGACCTGGGCACAGGCCGTGGTCCGTGCCTTCGGGGTACGGATACGGGTCCTGGGGCATCCCGCGCACCGGGCCGGCACCGGGATGCTCGTGGTGTCCAACCACATCTCCTGGCTGGACATCCCCCTGATCGCGGCCGTGCAGCCGGGCCGCATGCTGGCCAAGAGCGAGATCGGCCGGTGGCCGGTTCTCGGCCCGGTGGCCGCCCGCGGCGGCACCCTGTTCGTCGAACGCGACCGGCTGCGCGCCCTGCCCGCGACCGTCGCCCGGATGGCCGGCGCGCTGCGCGCCGGTTCGCGGGTGGTCGTCTTCCCCGAGGGCAGTACGTGGTGCGGGCGCCAGCAGGGCCGGTTCCGGCCCGCCGCCTTCCAGGCCGCGCTGGACGCCGGGGTGCCCGTCCAGCCGGTGCGGATCAGCTACCGGCTGGCCGGCGGAGGGCGCGCGACCGCCGCGGCCTTCGTGGGCGACGACTCGCTGCCCGCGTCACTGTGGCGGGTCGCGGCGGCCGGCGGGCTGGTCGCCGAGATCACACTGCTGCCCCGGATCCCGGTCGGCCGCCATCCCGACCGCCGCGCCCTCGCGCGCGCGGCTCAGACGGCGGTCGCCAGCGACAGCGCGAACCTGCCTGCCTCATCGGTCCACCACTGGGTCAGCTCCAGGCCCGCACGGGCCAGTTCGCTGCGTACCCCCTCCTGACGGAACTTGGCCGACACCTCGGTACGCATCTCCTCACCCGCCTCGAAGTGCACCACCAGATCCAGCTCCCGGATCTTGGCGGTCAGCGCGGTGCGGGCCCGCAATCGCATCTCGATCCACTCCTGTTCGCTGTCCCACACGGCCACGTGCTCGAAGTCGGCCGGGTCGAAATCGGCGTCGAGCTCCCGGTTCACGACGGCCAGCACGTTCTTGTTGAAGGCGGCCGTGACACCCTGCGCGTCGTCGTAGGCGGCCACCAGGGTGGCCTCGTCCTTCACCAGGTCGGTGCCCAGCAGCAGGGCGTCGCCGGGGGAGAGCAGGGACCGTACGGACTTCAGGAACGCGGTCCGCTCGGCGGGCAGCAGATTGCCGATCGTGCCGCCCAGGAACGCGGCCAGCCGCGGGCCCGGCGTACCCGGCAGTGCGAGACCGCGGGTGAAGTCGGCGATCAGCGCGTGCACGGACAGTCCCGGGTGCTCGGCCAGCAGTGCCTCGGCCGCGCCGGTGAGCGCGCTCTCGCTCACATCGACCGGCACGTAGGAGTGCAGCCCGGGCAGCGCCTCGATCAGATGCCGGGTTTTCTCGGAAGACCCGGAGCCCAGCTCGACGAGCGTGCGGGCGCCGGTCGTGGCGGCGATCTCGGGAGCCCGCGCGAGAAGGATCTCCCGCTCGGCGCGGGTGGGGTAGTACTCGGGGAGCCGGGTGATCTCCTCGAACAGCTCGCTGCCCCGGGCGTCGTAGAACCACTTGGGCGGCAGGGCCTTCGGTGTGCGGGTCAGCCCGTGCAGCACGTCGGCGCGCAGGTCGGCCTCGGTGGCGTGCTCGGGCAGGGTGCGGGTCATGAGGAAGGGGCTCACGCGGAAGGCTCCTTGAGCGGGGTCAGCAGAACGTCGGTGCGGGTGGCGGCGAGCAGTGTGTGGTCGGACACCTCGCGCCAGTGCGGATCGTCGTCGTAGGGCTCGGAGGCGACGACAGTGCGGCGGCCGGGTTCGGCACGGAACCAGAGTGTGTCGCCCCAGGTGGTCGCAGTGATCGTCTCGCCGTCGGTGAGCAGGAGGTTGAGCCGTGAGCCGGGTGCTGCCGCGGCCAGGTCGCGCACCGTGTCGGCGAGCGCCTGCCCGGCCTCGTCGCCGGCGCGCAGCCGGTGCAGTACGAGCGCCCAGATCAGCGCCGAGTCGTTGCGCGCCTCCAGGGACAGCAGTGCGGCAGGCGGCAGCGCCGCGGCGAGCGGCTCCGCCGACCGGGGCCAGCCGCGCAGCGCGCCGTTGTGGCTGAACAGCCAGGGCCCGTCGGTGAAGGGCGCGGCGGCGGCCTCCTGGTCGGCGCCCGCCACCGTGGCGTCCCGCACCGCGGCGAGCAGCGCGCCGCTGCGCACCACCCGGGCCAGATCGGCGAAGGACGGGTCCGCCCAAACGGGCCCGGCCCGCCGGTAGCGGCCGGGGACGGGATCCTCCTCGGCGTACCAGCCCACGCCGAACCCGTCGGCGTTCACGGTGCCGTACTGCTGCCGGCGAGGCGCCCAGGACTGGCGGAACAGGCTGTGTGCCGGGTCGACGAGCAGCTCGCCGAGCCGCACCGACGGGCCGAGGTATGCGATATGACGACACATCAGACATCCCTCGCAGTCCGGAAGCCGGAGAAGATCTGGCGCCGGACCGGCAGGTCCCAGTTGCGGAACGTACCTCGGCACGCCACCGGGTCCACGGCGAAGGACCCCCCGCGCAGAACCTTGTGGGCGCTGCCGAAGAAGACCTCCGAGTACTCCCGGTACGGGAACACGGCGAAGCCGGGATAGGGCATGAAATCGCTCGACGTCCACTCCCACACGTCGCCGATCAACTGCCGGACCCCGAGCGGCGATTCACCGGCCGGATAGCTGCCGGCCCCGGCCGGCCGCAGATGGCGCTGTCCGAGGTTGGCCCGCTCGGGCGTCGGATCCCCGTCCCCCCACGGGTATCGCATCGAGCGGCCGGTCGCCGGATCGTGGCGCGCCGCCTTCTCCCACTCCGCCTCGGACGGCAGCCGCCGGCCCGCCCAGCGGGCATAGGCGTCCGCTTCGTACCAGCTGACGTGCATGACTGGCTCGTTTGCCGGCACGGGCTCGACGACGCCGAAGCGCCGCCGGAGCCACTGCCCGTTCTCACGGCGCCAGAACAGTGGCGCGGTCAGGTGGTGCTTGCGGATCTGCTCCCAGCCCTGCGGAGCCCACCAACGGGGCTCCTCGTAGCCCCCGTCGGCGACGAAGTGCTGGTACGCGCCATTGGTGACCGGCAGTGTGTCGATGAAGAACGACGGTACGAAGCGGTGGTGCGCGGGACGCTCGTTGTCCAGGGCCCACGGCTCGGTGGACGTCCCCATGGTGAACTGGCCGCCGGGCACCAGCACTTCGGAGGCGGGCACCGCAGCACGCTCCGGCGCGGGCGGCTCGGGCGCGCTGAGCACCGCGTCCCCGCGCCGCAGCTGGTGTGTGATCAGCATCGTCTCGTCGTGCTGCTGCTCGTGCTGGGCGACCATCCCGAAGACGAAGCCGGCGTCGAGCAGTTGTCCGCCCTCCATCGGGGCGTGTTCCAGGAGGTCGAGGACCCGGCTGCGTACCTCGCGGGCGTAACCGCGGGCCTCGGCGGGTGCGAGCAGCGGCAAGGAGGGCCGCTCGGCGCGGGGATGTTCGAACGCGTCGTAGAGAGGGTCGATCTCGGGGTGCATGGGCTCGCGGCCGCCGACGGCCCGGAGCAGCCACAGCTCCTCCTGGTTGCCGATGTGCGCGAGGTCCCAGACCAATGGTGACATGAGCGGCGAGTGCTGCGCCGTCAGATCGGGTTCCTCCACGCACTCCGTCAGCGCGCCCGTGCGTTCCCGCGCCGTTCTGAGCGCGCGCAGCGCACGCTGCCGCAACGCCTCCGCGGAGGCATCCGAAGCCGAAGCCGAAGCCGAAGCGGGCACGGACGTGGTGGCGGGAGGTGTCATGCCGGGGTCGTTCACGGTTGGACGTCCTTCCAGTACAGGTCGTCTGCGGGGCTCAGGCCGCGCGCCACGTAGCGGTCGGTGAAGGCGACGACCGCGTCCCGCACTTCGGCGGAGGCGCCGATTCGCGGCAGCGCCTCGACGGCCGCGGCGAAACAGGCCAGGGCGGCGGAGTGCAGTTCGGGATCCGCCAGGCCGTACCGGGCGGCGTTGATCCACAGCGGGTTGCGGGGAGCCGGCCGGAGGCCCGCCGTCTCCGCGAGCGGCTTGACGGTCCGGTAAGCGGTCTCCGCAGCCTCCGCGTCGTCGAAGAGCGCCGCCGTGACCGCGAGGGGGACGATCCAGCCGCTCTCGCCCGGCTGGGCGTCGATCATGCGCAGTTCGAGGTGACCGCGCGGCCGTACCGGCGGGAAGAGCGTGGTCATGTGGTAGTCGAGATCCTCACGCGTGGGCGGACGGGGCTCGCCGGTGCGCACCCACTCCCGGAACGTGAGCCCGTCCGGCACGGTCCACGGTCCTTCGTCCGCCCGTATGCACATGACCGGAGCGTCCAGCACGAACGTGGCCCAGGCTGCCCGCGGCTCCTCGTCGAGGGGCGGGGCGAGGGCCCGTACCGGATCGATCTCCGCCCAGAACGCCTGCCGTGTGGAGCGCCAGCCGGTACGGCGCCCGCGGTGTACGGGCGAGTTGGCGAACGCGGCCACGAGCACCGCGCCCAGCAGGTGCGCCATCCGCCACCGGCGCCCGTGACCGAGGGGGCCGGGCTCCTCGTAACCGGCGTCCAGGCAGACCTGGACGGAGGCGGAGGAGCACATCATGGCGCGGCCCGCGGGGCCGGTCCGGTCGAAATGCGCCTCCATCGCGTCGTAGCGGGGTTTGCGGAGCAGCCGGCGCGGCGGATGCCAGGGATCCTGGCCGAGGCCGGACAGGGCGAGGCCGAGGCCACGCAGGACACCGCGCACGGCGTCCAGATCGGTGGAGACGGATCTGATGCAGGTCATCAGCGAGGAGGCGGGGAGCGAGCTGAGCTCCAGCTGGCCGCCGGGTTCTACGGTGAGCAGGGACTGCAGGGGCACGGCCCGCAGCGCGTGATAGGCCTCTTCGAGGCGGTCCGAAGAGACGGGGAGCCGCGGACTCCGCAGCTCGTGGACGAGCCATTCGAGCTCGACCCCGGTGGTGCGCGGTGGGCCTGTCTTGAAGCAGATGCAGCGGAGCAGTGCCTCCACCTCGGTCTCGCCGATCTGGTGGCGGCGCTCCGTACAGTCGCCTTCTGGCATGGCCGGATCCTCCTGTCGAAGACCATGACCGGGCTCGCCCCGGGCCGGGGCGAGCGGCTCCGACCCACCTAAGCCACTGCCGCCGGATCGCACAAGAGTGCCCTTCGCCGAGTGAAATCGACTTGCGTCCGACGGAGTCGATCTCCGACGATTTTCGCATGAACGGTCGGGAAGGGCCTCGGTGAGCGCCAGACTGCGCGGGATCGCGCGGCAGAACGAAGAGATCATCAAGGCCGGCGGATACCGGTCACCGTCCGGCCGTGAGGTGCCTCTCGCCGAGGCCGTGGCCGCTGCCGTGGCGGGCACCGAGATGTTCGGGCCGGAGCCCGTCCCCGTCCCCGTCGCCGGTCTGCGGCGGGACGGGACCAAGGTCAAGTTGTCCGCCGCGGCCACCCCTACGGCCACGGCCTTCGAGGTCACCGCCGAGAGCAGCACCCTGGCCGCCCGCCGACTGGCCCGCACCGGACCGGTGGCCGTCCTCAATTTCGCCTCCGCCCGCAATCCGGGCGGCGGCTACGTCAACGGCGCGCAGGCCCAGGAAGAGGCGCTGTGCCGGGCTTCGGCCCTGTATCCCACGTTGCTGCGGGTGCCCGACTTCTACGCCCACCACCGCGCGGAGCGCAGCGCCTTCTACACGGACCGGGTGATCCACTCGCCGGCCGTCCCGGTGTTCCGCGACGACCGGGGGAGGCTGCTGGACGAGCCGTACACCGCCGGCTTTCTCACCTGCCCGGCGCCGAACGCGGGAGTGATCCGCCGTCGGGAGCCCGAGGAGGCGGCCTGCATTCCGGCGGTGCTCGCCGCCCGCGCGGAGCGGGTCCTGGAGACGGCCGCGGCTTGCGGCTACCCGCAGCTGGTGCTCGGAGCCTGGGGCTGCGGGGTGTTCCAGAACGACCCGGCGCAGGTGGCTGCTGCCTTCAGAACGCTGCTCACGGGTGACGGCCGGTTCTCCGGACACTTCGACCGGGTGGTCTTCGGTGTACTGGACCGCCGACCGGATTCACCCACTCGTGTGGCGTTCGCCGAAGCTTTCGCGGATCAGGTCCAGCCGTAGCGCTCCGTGAGCCGTCGGACGACCCGGTCGAACCTCGGCCGGTCCAGGGCGCACGCCTCACGTCGCATTCCGGCCTCGTGCAGGCGCAGGACCCGGTCGAGGTCCACCCACGACTCACGCCCGGCCCGGTCCCACGGCCCCACCCCGATCGGGACCCACTCACGGTCGTGGTCGTGCCGCTTGCTGGAGAGCTGAACGGCGAGCAGGGTGCCGGCCGCCTCGCGGGCGACGACCAGCACCGGGCGGTCCTTGCCCCTGCCGTCGTTCTCCTCGTACGGCACCCAGGTCCAGACGATCTCGCCCGGGTCGGGATCGCCGTCGCGGTCCGGCGCGTACGAGGTGCGCACCCGACCCACCCCGCGGGGGTCCGCCCCGGTCGTGGCCGCCGGGCCGGCACGTCCGGGGCTGTCGGAGGAGTCGAGAGCATCGAGAGAGGTCGTCACCCGGTCACCGTAGGCCCTGCCGCCTTGGCAGCGGCACTGCTGCGCGGCGCGGAAGCGACTCGCGGGGCCACAATTGCGTCAGGCACCGACCAGCCCTGGAGGAACCGTGTCCCGAGGCGAGAAGTCCCTGCGCGTCGTGTACGACATGGCGGAAGCGGCACGGACGCGGCCCGCCCTGCACGCCAGGATGCTGGCCTGGGCCGCCGAACCGGTGGACCTCCCCGCCTTCCGCGCCCGCTGGACCGGCCCCACCCAGCTGCCCGTCCTCATCGCGTACGAGGGCTCCGAACCCGTCGGCTGGGTGATGCTCGACGACGACACCGAGCACGAGGGCCCCGAGACGATCATGGCCGTGGTGGTCACCGCCCCCGACGACGACGCCACCCACGCGTATCTGGTCCGCTCAGCCGCCGAAGAGGTGCGGGCGCTCGGCCGCAGCGGGCTGGGCTGGCTCGGCACACCCGACGACGTGAACGCCCGGGTGGCGTCGCGACTGGGCGCAGCCGCGAGGGAGAGCGGTCACTTCTGGGTCGCCGAGCCCGCCACCTGGGGTACCGCGCACCCCGTCGCACCGGCCGCGCCGGTCAGGCTGACCCTGCCGCCCTCCGGTGCGCTCCTGCACGCGTACGTGGATCTCTACCGCCGCTCCCAGGGGCGCGGCTGGGACGACGCCCGGGTCGCCGCGGAGCTGAGTGGCCCGGATGCTCCGGGGCTCGCTGCCGGGCTGTGGGACGGACGTACGCTGCGCGCGGTCGTGCACGCCGTGGAAGTGGGACCGCGGGTGTCGATGTGGTTCGTCCGGGCGGGAATCAGCGACACGGAGACCACCGCGCTGGCGGTCCACCTCCTCGACGAGCTGCGTGCCGGCCACCCGCAGGTGAAACGGGTGACCACGCTCTCCGGTGACGGCTGGGACTCCTCCCCGGACGCCCTGACGGCGGCGGGCTTCCGGGTGGAGGGCCGGCTGCTGTCCTTCAGGCTGCCGGTCTTCGAGCCCCTCCCCGAGGGGGACAGAGGAGCAGAAGGTGCCCGGCCGATGAAGCCGGGCTGACCGGCCCGGCATCCTCTTGATGCCGGGAGCTGTGCTCAGACCGACGCGGCGTCCTCGCGGGCGCGTCTCGGCCACTGTTCGAACCACCGTTGGTCCGCCTCCAGTTGGGCTGCCAGCGAGATCAGCAGCGGCTCGCTGTCGGCGGGGCCGAGCAGCTGCGCGCCCAGCGGCAGACCGTCCGGAGTGAAACCGGCGGGCACGTTCACGGCGGGCCAGCCCAGTACGTTCCAGGTCCAGGCGTACGGGCACGCCGCGATCATCGCCCGGTCGGTCCGCAGGCCGTTCAGCCGGGTCATGGCACCGATACGGGGCGGGGGAGTGGCGGTGGTCGGGGTCAGGACCACATCGAACCGGCCGAAGATCTCCCCGACCCTGCGTTGCAGAACCGCCTCCGCCCGGCGTGCCGCCCGCAGCGGACCGCCGCCCAGCACACCGCCCAGCCGGACCGCGTCCCGGGTCCGCGGGTCGAGCAGCGCGGGGTCCGGCACCCGGGCCGCCCACTGGCGCACGCCCGCGGTGGCGCGGGGTACGAACGTCAGGCCGATCTGCCCGTACCGGGGGTCGGCGGGCACGACTTCGTGGCCCAGCGCCTCCAGCCGGCCGGCCAGCCGCTCCACCGCCTTGCGGACCTCCGGGGCGAGCTGCTTGGGCGTCGCGGTGAACGGCATCCGGAACGACAGGGCGATGCGCAGCCGCCGTGGCTCGCGGCCGGCCGCGGCGAGCGCGTCGATGGCGGCCGGCCGGTGAAGGTCCCCGGCGTGCTGCCCGCTTGCCGCGTCCAGCAGCAACGCGGCGTCGGCGACCGTACGGGCGAGGGTGCCGTTGACCGTGATCCCGTTGAACGACTCGGCGTCCGGCCAGGTGGAGATGCGGCCGCGCTGCGGCTTGATGCCGACGAGATGCGTCCAGGCCGCCGGGATCCGGACGGACCCCGCCCCGTCGGAGCCGAGCGCCGCGGGCACGAGGCCGGCGGCCACCGCGGCGGCCGACCCGCCCGACGAACCGCCGGGCGTGTGGCCGGGGTCCCAGGGGTTACGGGTGTCGCCGAAGGCCGGCCCCTCGGTGAAGGGCCACTGGCCGAGCTCCGGGGTGTTGGTCTTGCCGATGACGACCGCGCCGGCCGCCCTGAGCCTGCGTACCGCCTCGCTGTCGGTCGTCTTGGGCGGGAAGTTCCCGGGACAGCCGAAGGCGGTGGGCTCCCCGGCCACGTCCATGTCGTCCTTGACGGCCACCGGTACGCCCAGCAGGGGCAGCCGTTCCCCCGCGGCGAGCAGCGTGTCGGCGGCGTCCGCCTCGGCGAGCGCGGCCTCCGCGCGGACGATGCGGAACGCGTTGAGCGAGGGCTGCGCGGCCTCGATCCGGGCAAGTGTCTGCTCGGTCAGCTCCCGTGCGGACACCTGGCCCCCGGCGAGCAACCGGACCATGTCGACCAGACCCGCAGCGCGTGTTTCCGACACCGGACCTCCCCGTTACCGTTCGGTAGTCAAGAACACTAGCCGGGGCCGGGCTGCCAGCCATGCACTTCGGCGGACTGTCGTGGCAAGCGGGTGGATGGACCGCTGAAGTGTCGCCGATGGGAGGGCCCATTTCCGGCCATCCGGCAGATCCCGGCCCAGGCCGGTCTGGAAGGATGCCGGCGCAATGTCTCAGTCACCGAAGCCGCCGGCCGCCCGCTCGATTCCGACCAGTGCCGATGTCGCGCGGCTGGCCGGCGTGTCCCGGGCCACCGTGTCGTACGTCCTCAACAACACCTCGGCCGTACGGATCAGTGAGCCGACCCGCCGGCGCGTCCGCGAGGCGGCCGAGGAGCTCGGCTATGTGCCGCACGCGGCGGCCCGCAGCCTGCGCGCGGGCCACACCCGCATCGTTTTGCTGCCCACCTCGCACGTGCCGGTCGGCCCGCTCTTCAGCCGATTCTTCAACGAGCTGCAATGGGCCCTGCGCCGACTCGACTACACCGTCGTCCAGTACGGCAGCCTCGGCCTCAACGGTGACCAGGCCGCGCGAGCGTGGGCGGAGCTGCGGCCGGTCGCGGTCATCTCGCTCGGAGAGATCACCCTCACCCCGGAGAACGTCGAGGTGCTCAAGCGCTCGGGGGCCCGCGCCGTGATCACACTGGGCCCCTCCCGGGTGGAGGGCGCCCACGCCCTCGTCATGGACCAGCGCGAGGTCGGCAGTTGCGCGGCCGCCCATCTGCTGGAGCACGGCTACCGCAGGATTGGCGTGATCATGCCCGCCGAGCCCGGCCTGGAGATGTTCTCCGCCCCGCGGCTGGAGGGTGCGCGGCAGGCCGTGGCCGGCAGCGGCGCTGAAATCGAGCCACTGGCGCTGAGCTATACGGAGGAGTCGGCCGCCGCCCTCGCCGCGCGGTGGCGTGGACTCGGTCTCGACGCCGTGTTCGCGTACAACGACGAGTACGCGATGCTGCTCATGCGCGCCCTGCAGGACGCCGGCATCGGCATACCGGGGGAGACGGCCGTGATGGGCGCGGACGACCTGCTGCTCGGCACCCTGCTGCGGCCGCGGCTCAGCACCGTCCAGGTGGAGATGTCCACGGGCGACCGGCTGGCGGCGCTGGTCGACCGCGCGGTGCGCGACCCGGGCGCGGTACCTGAACAGCACGACCTCATCGCTGCCCGGGCCGTCCACCGCGAGTCGAGCTGACCTCCGGAGCCGGGGGGCGGGCACCAGGGCGGGGGCCGTTGACATGGTCCTGCGGGGGGACGGAGACTGCGAGCGCATCGAATATGAACCGAAGTTCACTGGGCGAACCAAGGTTCGCGAGTCCGCCGCAGGAGAGAACCGATGAGCATCCGCGACGTCTACATCGTCGACGCCGTCCGCACCCCGATCGGCAAGTTCGCGGGTGCGCTCGCCTCGGTACGGCCGGACGACCTGGCCGCGCACGTAGTGCGCGCCCTGGTGGACCGCACTCCCGCACTCGATCCCTCCCGTATCGACGACGTCGTGTTCGGTGACGCCAACGGCGCCGGGGAGGACAACCGCGATGTCGCCCGTATGGCCGTCCTGCTCGCAGGGCTCCCCGTCTCCGTCCCCGGAGTCACCGTAAACCGGCTCTGCGGATCGGGCCTCGAAGCGGTGATCCAGGCGGCCCGGGCCATCGCCCTCGGCGACGCCTCCGTCGCGATCGCCGGCGGCGTCGAGTCGATGTCGCGGGCGCCCTGGGTGCTGCAGAAGCCCGAGCGCGCGTTTCCGGCCGGCCACCAGCAGCTCCACTCCACGACCCTCGGCTGGCGCATGACCAACCCGCGGATGCCCGCGGAATGGACCGTCGCGCTCGGCGAGGGCGCCGAGCTGATCGCCGACAAGTACGGCATCACCCGTGAGCAGCAGGACGCCTTCGCGCTGGAGAGCCACCGCAATGCCGCCGCGGCCTGGGCGGCCGGACTGTACGACGGTGAGGTGGTCCCCTACGACGGCGTGGATCTCGCCACCGACGAGTGCATCCGGGCGTCCTCCACCATGGAGGCACTCGCCAAGCTCAAGCCCGTCTTCCGCGGGTCGGGCACGGTGACCGCCGGCAACGCCTCCCCCCTCAACGACGGCGCGGCGGCCCTGCTGCTCGTCGACGAGGAGGGGCTGCGGGAAACCGGCCGTGAACCGCTGGCCCGTATCCGCACCTCCGCGGTCACCGGCATCGAGCCGCAGCACTTCGGGCTCGGACCGGTCGAGGCCGTGCGGCGGGCGCTCGCCAAGGCCGGCCGTTCCTTCCCGGACCTGGTCACCTTCGAGCTCAACGAGGCATTCGCCGCCCAGTCCCTCGGCTGTCTCTCCGAGTGGCCCGACCTCGACCCCGCCGTGGTGAACCCGCGCGGCGGCGCCATCGCCATCGGCCACCCGCTCGGCGCCTCAGGCGCCCGGCTCGCGGGATCGGTCGCCCACCAGCTCGCCGCGGCCGGCTCGGGCACCGGCCTCGCGGCGCTCTGCATCGGTGTCGGCCAAGGGCTGGCTCTGGTTCTGGAGCGCTGACGCGGGATTGTCAACTCCCCCTTCATGAGCGGTAGTTGGGTGCACGTAGGGTGCTGCCGGCGGCGTGCTTCCCTACGGCGCCCGACCTCTTGGCCCATCCCTTGTTCTTCGCAGGGAATCCCGGCCTTTAGGCCAAGGCCATGAAGTTAAGGGTTGATCGGTGGAGTGAGGATGTCGATGCTGAAGGTT